>JABDLI010000174.1 GCA_013003065.1 Phycisphaerales bacterium | reverse complement strand
GTCCGGGTCCGCGTCCGCGTCCGCGTCCGTGCCCGGCACCGTGTCCGCGTCCGGGTCCGCGCCCGCGCCCGCTCCCGCGTCATCCCCCCATGACCCGCCTCGCCCGCAGATGTGCAAGCCCCGACTCCGTCACCGAAACAACGCGACCATCCGGCGCACGGTGTTGCCGGATGAACCCCCGCTCGTTGGCCTCTTCCCACACCGGGAGGCGGGGGCACGATGTCCGCCAGGCGTCCATCACTTCCGAGTAGGGACGGGGGCCCGGGCCGATCCACTCGAGCAAGTCCAGCACCAGGGCGTCCACGGGCGAAGGCATGGGGCGGGTCCTTTGGGGGGGGGCGTGCTCTCGATGGTAGGTGCCGCGGCCCCGAGAGATTCCGGGACTCCGGGGGCGGGGCGGATCGGTGGCCATCTGGACTCGCCCCTGCTTGCCCCCTATCCTCTTTCCATCTCCGTGGACCACAAGTGCCACTGGAAGACATTCGGTGACGGTGGTTTTACGAGGGCGGCTCGCGTCCGGAGACACATCGGCGTCGAGGGCACCGGAAGCCCGAACACTCCGGACTCCGAGAACAACCCCGTTATGAGATTCGATGAACTGCGGCTCGCCGAGCCCATCGTTCGTGCGGTGGCCGCTGAAGGGTACGAGACCCCCACCCCGATCCAAGCCCAAGCCATCCCGCCGGTCCTCGCCGGCAAGGATGTGCTGGGCTGCGCACAAACCGGCACCGGCAAGACCGGCGCCTTCGCACTTCCCATCCTCCACCGGCTGGCGAACGGAGCCGGCGCTCCCGCCGGGAACGGCCGCCGCAAGGGCCATCACACCCGTCCCGGCCGCCTCGCCCAACGCCCCCGCGCGCTTGTCCTCGCTCCGACCCGCGAGCTGGCGACCCAGATCTACGAGAGCTTTCGAACCTACGGCGGCTCGCTGCGGTTGCGGCACGCCGTGATCTTCGGCGGCGTCAGCCAGGTGCGTCAGGTCGCGGCGTTGCGGGCCGGCGTCGACGTGATCGTCGCGACACCCGGTCGTCTGCTCGACCTGATGAACCAGCGACTGGTCGACCTGCGTGCGATCGAGATCTTCGTGCTGGACGAAGCCGACCGCATGCTCGACATGGGCTTCATCCGCGACATCCGCAAGGTCGTCGAGTGTCTGCCGGCCAAACGCCAGACGCTCCTCTTCTCCGCGACGATGCCGGCCGAGATCCGCCAGCTCGCCGACTCGGTCCTGCGGGATCCGATTGCGGTGCAGGCGACGCCCGAGTCCTCGACGGTGGAGGCCATCGCCCAGTCCGTGTACTTCGTCGCCAAGAAGAGCAAGCCCGCGTTGCTCGAGCGTCTGCTGCAGCGAGCCGACCGCGGGCGAACGCTCGTCTTCACCCGAACCAAGTACGGTGCGGACCGCGTGGTGCGGAACCTGCGTCGCGCGGGCGTCCACGCGGCAGCCATCCACGGAAACAAGTCGCAGAACGCGCGGACCCGCGCCCTGGACGGCTTCAAATCCGGCGACACCCCGGTGCTCGTCGCCACCGACATCGCCGCCCGCGGCATCGACGTGGACGAGATCACGCACGTCGTCAACTACGACGTGCCGAACATTGCCGAAACGTACGTGCATCGCATCGGACGCACCGCTCGCGCGGGTGCGTCCGGGATCGCGGTGTCGTTCTGCGATCCGGACGAGCTCGATCACCTGCGGGCCATCGAGCGGCTCATCAACGCGGACATCGAGGTCGCCCGGGACGAATCGGACATCGCCGTCGCGTCGCATCCGCGGCCGACCCGGTCCGAAACACGCTCCGGATCGTCCGCTGCATCGCGACGGTCGCCGTCCGGAGGACGACGCGGACGCGGCCGCGCGAAGACGCCACGCTCACGATCGACCTCGGGCAAGAGATCCCGTCGCTGAGCGTGAACGACGCGAGGAGAACTCCCCGCGTTTTCGAAGGATTCCATACGTTCGGAGATTCGTTCCGAACGCCCCTCACGAGTTTGGAGACATTGCCGTGAAGATCTACGTTGGAAACCTGAGCTTCGACACCAGTGAAGAGACACTCCGGAGTGCATTCGCCGCCCACGGCGATGTCGAGGATGTCGCGGTCATCACCGACCGGGACACCGGCCGGCCCCGCGGCTTCGCTTTCGTGTCCATGCCCGACAGCGCCGCTCGCGCCGCGATCGAAGCGATGAACGGGAAGGAGCTCGACGGACGCACCCTCAACGTGAACGAAGCCCGGGCCAAGACGGACCGTGGTGGCGGGGGTGGCCGGCGTGGAGGCGGCTGGTAGTCGCCGTGGCCCGCAAGAGCCAACACACGTTCACAAAACGCCAGCGCGAACAGAAGAAGGCGGAAAAGGCGGAGAAGAAACGCTCGAAGCGCGCTGCCGGCAAGGATGGCTCGCCCGCCGAGCCCCTCGAGATCGAGGTGCCGCCGGACCCGGCCCCGGAAGAGCCGGCCGACGTCGCCACCCCGGAGTGACGCCGCCTCGCCCCACCCCGACCGAAGCAGCCCCGGCTCTCCGAAGAGCCGGGGCTTTCTTTGTCGAACCGCCCGCGCCGAGGGGCGCCGGCCCCCCGTCTCAGTTGCTCGTGTGAAACGCCTCGGCGAAGTGGGAGGTGTCGACATTCGCGGGCACCGACCGCCCCGTCGCGTAGTTGTACAGGACCGCCTTGAAGACCACGTCGGCGGCGCTCGTCACGGCGGTCGCGAGAATCACCAGCACGACGGCCACGGCCACGGCCGCTGCGATCCCGACGGTGTTGCCCGCGGCCACGGCCGCAAAGACGATCGCTCCCAGGACGAGCAGCAGCGGAAGCATGATCAGGAACGAGAGAAAGCCCATCGAGAAGCCCCCGACCAGGGCCTCTCCCCACGTCGACTTCAATGTGCCGACGGACGACTTGACCGCCGCCACCGGTCCGACCCCGTCCATGACCAGGACCGGTACGACGAAGTAGGTCAACGCACTCCACGCGGAGCCGAGGATGGCGGCGACGAACCGGCCCGCCTTCTCGTTCACGTTCTCGACGGCCCGGAGGGCAACGCCCACGAGCGCCGACACGAATGCCCACGCCGCGATTTGCGGCAGCCGCTTCGCAGCCAGCGTCAACCCGTCGCCCACCGTCGGCGCTTCGCCGTTGACGACCTTCATCGCGCACGCGGTCAACGCGCTGTTGAAGAAAACGATCACGAAGTAGCTGCAGAAGTAGAAGAGGAAGAGCGTGCCCCACATGGTCACGTGGTCGGCCGTCGTGGGGGCCACGGCATCGTCGGCGACGAAGGCCATCCACTCCTCCAGCGTGCCGGTTCCCCAGAGGGGAAGCACGAAGCTCGCCATGACGGCCAGGGCGGCCGCACCGGAGAGGACAGGGAAGATCACGAGCTTCTTGAAGTCCCAGATGATGCCGTAGCTGATCTTGGCGAATTCCCAGCTTCGAGAGAGTGTGGCGAACATGGGTGGCTCCTGTGCAAGGCTCTTCGACCTGTCGGTCGCTGCGGCCGTGTCCGTTTACAAGTTTGCGTGATTGTCGGTTCGTCGACCTGATTCCAGGGGCACCTCGCAAGGGTTGGCCAGGGGCCCCACCGGCGGTTGGTATGCTGCGGCGTCGCTCGAGGAGTCACCATGATTGCAGCTTCGATCGCTTTGACGCTCATCCCGATCGCGGCAGGTGACGCTGCCTGGTCGTTCTCACCGGATCTCGCCGAACGGGGGTTCGCGACCCGCGCCGGCACGCCCTCCCTCCAAGTCGCCGGCACGCTCGAGTTCGGTGCCGATGGCCGCGGCGGCGGGCTGATTCTCGACGGGACGACGACCGAGCTGACGATCACCGAACGCGGGGCCGACCTGCCATCGGCGTTGCCCGTGCGGGCGTTCACGGTCGGGGCGTGGGTGTCGATCGACCGGCCCCTCCGCTGGGGCGGCATCATCGGGTGCGTGCGCGACGACGGCGACCTCGAAAAGGGATGGGTCCTGGGTTACGACGAGCAGCGTTTCACGATCGCCCTCTCGACCGAGGGCGCCGACGACGGCAACGGTCACCTGACCTACCTCGCCGCGGGCGAACACACCTACGACATCGGCCGGTGGCATCACGTCGCGGCGACCTACGACGGACACGCCTGTCATCTCTTCGTCGATGGGGAGCTCCGCGCGACCACGCACGCGCAATCCGGCGCTCTTCTCTACGACCTCGAGGCACCGTTCGTGATCGGCGCGTACCGCGACACGAACGAACACCACCGGCACGACGGCCGCCTCCGCTTCGTGCGGCTCGTCGATCACGCGATGACGCCGGCGGAGATTCGAAGCTGGGCGGCCGAGCCCGCCGGTCTGGGCCAGCTCCCACCGTGGGTGGACACGACGCTCGCCTGGCTCGTCGATCCCTTTCTCACCTGGCCCACGCACGAGGCGATGTCGGTGACGTTCGAGACGACGGTCCCCACCGACGCCACGCTCGAGTGCTGGCACGAGACCGGTTCGGAGCGGCGGATCGAGCGTTCGTCACGCTCGGCGCAGCTCCACCACGTTCGGCTCCAGGGACTGCGGCCGAACGAGAAGTACTTCTACCGCGTCTCCGTCCGCGACTTCCGCGGCGAAACGCTCCAATACGACGACCGCTCGTTCCGGACCGCCGTCACCGACGACCGATCGTTCACCTTCGTCGCGATCGGCGACACGCAGTCGCAGGCGGACGTCGCCAAACGCGTCTCCGATCTCGCCTACATGCACCGGCCCAACCTCGCGGTGCACGCCGGCGATCTTGTCGACACCGGCACCGTCAAGTCCGATTGGACGGGCCATTTCTTCCCCGCCATGCAGCCGCTGATCAGCCGGGTGCCGCTGATGCCCGTCCTCGGCAACCACGAGCAGGACGCCCCGCACTACTACGACTACATGGACCTTCCGGAGCCCGAGTCGTATTACGCGTTCACGTTCGGCAACGCCGAATTCTTCATGATCGACGGCAACCGCAAGCTCGCTCCCGGATCGGCACAGCTCGCCTGGCTCGACCACGCGCTCGCCGCCTCGACGGCGACGTGGAAATTCGCGGTCCTTCACCAGCCGCCCTACACCTCCGACTCCAACGACTACGGCGACACGCACGAGACCGTCTCGCAACGCGGCGACCCCAACGTCCAGAACATCATCACACTGCTCGAACGCGCCGGGGTGGACATCTGCTTCTCCGGCCACGTTCACGACTACGAACGCACGTTTCCGATCCGGGGCGGCCGCGTGACGCCGTACGAAGAAGGCGGTGTCGTCTACGTGACGACCGCGGGCGGCGGCGGTCACCTCGAGGACTTCGACCCGACGAACACCTGGTTCGGGCACAAGAAGACTCGGTCCCACCATCTCGTGTACGTGGCCGTCTTCGGTGATCACCTGGAGTTTCAGGCGATCGACCAGCACGGACGGTTGTTCGACGTGTTCGAGTTGCGGAAGACGGAGGGGCGACGGGAGCGGGTTGGGGGGTAGGCTGGGGGTCCGGGTCCGCGTCCGGGTCCGCGACCGTGTCCGGGTCCGCGACCGTGTCCGGGTCCGCGTCCGTGTCCGGGTCCGCGTCCGCGTCCGCGTCCGTGTCCGCGTCCGTGTCCGGGTCCGCGTCCGGGTCCGCGTCCGTGTCCGGGTCCGTGTCCGCGTCCGTGTCCGCGTGCGCGTCCGGGTCCGCGACCGTGTCCGTGGCCGTGGCCGCGTCCGTGTCGGTGCCCGCGACCGCGACCGCGTCCGCGACCGTGTCCGCGCGCCTGCGTCCCCGCCTGCTATCCTCGCCGCATGACCGAGCAGCCCCCCTCTCCCGCCTCCCACCCCGCTCGCCCCGATCCCGCCAAGCCCCGCGGCGCGTTCGCGCGGTTTCTGGCCGTCGTCGAGTGGCTCGGCAATCTGCTCCCCCATCCCGTCACGCTCTTCGCGCTCTTCGCGCTCGCCATCGTGCTCGTGAGTGGGCTGTGCGGGATTCTCGACGTGCAGGTCGACGACCCGCGTCCGGACGGCGCGAAGGGCCGCGACGCCAGCGGGTTGATCGTCGCGAAGAGCCTGATGACCGGCGACGGCATCCGGTGGATGTTCACGAACCTGGTGACGAACTTCACGGGCTTCGTGCCGCTGGGGACGGTGCTGGTCGCGCTCCTCGGCGTCGGCGTCGCCGAGAAGAGCGGGTTGCTCGGCGCCGCGATTCGCGGCTTGGTGCTCTCGGCGCCGCCGAACCTCATTACGGTGGTCGTCGTCTTCGCCGGCGTCCTCAGCAACACGGCGTCGGAGATGGGCTATGTGGTGCTCATTCCACTCGCGGCCGTGATCTTCCACTCCGTCGGGCGGCATCCGCTCGCCGGACTCGCCGCGGCATTCGCCGGCGTTTCCGGCGGGTACAGCGCGAACCTCCTCATCGGGACGGTCGATCCCCTGCTCGCCGGAATCACGGAGGAATCCGCGCGGTTCATCGACCCGTCCTATGAAGTGCACGCGGCCGTCAACTGGTACTTCATGATCGGCAGCACGTTCCTCATCACCACCATCGGCGCCTGGGTCACCGCGCGAATCGTCGAGCCGCGGCTCGGCGTCTACGATCCCGCCGGCGCCGACGAGACCGTGGAGAAGAACCCGTCGCTCGAGCGGCTCACCGCCGGCGAGCGTCGCGGGCTGCGTCATGCCGGCGTGGCGGCGGTCCTGACGGCGGCCCTGTTCGTCCTTCTCGCGGGACCGCAGTTCACCAACGCGGTCCTCCTCGGTCCGGGCACGACCGTCACCGAGGCCGCCTCGTGGTCGGCGGACGAGCTGGCCGCGGCGGAGGCGAGCGCGGCGGAAGACCCCGGGACGGCCAAACCCGTCGGCATTCCGGTGACGGAGGGACTCAAGGGCACGATCAACCGCGTGACGTCCGTCGTCCCCCTGTGGGGCGTCTTGCGCGATCCCACCCAGAACACACTCATGCCGTCGCCCTTCCTCCGCAGCATCGTCGCGATGATCTTCATATTCTTCGTCATTCCCGGTTTCGTCTACGGCCGAAGCGTGGGGTCGATGCGGGGCGACCGCGACATCATCGACGGCATGGCGGCCGCGATGAGCTCGATGGGGCTGTACATCGTTCTGGTCTTCTTCGCCGCCCAGTTCGTCGCATTCTTCAAGTGGACGAACCTCGGCGCCATTCTCGCCGTCGTCGGCGCCGACACCCTCGTCGCGATCGGCCTCGACAACGCGCTCGTCTTCATCCCGTTCATTCTGATGTGCTGCTTCGTCAACCTCATGCTTGGCAGCGCGAGCGCGCAGTGGGCGGTCACCGCGCCGATCTTCGTGCCGATGCTCATGACGATCGGGTACAGCCCCGAGGTGATCCAGGCCGCCTACCGCATCGGCGACAGCACGACCAACATCATCACGCCGATGATGAGCTACTTCGGTCTGATCCTGGCCTTCGCCTGCCGCTACGACCGCAACCTCGGCATCGGCACGCTCATCGCGACGATGCTGCCCTACAGCCTGCTCTTTCTCGTCGGTTGGATCGTGTTCTTCTATCTCTGGGTCTTCGCGTTGGGGATTCCCGTGGGCCCGGGCGCGCCGACGCTGTACGAGTTCAGCGGAAGCGGGTAAGGCGGACACGGACGCGGACGCGGACGCGGACGCGGACACGGACACGGAC
>JABDLI010000173.1 GCA_013003065.1 Phycisphaerales bacterium | reverse complement strand
ACCGGGTCCGGGTCCGCGTCCGTGCCCGCGTCCGGGTCCGGGTCCGCGTCCGCGTCCGCGACCGGGTCCGCGTCCGTGTCCGTGTCCGTGTCCGTGTCCGTGTCCGCGTCCGCGTCCGCGACCGTGTCCGTGTCCGTGTCCGCGCGAGCGGGTGCCTGACTCCCCAGCGCGGCGGACGACGCGCGGCGCGGACGCTTCGCTGTCCGTGGCACCGTTCGGAGGATTGGGAAGAGCGGGAGGCTAGAACAAATGCTCGTCGACGGTGCCGTCGTCGACGTCGCTGTTCGCCCAGATCTCGACCGTGGTCGGGGTCACCGCGTTGTCCACGTAGTACCGCCAGCCGGTCGTGCCGTCGGTCGTGCGGTTGGTGGCGTCGAGCGCGGTCGTGGTCTCGTCGACCGTGTTGAGGCTGTTGTACGGGTTCTCCGGCAGGGCTTCCTGCAACACCGTGCCCGCCGCGGTGAGCTGCGCCGTTGTCGGATAAAGCGCGCTGCCGGTGAGGGAGCCGTTGGCGTAGTAGTTGGCGATGCCGGCGCGGAGGCCGCCGAGCGCACCCTTGCACGCCGCTTCCTTCGCCTGACTGGAATAGTCGAAGTACTTCGGCAGAGCGACGCCGGCGAGGATTGCCAGGACCACAATGACCGCCAGCAGCTCGATCAACGTAAAGGCGTGTCGTCTTGAATCAGTCATGGCGGCGCTCCGGGGTCCAATCCCCCACCAAGTCCACCGTCGTCGCGTGGCCACGAGCAGGTGAGGCAGTTGCGGACTTTCCTGTCAGGAATGAGTTCTCGGACCCTTCCTTTGCCTCACGGCTCGATGACCACCACGCCACGCGGCGACGTCCGGCCCATCGCGACGAGCGTCTCGACGCCCTGCTCGAGCGTGACCGTGCGATGCACGAGGTCCCGCGGCCGGAGCCGCCCCGCCTCGATCATCGCCATGAGGGATCCGTACGCGTCGGCCGGCAGACCGTGACTCCCGAGGATCTCCAGCTCGCGTGCGATCACCTGGTCCATCGCGATCGGTGGAGTGCGGTCGTCGGCCACCATCAGACCGACCTGCACGTGACGCCCGCGTTTGCGCAGGCAGGCAATCGAGTTGCGGCAGGTCACGCGCGATCCGAGTGCGTCGAGCGAGACATGGGCGCCACCCCCCGTTCCGTCGCGGACCGCCATCGGCACGTCGAGACCGCCGCGGGCATCGACGAGCATGTCCGCTCCTAGTGACCGCGCCAGCGTCAGCGTCTCCGGCTCGACATCCACGGCGACGGTCCGCGCCCCGAGGGCACGCGCGATCATGATCGCCGACAACCCGACTCCCCCGCAGCCGTGCACGGCCACCCACTCGCCCTCGCGCACCCGCCCCTGCGTCCGGACGGCGCGATATGCCGTCGCAAAGCGGCACCCGAGGCTCGCGGCCTCGACGAAGTCGACGTCCGCCGGTAACGCGACGAGGTTGATGTCGGCGTACGGGATGGCGACGGCCGACGCGAACGAACCCCAGGCCGTGAAGCCGGGCTGGAAGTGGTTGTCGCAGATGTGCGTGTCGCCCCGCCGGCAGGTCGGGCAGCGTCCGCACCCAACCGCGAACGGCACGGTCACCCGGTCGCCCGCCCGCCACCGCGTCACATCGGGTCCCGCGGCCGCCACCACGCCGGCCAGCTCGTGCCCCGGCACATGCGGAAGCCGAATGTCCGGGTCGTGCCCCATCCACCCGTGCCAGTCGCTGCGGCACACACCCGTCGCACGTACCTCGATGACGACACCGTCACGGGGCGGGGTGGGGTCGTCGACGTTGGTGATTGTGATGGGACCGGCGAAAGAGGCGTAGAGGGCTGCTCTCATGTGTGTCCGGGGCCGGGTCCGCGGCCGCGTCCGGGTCCGGGTCCGCGTCCGCGTCCGGGTCCGGGTCCGTGTCCGTGTCCGTGTCCGCGTCCGTGTCCGTGTCCGTGTCCGCGTCCGTGTCCGTGTCCGCGTCCGTGCCCGGGTCCGTGTCCGGGGTCCGGGGTCCGCGTCCGCGTCCGGCGTTACTCCGGTTCGTCCGAGTCCACCGCGCCATGCTTCCGCAGCAGCTCCGCCAGCGGATCCCGCGGGTTCCGCGCGGCCGCCTCGTGGAGGACGGTGCGTCCCTTCTTGTCGGCGGCGTTCACGTCGGCGCCGTTGGACAGGAGGAGATCGACGATGGCCTTGCGTCGGCGGCTCGAGGCGAGGTGGCGGTGCAGGGGCGTGCGGCCGGCCTTGTCCTTCTGGTTGACCGCGGCGCCGGCCTCCAGGAGCGCGGCGACGATGTCCTTGTGCGTGCCCTCCGCCGCCAGGTGGAGGGCGGTCTCGCCGTCGTCGGAGGCGACATCGACCTTGGCCCCGTTCTCGAGGAGCAGCTTGGCCATGTCGACCAGGCCGTTCTCGGCCGCGGCGTGCAGCGGAGTGCGGCCCTGCTCATCGCTCGTGTTGACGTTCGCACCGCGGTCGACGAGCAGGTGGGCGATCTCGCACTCGCTGCGAGTTTCGGAGTCTTCTTGCGCCGTGGCGCAACGCTCGACCGCGCCGTGCAACGGCGTTTGTGACTGCTTGTCCGTGGCCTCGGGGTCGGCACCGTGCTCGAGCAGCACCTTGGCCGTGGCGATCTCGTGCTGGCGGGCGGCCCAGTGCAGCGGCGTGCCCCCCGTCCCATCCCGGACGTCGACCTCCTCCAGCAGGGTCAGCAGGTAGCTCACCATTTCCGACTGTCCGTCGCCGGCGGCGCTGTGCAGGACCGTCTCGCCGTTGTGACCCCGCGCGTGGACGTCGGCGCCCCCGTCCAGGAGCATCTTGGCGACGTGGAATCGGCCCTGTTCGGCCGCGCGCAGGAACCGGAGAGTGAGATCCGAGGGCTTGCTCAAGGGAGCGGTCCTTTCCATCCGCGTCAGGATCGAGCGACGCCCGGCTCTGCGTGTGCGGGCCGAGCGTCGCGGGGTTGCCGGGACACATGATAGGTCCAAACCGCCGTGATTTCTCGGCCGGCGGCCGGCGATCTGGATCAGTCGTGTCGCACGCCTTCCTGCACGAAGGCGCGCAAGCCGTCCGTGAACAGCGTGGTCCATCCGCTCGCCAGGCTGCCCAGGTTCTTTTCGTCGATGTTGCCCAGGTGCGCGTCGGTGGCCCGGAGCACGCTGCCGTCTCCGCGAGCCTCGACGAGGAGCTTGAAGTGCGAGCACGTCGGCCCGCCCCAGTCGGGCGCGATGTTGCCGAGAAGATAGACCGTGCGATCGGCGGGCCGAATCCACTGCACCGTGTACCACAACAGGCTGCCGCCGTCCGCGTGCTTCTCGATGAGCCCGCCGCCGGCGTGTGGCTCGAACGTGACCACCGAACCGGACCCCATCATGTGGAAGTCCGGAAGCCACCACGCGTTGGTCTCGTCGACGAGGGCCGACCAGACGGCGTCGGGCGGGGCGTCGATCTCGATCTCGAGTTCGTACCGGGCGATGCCGGCGTCGCTGAACACTGCTCCTGCCATCGATCTGCTCCTGGGGGGGTCGGGTGTCGTGTCCGTCGAGGTCAAGCGGTCAACGCGACCGCAACGCCCGTTCGAGGTTGCGTCGCCCACGCCGGCTGGATTCCTTCGACATCGCCGACGTGAGCAGGTCGCGGGCTGCCGCCGGCCCGACCCGCTGCCGCAGGACCGGGGCAAGATCGAGCGCGTCAACCGCCACCTGATCCGGCCGGAGGTGACGAGCGAACGTGTCGAGCGTGGCCCCATCGAAGGCGGCCAGCCGTGGTGCGGCAAACAACCACATGGCGTCGAGCAGGCGGCGATCGCGGCGATGAGAGAAGCCGATCCGCTCCACCGCGGCCGGGATCTCCATACCGCGTCCAGAGCGGAAGAGCGGCAGGATCGACCGTCGCGCAACGTCCGGCGTGTATTGCTCCGGCCGGTCACGGAGGAGGGCGATGGCAAGCTGCGCTGCCTCGTCGTCGCGGCCGAGCATCGCCAGCGTGTCGACCACCACCGCGAAACTCTTCTGTGCGAGCTCCCGCCGGAGCGTCGCCTCCAGCGGTTCGGCGCCCACGAGCGGGAGCGGCTCGTCGACCCGCGGCGGCCGCGGCAGACCGGTGAACAAGGGATCGCCGACCGTGGCGAGCTTCCACGGCGGCGACGGCTCGAGACGGACCGCCGCTCCCCAGGGATAGCCCGCGGCCAGCCGCGCGGTCACCACCGGCGTCGGGACGAACGACTGCAGGTACGGCTCCTGCACGGAGCCGAAGTACGCAAACACGCCACGCTCCAGCCACCGGCCCCCCACCGTCCGTCGGGACGCGAGGTTGGCCGCCGACCAGGAGTGCACCATGTACACCGCCGCGGGAACGTTCAGGATCGGAACGTCGCCGGCTGATGCGCGACCGGGATGAAGGTTGAAGTCGCCGCGATCGCCGTGGGTGTTGACGAAGACCAAGCCGGCGTCGATCGGACGCGACGCCGCCATCCGCCACGTCCGGAGGCTTGCGTCGGGGTTGTCGAAGAGCGTGATCTCGATCCCACGCTCGCGCAGCGGCTCGGCCGCCGTCGTTGCGTCCCACGTCGTGTACGGCGTCTCGACCGGATACCCATCGAACAGCCAAGCGGAGCGGGGCGTGATGAACATCGCGCACATGGCGGCGTAGGCGGCGCGGGCCGGCTGCCCCGGCACCTGACCGAACCAGGCCCAACGCTCTCGATCGCCGGCGCCGGTGCGGCCGAGATGATCGGTGGTGGCCAGCCACGTGTCGGGCGCCGTCCGGATCCGGCTCGGGGCGTTGAGACAGAGCGTGACCGCGTCGACCTCGTCGCCCAGCGTCTCCCACGAGCGTCCGGTCGCGGCGACCAAGGCCTCGACCCGGGCCTGCAACCCGGCCGCTTCGAGCGGGGAATAGACGCCACCGAAGTCGACGGTCGTCTCGAGCCAGGCGATCGGCTGCGCGCGCCCGGCGGCGAGCGCCAGCGCCGCCGTCCACGCCGGGTCGTTCGCGCCGGCGACGACCACCCCGGCCGGCGTGACCCCGAGGGCGTCGAGTGCGCCGGCGAAGGACGCCCCGCCGCCGGTCCCCTCCTCGAGATCCCATGCCCGCGCGAGGGCCCGCTCGACGGCGACGACCCGCCCGGCCGGCGTCTCCGGCCACACGCGGTCGCGACCGGACCACCGCACGACCCGCCGCGGCGCGAACCCGCGGACGAAACGCGCGATGTCGTCGCGGGCTTCGAGCGAGCCGTCGTCGATGAGGACGGGCCAGAACCGATCGCTGGTCCACGCTTCGATCGCCCCCAGGTACGAGGCGGCGTCGGGAACGATGACGACGTCCGGGATGATCTCCCGGGTGTGGAGCGCTGCGACGGATCGCGCGCCGAGGCGTCGCGGCGGATCGAGCTGGTCGATGGTCGCGGGCGCCGGCACCGGCACCGGCGCTCCCGGTCCGGCGGGCGGTCCGGCTGCGGCCATCGTCATGGCGACGACGATCACGCACGAGATGGAGCTGAGTCCGGTCATGGACGCAGCTTAGCAGCCCGGTACAGAACCTCGGCGTCGCCCGGCCGGTCGACGCAAAGCACCCCCTCTTCGTCCGAAGCGAGGATGCGATCGGGTGGATGATCGGCATCACCGTATGGCCTGGTGCGGGCATGCGCATGACGGATCGATGACCGAGCGTTGAAAAGAGCGGTTTCGCGCCGATCCGGAGCCGGGGGCGGGGTATGTTGAAAGGAGGTCGCCGGTGCGTCGATGCGGAAGCCGGCACGCTCGATTGCTCAGAGGTCATGCGTCATGCACGTGCTGCTGATCGAAGACTCGCGCCGGCTTCAGGACTCGTTGAGCGCGGGGCTGGAACGCTGCGGGTACGGCGTCGACATCGCCGGCGACGGCGAGGCGGGTCTCCGGTACGCCCGCCACAACCAGTACGACGTGATCATCCTCGACCTCATGCTGCCGAAGATCGACGGGCTCACCGCACTCCGCGAGCTGCGGGAGAACGGCGATGAGACCCACGTGCTCATCCTGACCGCGCGGGATGCAGTCGAGGATCGCGTCAACGGTCTGCGGGACGGGGCGGACGACTACCTCGTCAAGCCGTTCGCGTTCGACGAGCTGCTGGCGCGAGTCGAGGCGCTCGTGCGACGCAAGTACCAGGCGAAGAATCCGGTCATCCGCGTTGGTCCGCTCACCATCGACACGACCGCCCGCGTGGTGACGGTGGCGGGCCGAGACGCCCAGCTCTCCCGCCGGGAATACGCGCTGATCGAGTATCTCGCCTACCGGAAGGGTCAGATCGTCGACCGCCGCCAGATCGAGGACCACCTCTACGGCGAGCGAAACTTCCCGATGAGCAACGCGGTCGACCGGCTCGTGTGCACGCTGCGAAAGAAGATCGGGTCCGGAGAGCGGCCGGTCCTCGCGACCCGCCGCGGCCTCGGCTACGTGCTCGAGGAGCCGGCATCGTGAAGACGATCCGTGGACGCCTGCTGGCAACGCTCATCGGTGGACTCGCGGTGACACTGAGCGTGGGTGGCGCCGCCGTCTACTGGATCGAGGAGGCAAGCCTCACCCGCGCGTTCGACGCTCGTCTCGAGTCTCGCGCGCGGTCGCTCGCCACGCTGGTCACGCACGAACGCGGCCGCCTCAAGTTCGACGGCGGCGACGCGGCTCTGGTGCTCGCCGATGCGTACTTCGAGGTCCGGACGCTCGACGGCGCGCTCCGCAAGCGGTCGGACAACCTCGAGGACTTCGCGTTACCGGCGGGCCCGCTCGATGCCGACGCGGTGGCGTTCGCCGACGTGGACCTCCCGGACAACGCGGCCGGGCGCGTCGTGTGGATGCGGTTCGACCCGGCCATCGAGGACGAGGACGAGGATGACGTGGAGCCACCCGCCGAGGGTGATGAAGAGGAAGACGAATACCTGGCACACGGCCCGGTCGAGACGCTGATCGCGACGGCGGCCCTCGATCGCGAGCCCATCGACGGCGCGTTGGGGACGCTGCTGAGCGCTCTTCTCATCGTGGGCGGCGTCGTCGCGATCACCGTCGCCGGTCTGGTGACGATCGGAGTGCGATGGGGGCTGCGCCCGCTCGATCGTCTGCGTCACCAACTCTCTTCCGTCAGTGGCCAGACGATTTCCCGCCGGTTCGACGACGGCGACACGCCGGCCGAGCTCGCGCCCGTCTATGTCGAACTCAATCACATGCTCGATCGGGTCGAACGCACGCTGGAGCGCGAGCGTTCGTTCGCGGATGCCGCGGCCCACGAGCTCCGCACACCGCTGGCGGAGCTGCGGTCGACCGCCGAGGTCGCCGTGCGGTGGCCGGACAGCGCCGAGGCGGCGACGGCCCTCGACGAGGTGCTCGCCATCGGGAGCGAGATGGAGCGACTCGTCGAGTCATTGCTGCTGATCAGCCGCGGTCACGCCACGGCGGGCAACGGAAGCGGCGACCGCCACCCGACCGCGTCGATCGTGCGATCGTGTCTCGCGCGATCGGCGAAACCGATCAATGACAAACGCCTGCAACTGACCGTCGAGGTCGATGAGGCCGGGACGCTGCCGGCCCCGTCCGATGCGGTCGAGATCATCGTTCGGAATCTGATCGACAACGCCGTCCGCTACACGCCCTCCGAGGGCCGCATCACGATTCGCGGCGAGCGTGGCGGCAACGGGGTTGCCGACCTCGTTGTCGAGAACGGTCCGGCGGGTCTGGTCGAGCACGACCTGCCGCGGCTCTTCGAGCCGTTCTGGCGTCGGGAGGAGTCCCGCGCGGACCGCACGCATGTCGGGCTGGGGCTGTCGGTCGTGCAGCAGATCGCCCATGCCATTGGGCTTCGCGTCGAAGCAGCATTGTCGGGGGATCAGTTGCGTATGCGGATTACGTGCGGCGGCTGAGTCGAACTTGGCGTTTCGACGGTTGACGCATCGCGACCGACCATCGAGGATGGACGCGGATTCGACTCCGATTGCCATCGAGGACACTCCCATGAACACACCCCATCGACTGGTGTTTGGCGGCCTTGGCGCACTCGCCCTCTTCGTCGGCACGACAGCGGCCGCAGACGAACCGCTCGTCCGTCAGGACGAACAAGGGCGTGTTCACGCCGGCGGCGCAGTCTGGGAGACGTACGGTGCGTTCTCGCAGTCCGACTTCTTCCGCGAACACGGACTGCGTTGCGGCACACCCGCGAGCGATCCGGGCGTCGCCGACGGCGGCGGTGGTGGCGACTGCAGCGCCTTTTCGACGAATCCGGCCTCCATCTACGCTCCGGGCGTCGCGCGGTACCGAATTCCGGTGGTGGTGCATGTCATCCGCAACTCTGCCGGAAGCCTCGGGCACATCCCCGCGTCGCTCGTGGAGTCGCAGATCGAAGTGCTGAACGAGGACTTCCTGGCCCTGCCCGGCACGCTCGGACAAAACGGCACCGACACGCAGATCGAGTTCTACCTTGCGACGGAAGATCCGAGCGGCGCCGCGACGACGGGCATCACCTACCACAACAACACGACGTGGTACAACGACGCTGGGGCCTACTGGGTGTCGCTCGCGTGGGATCCGGACCGTTACCTCAACATCTACACCAACAACGCGAGCGGCGCGCTCGGGTACGTGCCGTACCTCCCGCAATCCGGTCTCGCCGGTCAGTCGAGCGATCGGGTCGTCATCTACTGGGCCGCCTTCGGTGATTTCGCCCCCATCGGCCCGCCGTACCACCGCGGCCGCACGACCACGCATGAAGTCGGCCACTATCTTGGTCTCGAGCACGTCTTCGTGACCTGCGGCAGCGCCGCTTCGTGCTACACGACCGGCGACCTCATCTGCGACACGGCCCGGCAGTCGTCGCCAACCATCGGCTGCAGTGGAGGCAGCTCGTGCGGCGAACCCGACTCGTTCCGCAATTACCTCGACTACACCAACGACATTTGCATGACCAACTTTACGCCCGAGCAAGCGCGTCGCATGCGGTGCACGCTGGAGCACTGGCGTCCGGATGCCTACGAGATCGTCGTCGATTGTCCCACCGACATCGACGGCACGGGCGCGACGGACTTCACCGATCTGTTGGTCATGATCTCGTCGTGGGGACCGTGTCCCGGATGTCCTGCGGACGTCGACGGAAACGGAACCGTGGATTTCCTGGACCTGCTCGCGTTGCTGTCGGCGTGGGGGCCGTGCGTGTAACTGGTTCCGGTTCCCATGAAGTGGAGCGATCGTTGGTTGTTGCGCGTGCGTGCGCTGATCTACTGCAGCACACCCAGCAGATTGCTGAAGTCGTCCGTCCACTCCACCACCCACGTCTCTTCTTCGAACGCAGGATCCGCCACCGGGTCGAGCACGCGGAGCATCCGTTCGTTCGACGTGATCAAGACCCAATCGGCGGACATGACCGCTGCGTCGATGTTCTCTTCGTTCGTCACCATGACGGCGCGTCGATCCCCGCCGGCGACGAGGCTACGCACGACCGGCCGAAGATCGAGGTGCAGATTCGAGATGTGGAGCGCCAGAACACCGTCGCTTGCAAGGTGCTGCCAATACAGCTCGTAGGCTTCCCGCGTGAGCAGGTGAACCGGAATCGCGTCGCTGCTGAACGCGTCCACGACCAGCAGATCGAACGGCCGGATGCCGTCGTCGAGCGTGCGTTCCAGGGATAGACGCGCATCACCGATGATGATCTCGCTGTCGGCGGAGCTGTCACGGAGGAACGAGAACTCTGATTGCGCGAGCTCGACGACCTGCGGGTTGATTTCATAGAACCGCACGGTGTCCCCGGGCTCGGCGAGGGCCGCGATCGTGCCGGTGCCGAGGCCGATGACGCCGACGTGCAACCCGTCGCCCCCGCCGGGGCCACCACGCGCCGGATGCTGAGCAGTGACGAGACCGATGCCGCTGCCGGCGGCGTAGTACGTGACCGGCCACCGCACGCGATCCGGTCGCGTGAATTGCTCGCCGTGGCAGATCTGACCGTGCCACAGCGACTTGATCTCGTTCGGCGTGTCTCGATTGCGTACGTACACCCGGAGCACGCCGTAGAAGCTCCGCTTGGTCACGGACGCACCGCGTTGCGCCCCGTAGACGTGCAGGCCCAGAGAGAGCACGAGCGCCGCGCACCCTCCCGCGACGGTGACGCGACCCAACCCACGCCAGAGTACCCGTTCACTTCGCCACGGCCGCCAACACGCGGCCATGATGACCGCGGTCGCCAGGAGCGCGAGGTGATACTCCCAGTATCCGGCAAAGACGAGCGGCGCCACGACGCTCACGAAGAATCCACCCAACGCGCCGCCCAACGCGACCAGCAGGTAGAACGACGTGAGCCACCGAACCGGCGGCTTGCGGCGAGCAAGCTCGCCGTGGCAGCACATACAGCCAACGAACAACGCCGCCGAGAACACCAGGACCTGGTAGACGATCCGTGGCCGGTCGTTGCCGAGCTGCCGGTGCAGCATCACCACTGCGGCGGCGAGCGCCACGACGAGCAGCGGCGCCCAAAGCCGGCGGACGTACCAGCGGTCGTGGTCGAAGCAGATGATGAAGCTCAGCAGGTAGAGCGCGAGCGGCACGACCCAGAGAAACGGCACGACCGCCACCTCCTGCCCCATCTGATTCGTGCTCGCCATGAGGAGCGCGGAGCCGCACGCGCTGAGCGTGATCCAGGTCAGCCGCGTCGCGAGACGCGGCGATGACACGCTCGCGCGCGGCCCCTCGGTCGGCGCCCCGACCCGACGTGTCGCGGCCAGCCCGCACGCCCCCACGGCCACCGCCGCCACCACGTACGCGATCGACCAGTGCCCCGTCTGCTCACGCAGCCGCAGCCACGGCTCGACGACGAAGGGATACGTGAGCAGCCCGAGCAACGATCCGGCGTTGGAGACGGCGAACAGTCGGTACGGCGATCGCCCCGGATGGGCCGTCGCAAACCAGCTCTGCAGCAGCGGGCTGGCCGCCGCGAGGAGGGTGTAGGGCGCGCCCACGGTGACGAGCAGCAACCCGAGGATGTTGGTCGTCGCGTGCAGCGGTGAATCGGGTTTCCACGCCTCGTTCGGCGTGATCGGCAGCAGCAGGAGCGAGAGCGTCAGCAACGCCACGTGCACGACGACCTGCCGACGCACGGGCTGCCGCCGGAGCAGGTGGGCGTACGTGTAGCCACCGAGCAGCAGCACCTGGAAGAAGAGGAGGCACGCCGTCCACACCGCGGGGCCGCCGCCGAACCACGGGAGGATGAACCGCCCGATGAGCGGCTGCACCTGAAACACGAGAAACGCGCTGAGGAAGATGGCGACGGCGTAGCGGATCATCGGGCGAAGAGCGAGTCTCGACCCGAGAGCGTAGTGGATGCGTCGCCCGCCTGCACGCGGCCCGTGTCCGGACGCTCAGGAACCCGCGGGGCGCCCGGCGTCACGGCAGCAGACCGCGCACCCGCGGTTGCGCGCGTAGCCGATCACGTTGCCGAAGCGGTCGAGCTCGAGGTGGCAGCACTCCGCGAGCATGGCCCGGAGCATCGCACGCCCCCGCTGGATCCGGGACTTCGCCCCCGAGGGAGACAGTCCCAGCCGTTCGGCCACGACCCGCTGCGGCACCCCATCCCCTTCCGCCAGCTCCATCGCGACGCGGTAGTCGGGCGGCAGCGATCCGATCATCTCCTTGAGCCAGCGACCAACGGCGTCGTTGTGATTGTCGCCGCCGTCCGCGGCGTCGGCCGCCGCCTCGTCGTCGAGGGTCGTGACGCTCCGCGCCCCCCGGACATGCTCGCTGATCGCGTTGCGGGCGATCCGGTAGACCCACCCGGCGAGACGCTCCTCGTCCCGGAGCGTGGCGATGCCGTTGTGAATACGGAGAAAGGTCTCCTGCAGGATGTCCGCCGCCGCGTGCTCGTCCCGCACGCGACGCCGGATGAACGCCGCGAGATCGCGGCCCATCAGCGACCAGACGTGTTCGGTCGGTGGCGTCATCGAAACGGGTCCTGTCCGGATCATACGGTGTCGCAGCACGCGGCAGGTGCTTCACAGCAATTCGCCGGCTCGCCCGGACAACACGCGGAGTCCGGCCCGGCGTCCGCCGCCGCATCATCGTCGAGCACCACGAAGACCTCCCACGGGTTCCCATCGGGATCGGTGGCCCACACCTTGCTCTGAACGGCGTAGCAGCAAAGCGTCTCCTCTTCGATCCGGGGCCCGAGCCCAGCCCGTTCGAGCCGCTCGGTCATCCGCGTCACGGCGTCGACGGTCTTGACCTGGATGCCGTAGTGGAGCGGACCGGACCGATCCGGGGTCCCGTTGGCGGTGGTCTCGTTCAACGACAGGTTGAGCGGCGGATCCGCCACCTCGAACTTGGCGTAGCCCGCACGCACCTTGGTGGGCGCGATCCCCAGCAGGACCCGATAGAACGCAACCGCACGATCGCGGTCGGCGACGGCCAGGCCGATGTGGATGCGGGTGTCGGTTTGAAAGGCGACGGCGGATTCGGTGGTCATGGTGGGTGCTCCTGGGTTGGGGTCGGTCGGTGTCCAGGAGAAGGACGGGGAACCGGGGCACGCGGACGCACGATTCCGTGATCCCGCGTGATCTTTTGGGGGGACCGTCGGAGCGCGGACACGGACACGGCCCCGGACCCGGACACGGACCCGGACACGGACACGGAC
>JABDLI010000172.1 GCA_013003065.1 Phycisphaerales bacterium | reverse complement strand
GTCCGTGTCCGTGTCCGTGTCCGCGGCCGTGACCGTGTCCGCGTCCGTGTCCGCGACCGCGGCCGTGACCGTGTCCGCGTCCGTGTCCGCGGCCGCGTCCGTGACCGTGTCCGTGACCGTGTCCGCGGCCGCGTCCGTGTCCGCGTCCGTCCCTACCGGCTCACCACGTCCCGCCCCCGTATCCCGTCCACGGTCAGGATGTGAAAGCTCGTCGCGGCCTGGTCGTATCCCGCGTCGATCAGGTACCCATTCTCGCCCAGCGGCGTATCGCGGGACCACAGTCCGTAGCCGGTCTGCTCCCGGTGTCGCCCGTCCGCCTGCATGCACGCCCGCACGCCGACGGGCTCGACGTGGCCGTCGTAGAACAGCGTCACCGGCTCCGACTGCCACGCGTGGTTGAAGTAGTACGGCTCGCATCCCGCCAACGCGCCCAGTCCGGTGAAGGTCGGATTGCACGGCGGGCCGTTCGTGTTCTGGAGCCACGCGTGCTCGAGCATGTGCGTCTTGAGCGAGGGGTAGAGTGTCTGGCTTGCCGAGGGGCAACGCAGACCGGCCGGCATCGACCATGGTTCGGTGTACGTCGCATCGGTGTCCGGGTCGTACGCGAACGCGTCGGGGTTGTACATCGCGGCCGGGCTCAGGCAGTAGCTGGATGTGAACAGCACCGACCCTTCCGTGCCGTCATCGGCCTCGATCATCGGGAACTCTGCCGGTGATTCGAAGCCCTCCTTGACGATGTCGTAGAGAAAAGCATCCTTGGGCGCGAAGTACACGGGGTCGTAGTAGCGGCCGTTCAGGAACGGGCTGAACGACTTCGTCTGGTGACCGAACCGGAACTGGCCGAACAGACGCGTGAAGCTGCCGCTCAGCGTGATCGGATTGCCCGCCCAGCACTCGTGGGAGTGGACCGACCCGTCGAGCGCGTAACGCCACAGCACGTACGGCTCGGTCGGCTGATCCAGCGGGGGACCCCATCCGAGCACGAGGTTCGGATGCCCGCCGACCTGGTTGGCGTAATGCGTGTAGGCGTTGCATGCGGACGTGCCGTAGCTCGCGATTGCGTCGACGACGAACGTGAGCTGCCGGTCGTTGTGCATGGCCGCGTACGCGGCGTGCGCCACGCCGAGGTTTCGCAGATTCGTCGTCGAGCGGCTGAGCTTTGCCTGCGTGCGGGCCTGGCTGATGGCGGGCAACAGGAGGCCGACCAGGATCGCCAGGATGGCGACGGTCACCAGCAGCTCGACGATCGTGAAGCCGCGGGGACGTGTCCGGCAGCAGGCGTGGCCGGCGGGAAACACCATCGACGCCGATTGTCGCCGGGGCGAGACGACGTCGCAAGGAGAACCCCGTCGGGAGACGGAGAATCGCCCGGCGGGCCTGGTCATTCCAGGATGAACAGCGGGAGGGTGTACGCGACGGTGTTTCCCAATCCGTGCATCACCCATCCCGGCAGGATCGATCCCTTGCCCCACCGGTGATTCAAGTACCCGTTCAGCCAGCCCGCCGCCCCCGGGCCGAGCAGCATCACCGCGCCGAGACCGGCCGTGCGTTGCTCCACCGGCACCGCAAACACCAGCAGAAGGTGGAGTGCGCCGAAGATGGCCGCCTGAATCGCGTTCCCCCAGGCGAAGCCGAGCCACGCGATCAGTCGCTTCCCGATGAACCCGCGGAACAAGATCTCTTCCGACAACCCGGTCTTGATCCACGCGGTGACGAGAATCGTGCCGGCCAGCCACGGCGACCAGCCGAACTCGTTCAGATGCATCAGCAGCCCGCCGGTCACCGTGCCTCGTTGCTCGAGGTATGACCTCGTCAGCGGCACGATCGCCAACGCGAAGAGCACGGCGATCACCGCCGCCGCGAGCAGCACGCGTCCGGGGGCGCGGGTCAGCCCGATCCACTCCCCGAATCCGCGGACACGCCGGCGCACCACGAGGTAGACCACGAATGGGATGAAGGTGAAGACCGCAAGCTGGAGCACGCTGGAGATGACGGCCGGGATGAAGAGCGTCGTGGCTGGAATCTGCGGTCCTCCGTGTGGCGGATCATAAGGTCCCTTCGATCCGTTGGCCGCTACACTGATCGAGCCTCTTTCATGACGGTCCGGGGACGACATCATGACGACGAACACCGAGGAGCCTGATCGCCTGCGCGCCCAGGAGCTCGCCTGGACGAAAGCGATCCTCGCGAACGACGCCGACGCGGTCGGCCGCTACGTGTCCGATGACTGGATCCTGATCAGCGCGGAGGGGACGATCGTCGATCGTGCCGCGTTCCTCGGTGCGATCCGGAGCGGCGTGCTCACCCACGACCGCATGGAGTTCAAGGATTGGCGGGTGCGGATCTACGAGCACACTGCGCTCGTCACCGCGGACGCGGTCTCCGGCGGCACGTACCACGGCGAGCCGTTTACGACCCACGAGCGTTCGACGAGCGTCTACGTTCGGCGTGGTGAAGGCTGGACGTGCGTGCTCACGCAACTGTCGCCGTTGCGCGAGGCGGACACGTCCGCTTCACCCGTCTGATCCCATTCGTCAGCCCGACCAGCCCGCGAGCACGCTGAGCAGGTCGACGAAGTCGACGACCCCATCGCCGTTCAGGTCGGCCGGGCAGGCCGCGCACGGTCCCCACGCGCTGAGCACGGCGAGCAGATCGAGAAAGCCCACGATGCCGTCTCCGTCCACGTCGCCCGGCAGCTTGCAGCCATCACCCTCGAAGGTGAGCGTCAGCGTTCCGGTTCCCGTGTAAACGGAGAACGATCCGACCCGCAGAAGGACCGGCTCGCCGCAGGTGACGGGCACATCCATGATCGAAGTTCCGCCAAAGCAGAATGGGTCGAACGTGTCGTCCACGCAGGCGACGATCTCGGCCTGGTCGCAGGAGCCGACGTAGGCCGCGAGCCGCGTGTCGTAGTCGGCCTGATCGCACGTGCTGACCGTGAGCGTACCGGTGCCGTCGGGGACGTACCGGAACCAGACGTCCATCCCGAAGAACGTACCCGCGGGCTCCATGCACGACGCCGGGAGGGCGGGGCCGTCGGTGGTGGCGCCGAGCGTGCTAAACGGTGTGTTGCCGAGGATGATCGGGATCGCATCCGCGCAGTCGTCGTTGGGGAGGAACGGCTCGCAACCAGCCGTGGCGCAACTCGTCGCGTCGCCTTGGAACAGACCGGCAACAGCCAGACAGTCGTCCTCGGTCTGGAACTCGATGCAATCGCCGTCGGTCAGGCAGCAGGACCCGACGGGCGTGCAGGAGGCGCAGGTCGTGCCGCCGCCCAGGTAGAGGCCGGCCATCGTCGCGCAGTCGTCTTCCGTCACATCGGCGGTGCAGCCACCGGCGTCGAGACAGCACGCCCCCGTCGCGGTGTCCACCGGGGTCAGGAGGATCGTGCGGAACTCGCCAGCGGTGTTGTCGTATCCGTACGCGAGGATCTGACCCTCGTCGTTGATGTCGCGCGCGACGACGCCCGACAGGCCCACCGTGACGTAGTCGAAGACCTCGAAGATCGTGCGGGTGCCCGCGAGCGGCGTCCACAGCCACCCGAACGACGGGCCGCTGCCCGGCTCCGTGTTGCCGACGACCTCGCCCAGGTTGTTGATGGCGACGGCGCCCTTGCGTCCGGCCGGGGCCGGGATGATCTGCTGACCGAGCTCGTCCGAGTAGATCCAGGCCGCGGTCGTGTGCCCCGAAGTGGATCGCGCCGACCCGACCACGTCGCCGTGGTCGTTGATGCCGTTGGCGAAGCTGTAGGAGAGGCCCGCGGTGCCGAGGAACTGCAGGCCGCCGGCGCGGTCCCAGCGATAGGCGCCGAAGGCGGTCTCCCCCGAGGCGTAGCCGCACACCTGTCCTACGTCGTTCACGTCGGTCGCGCGGCTGTGGGCGGTGCTGATGGCGATCGTGCCGCCGTCATCTCCGTCGATGAACGCGCGGTCCGGCGTCGTGATCGACGCGTCCTTCGAGGTGCCCACGACGTCGCCCGCCTCGTTGACTCCGCCGAGGTAGGCGATCGGCATTCCGTCGATCTGACCAAACGTCTCGTAGACACCGTCCTCGAGCCGCCAGGCAATGCCGGCATCGAAGCCGCCGTCACCGGCGACGATGCCCGAGTCGCTGATGTCCATCGCGCGGAAACGGCCGAGGAACATGTCGGGTGGCGAGGGGAGCATCTCGAAGCCGCTCTCCGGCCGCCACACCCAGCCGCGGATCGACGGCTCGGCGCCGTAGAAGATCGAGTACCCCGCGATGTGGCCGTGATTGTTCATCCGGACACCGATCACGCTGTCGGCACCGTCCGGCTTGCCGATGTTGACCATCGTGTACAGGTCGCCCCCCGCCCGGACGGGCGGGGTGAGGGCGAGCACCGAAAGGGCGAAGGCCGCCGTCAGCCTGCGGAGTATCCGAGACGTCATGACCGTGCTCCTGCGATAGGGACCCGTCGGGGGGCCCTCTGCGGGAGGAGAGGCGATTGGAGTGGCCGTGGATACACGTCGCCGGGGGTTTTTGGTCATTGCGGTGGTCTTTCCGTGTCCGTGTTCGCGTCCGTGACCGCGACCGTGTCCGCGCCCGCGCCCGCGCCCGCGACCGTGTCCGCGTCCGTGCCCGCGTCCGTGCCCGCGTCCGTGCCCGCGTCCGTGCCCGTGCCCGCGACCGTGCCCGCGACCGTGTCCGCGTCCGTGTCCGTGTCCGCGACCGTGCCCGGGTCCGCGTCCGCGACCACATTCTACGAATGCGGCCCTCTCCCCGTAAGCGATCGCCCACCCAGGACAACTACCATCAGGCGTCATCAGGCAGCATCGAGCGTTCGGACGACGGAGCAAGCGGGATGATCACGGACCTCGCAGTCCTCTCAACGTTGGCAACGTGCACCGTTGTCTCCCTGGCGGACGGCCCCATCGCGATCGACGGCATCGAGTTCGTCGATCACGGCGTCTCGGGCGTCATCGATTTGGGCGTGCGGCGAGGGGGACTGGGGGTCATCGATTACGACCGCGACGGCTACGTGGATCTGATCATCGGCGATGACTGCGGCGCGACGCCGCGGCTCTTTCACAACGAGGCGGATCCCCTGCGGCCAGGCGAGCGGACACTCGTCGATCGCACGGAGGGCAGCGGCTTCGGTGACCCGGACGGACTCCCGCGACGCCCGATCGGCGTGCTCGTGGCCGATTACGACAACGACGGCGACCCCGACGTCTATCTCATCGGCCAACGGTGTGGTGATCAGTCGATCGGACTGCTCTACCGGAACGACGGGGGCGGCTCATTTGCGAACGTCAGCCTGGCCGCCGGCGTGCGCGCCACCGGTTACGTCCCCGACTCTGCGAGCTGGAACGACTTCGACCTCGACGGCCACGTCGATCTGCTCGTCCTGGGAAACCCGGCCGCGACCGGCCGGGCGCTCCTGCTGCGGAATCAGGGCGACGGAACGTTCGCGGACGCCACGGATCTGCTGCCACCCGCCACGGGCAGCGGGCACTGCTATTCCCACCTGTGGACGGACTACGACGACGATGGCTACGACGACTGTTTCGTGCTGTGGTCCGCGCCGAAGGTGCTCCGGAACGTCGCGGCGCCGGCGGGCGGGCGTCGGTTCGAAGATGCCGAAGCAGACACCGGCTTCGACTTCCTCGGCCCGGCCCCGATGGGCATCGCAGCGGGCGACATCGACGGCGACCTCGACGTCGACATCGCCGTGAGCAATGCGTCGATCGGGGTGTACTACGAGAACGCGGCCGGCTCGTTCGGCCGGATCATGCCGTTCGCAACCTATTTCGCCTGGGGCCTGGCCTGGAGCGACGTCGACAACGACGGTGATCTCGATCACTTTCACTGCGGCAGCTTCTCAGCGGGAGCGAACCCGGATCTCCTCTTCCGTAATCTCGGTGACGGCGCATGGGACGATGTCTCCGCGGCGCTCAACGGCGTCAGCGCCGCCACGCGATACTCCGTCGAGCTGGACTACGACAACGACGGGCGTCGCGATCTGATCGCCGTCAACCCCGGCGACTTCGTGAGCGTCTATCAGAACGTCTCCAGGACCGGCAACCACGCGTTGACCGTGCATCTGGAGGGGGACGGCCGGCGGGTCAACGGATCTGCCATCGGCGCCGTGGCGACGGTCACGGCCGGCGGCGTGTCCCAGATTCGTGTGGTCAGGAGCGGCTCGAGCACGACCGCGACGGAGGATCTCAGGCTGCACTTCGGTCTGGGGACCGCGGCTGCCGCCGAATCGATCGCCGTCCGCTGGCCGCGACGCGGCAGCATCGCGTCCCGGACCGAGCACTTCCCGGGGCCGTTCGCCACCGGGGAGGTGCACACGCTCCGCGCCGGTTGCCCCGAGGACGTCGATCGCGACGGGCTCGTCGCCTTCACGGATCTGCTCGCGCTCCTGGCCGCCTGGGGACCGTGCGCCGACTGCGTATCCGACCTCGACGGCGATGGCGACGTGGGCTTCGGCGACCTGCTTGCCGTGCTCGCCCAGTGGGGGATGTGTCCCGGTGGACAATCGGGCTGAAGTTCGCGTTGGGGGCGGGACGCGGACACGGACCTGGACCCGGACCCGGACCCGGACCCGGACCCGGACACGGGCGCGGACCCGGACGCGGACGCGGACACGGTCGCGGTCACGGACGCGGACACGGTCGCGGACACGGACACGGACCCGGACGCGGACGCGGACCCGCCCCAAAACCTCGCCCGGTGGGGGGTGTGCCCGAGCGGCAAACCGGGCTGAAGTTCGCGTTGAGGACGGAGCGGCGCACCGCCACCATGGACGTGACGGGATCGGTCGCGTGGTGAGCGACTGCTGTGGCCGCGCTCCGTCGGGCAACACCATGAAGACCATCATCGAGCCATTCCGCATCAAGACGGTCGAGCCGCTCCGTCTGACGACGATCTCCGAGCGACGCGATCAGCTCCGCCGGGCCGGGTACAACCTCTTTCGGGTCCCCGCGCGGCACGTCCTGATCGACCTGCTGACGGACTCCGGCACCGGCGCGATGAGCAGCGAGCAGTGGGCGGGCGTGATGCGGGGCGACGAGTCCTACGCCGGGGCCGACAGCTACTACCGCTTCCTCCGGACCGTGAGGTCGGTCACCGGCTTCGACCACGTCCTGCCCACGCACCAGGGCCGGGCGAGCGAGCGGATCCTGGTCGAGACGCTCATCGGCAGCCCGCCGGCCGGATGCGGCAAGGTCATCCCCGGAAACGCGCACTTCGATACGACCCGGGCCAACATCGAACATGCCGGCGCCGAGGCGATCGACCTCCTGACCGAGGATGGACGCACCGCGGTCAGCGCGGCGCCGTTCAAGGGCAACCTCGACACGAAACGCCTGCGCGCACTCCTCGAACGCAGACCGGGAGACGTGCCCGCCGTGATGCTCACCGTCACGTGCAACACGAACGGCGGCCAGCCCGTGGCGTTTCGGAACGTCCAGAGGGTGCGGGCCATCTGTGACGAATTCGGCGTGCCGCTGATTCTCGACGCCGCGCGGTTCGCCGAGAACGCCTGGTTCATAAAGACCCGCGAGCCCGGGCAGGCCGCTCGAAGCGTGCGTGAGATCGCCCGGAGCGTGTTCGAGCTTGCGGACGGCGCAACGATCTCCGCCAAGAAGGACGGGCTCGTGAACATCGGGGGCGTCCTGCTGCTGAGGGACGAAGAGATGTTTCAGCGCGCCTCGGATCTCCTGATCCTCACGGAGGGATTCGTGACGTACGGCGGGCTGGCGGGCCGCGACCTCGAGGCCATGGCCATCGGCATCGACGAAGCGCTCGACGAAGACTACCTGCGGTATCGGGTGCGATCGATCGAGTACCTCGGGCAGAAGCTGGCGGAGGCAGGCGTGCGAATCGTGCAGCCGCCCGGCGGTCACGCCATCTACATCGACGCGGCTGCGTTCTGCCCCCACATCCCCGCCGCGGAGTTTCCCGGTCAGGCATTGGCGTGCGCCCTGTACGAACACGCCGGTATCCGCGCGTGCGAGATCGGGTCGGTGATGCTGGGCGAGCACGCTGTCCTCGAGCTGGTGCGTCTGGCCATTCCCCGCCGCACGTACACCCAGTCGCACATCGATTACGTCATCGAAGCCGTCCTCGAGGTCAAGCATCGCGCGGAAGAGCTGGTCGGCTTCCGCCTTGCCGAATCGTCCGGCTCGCTGCGTCACTTCACCGCTCGATTCGAGCCGGTGAGCCGGGAGCGCACCGCGACGGCGTGACGGCGACCCGTGAGCGGGTGTCACGTTCGTCCTTTCGGAAGGACGCCGGCCGCCGGGGTCCCCGCCCGTTTCGCGGATGCCCCCCGTGATCGCGTGGAGTCACCTCTCGGAGTGTCGTTCGATGAACGATGCGAGTGGTCGCGTGGAGCGGCCATTTCCGTACAATCGGATATCGCCGACGGGGAGGGATCACGCGTGAGCGACGCCGCCGACCACACTCGCCTGAGCATCTTCCGCCGCGCGTTGCCGCTGAGCGGCGCTGCGCGAACACGGTTCCTCGACGAGGTGTGTGGCGCCGACGCGACGCTCCGATCCGGCGTCGAGGCGATGCTCACAGCCCACGAGCGTGGCGGCGACGAGTCGGCGATCTCGCGCGCAACGACGCGGGGCGCCGCGGCCGCCGCCACGGTCGTGGCGGCGTCCGCGGACGAGTTGCCGGATGCGGCCGGCGTGACGCTCGACAAGTACACACTCGTCCGCAAGCTTGGCGAAGGGGGCTTCGGCGTCGTCTACTTGGCCGAGCAGGTCGAGCCGGTCCGGCGGCAGGTGGCCGTCAAGATCATCAAGCTGGGAATGGACACCCGCGAGGTCATCGCGCGTTTCGAGGCCGAACGGCAGGCCCTCGCCTTGATGGATCATCCCGGCATCGCCACGGTGCTCGACGCGGGGGCGACGGAGGCCGGGCGGCCGTACTTCGTGATGGAGCTCGTGCGGGGTGAGTCCATCACCTCGTACTGCGACCGGCACAACCTCGAGCTCTCTGCACGGCTCGCCCTGTTCCGTCAGGTCTGCCAGGCGGTGCAGCACGCCCACCAGAAGGGCATCATCCATCGCGACCTGAAGCCATCGAACGTGCTCGTCACGCTCCAGGACAACAATCCGGTGCCGAAGGTGATCGACTTCGGCATCGCGAAGGCAACCCACCAGCGGCTCACCGAACGGACGATGTTCACCGAGCATCGCCAGCTCATCGGCACGCCGGAGTACATGTCGCCGGAACAGGCCGAGATGACCGGCCTCGACATCGACACGCGGTCGGACATCTACTCGCTTGGTGTCCTTCTGTACGAGTTGCTCACCGGTGTGACGCCATTCGACTCGAGGAAGCTGCGCAGCGCCGCGTACGGAGAGATCCAGCGGATCATTCGCGAGGAGACACCGGCGAAGCCGAGCACGCGTCTGAGCAGCGTCGACTCGCTCCCGAGCATCGCCGCTCACCGGCAGACCGAGCCCCGGAGGCTCGGCCTGATGGTGCGGGGGGATCTCGACTGGATCGTGATGAAGGCGCTCGAGAAGGACCGCACCCGCCGGTACGACACAGCCAGCGCATTCGCCGCGGACATCGAGCGGTACCTCGAGAACGAACCAGTCGAAGCCTCGCCGCCCAGCGCGGTGTACCGCGTTCGAAAGTTCGTGAAGCGGCATCGCGGGCGTGTGATTGCGGCGAGTCTCGTGGTGGCCGTCTTCCTCCTCGGGAGCGTGGGCACGGCGGGAGGATTGATCTGGGCCCTCAACGAGAACGAGCGGGCGAACGACGCCGCCACACGGGCGGAGGCGAAAGAGGAGTCGGCTCGGCACATGCTCGACTTCTTCGTGGACCTCTTCGACGAAGCGAGCCCCCAACGCACCGGGGGGAAACCGATGACGGTGCTGGAGTTCCTCGACGTCGGCGCCGACGGCATCGATGGCCTGGCGGACCAGCCGGAGATCCAGGCCAAGATGAAGGAGACGATCGGCCTGCTTTACGTGGTCCTGAGTGAGTTCAACAAGGCGGACCCACTGCTGCACGAGGCGGTCGACTACCGTGAGGCGGATCAGGCGGGTGATCCCGCGTCGCTGGCTTCGAGCCTCAGCGCGCTTGCCGCGCTCTACCAGTGGACCGGGCGGGAAGAGCAGGGGCTGACGCTCGCCGAACGGGCGGTCGCCATCTGGGAACGCGAGCTGGGCGACTCCACCGAGCTCGCCGAGAGCCTGACGGTGATGGGGAACTGCCTGCAACGCACGGGCCGGATGGACGAGGCGATCGTCGCCCACGAGCGTGCGCTCGCCGTTCGGGAGGCCGTCCTGCCTCCCGGTGACGCAGCGCGGTCGATCAGCCTGCACAACATCGGGATCTGCTACTTCTTCAAGAACGACTCGCCGGCCGCGGAAACGTACTTCAAACGCGCGATCGACACGTACGAGGCCGCGGGACGACGCACGCATGGCCTCGCGACGTCGCAGCACGTCCTCTCGATCGTGTACTTCTTTCAGAAGAAGCTCCAGCTTGCCGAGCAGTACCAGCGGCAGGCCTACGCCACGCGGGTCGAGGTGTTGCCGGCGGGACACGATCACATTGCGCTCAGCCTCATCACGCTCGGCAACATCTGTCGCGATCTCCGACGCTACGAGGAATCCGAGACGCTCTTGCGCGAGGGACTCGCCATTCACGAGCCGAAGCTGGGCTCCGATCACGGCGAGGTGTGGTGGGACAAGAAGAG
>JABDLI010000170.1 GCA_013003065.1 Phycisphaerales bacterium | reverse complement strand
CGCGTCACGCCGGCGACTTCGGCAACCTGGTCGCCGACGCCACGGGCCGCGCGCACAAGGTGATCACGGTCGAGAACATCACGATCGCCGGCACCCGCAACCCGATCGTCGGACGCGGCGTCATCGTCCACGCCAAGATGGACGACGGCGGGCAGCCCACGGGCAACGCCGGCGCGCGGATCGCCCAGGGCGTGATCGGGATCGCGAAGACCCCCTGACCCGGAAGCCTGACGCGAAAGCCCGACCCGAGAGAAGGATCTACGCCGGCTGCGGTGTCGCTGATTGCTCGAGGTCGGCTTGCAGGTCGTCGAGGTCCCGCTCGAGGCACTTTCGCATCACGCCTCCCAGCAGCGGCGCGGCGAGCGACATGCACTTCGCCGCAAACGTCTGTGGCGTGTACGTCATCTCCATCACGACGTCGGTGACGCCGGTGACGCCGGTCTCGACCGGCTCGCACCCCACCGTCGTGCGATAGAGGTTGCCGCAGGAGGCGGCCTCCAGCGTGTACGACCGGCCCGGCTCGAATGCGGTGACCTCCATCACCTCGCTCGCCTCGCGTTTCATCATGATCCGCGTTTCGCGGAAACGCGTGCCGACACCGGTGGGACCGTCGGTGAGCATCTCGACCCGTTCGATTCCGGTGATGCGATCGGCGGCGTGCTCGAAGTCGGAGACGGCCGCGAAGACCTCGGCCGCCGGAGCGTTGATGCGGCGACGCACGGTGATCATGCCCATGGTGGTTCCCTTTCGTCGTCGGATTGTACCTGCAACGCCAGGCAAGAACGCGGCTAGACTCTCTGTGATGAGAGCCACCCGCGCACACCTCGGGCCGGTCGGGTTCGCCGCGATCGTGCTCCTGCTCGCGATGATCGCACCGCCGGCCCCCGCCGCGGCGCTCCCCCGCTACTCGTTCGAGCCGGGCCAACGCCTCGTGTACCGGGGGGCGGAGACGATGACCGCCAGCCGCTCCGGCATGGGCGTCGAACGGGAGACGATCCTGTCCGTCGTCCGTCGGAACGCCGACGACACCTGGCGGCTCATCGTGACGATGACCCACACGCGGTTCGGCGGCGCCGGCGACGCGCGTCGCGTCGTCCACCGCCGCCACGACTTTCACATCGTCGACCTCGCCGCCGACGGTCGCCTCCGGCAACGCGGGTGCGATCACTTCGACGGCCTCGATCGCGTCACGCCCCGGCTGCCCGCCGACGCCGCCGAGGCCACGCGTGGCTGGTCGTTCACCAGCGCGGACATCGGCCACCGGTGCCAGCTCGTCGACCGGACGGACGACGCGTGGACGATCGAGATCACGCCGATGAGCGCGATGAACGAGCTCAACGGCTTCTCCTCGACGGTCCGGACGACCATCGATCGCGGGCGGGGCATCATTGCCGAGATCGCGACCCGCTACCGGCACCGCGACCGGGAAACCCGCACCGCCCTCGACCGGCTGGAGGAGGAGGACCGGATCCCGGCGTCCGAGCTCGCCACCCTCGCGGCGGAGATCGACGGCTTCGCCGAGGCGACCGCGCGGTACGAGTCGCGGCTCGCGCGCACGCTCCTCGCCGGCCGGATGCCGGCCGCGGCGGCGACGCTCACCGAGACGCTCGCCGAGTTCGAGGCGGCGACGAGCGGGTTCCGCAGCGACACCTTGCGCGCCCGGGCCCGGACGTTGATCACCTCCCACCACGCCGCGACGCCCACCTGGACCACGCGTCTGCAGAAGCAGAGCCGGATCATCGGGCAGCCGGCGCCGACGTTCGCGTTGCCCGATCTCGACGGCACGCCGCGGGACCTCGCCGCCGAGCGCGGACGCGTCGTGGTGCTCGACTTCTGGTATCGCGCGTGCGGCTGGTGCGTCCGGGCCATGCCCCAGATCGAATCGCTCAGCGCACGGTTCGCCGGACGACCGGTCACGGTCCTGGGCGTGAACGTCGACCGGGTGCGGGACGACGCCCGCCTGGTCGTCGACCGGCTGGGCCTGACCTACCCGAGCGTGCAGGCGGACGGAAAGCTGGCCGCCGCCTACGGCGTGCGGAGCTACCCGACCCTCGCCGTCGTCGATGCGGAGGGCGTCGTGCGGGGGGTGCACGTGGGGTACGCCTCGACTTTGGAGGAAGACCTCGCCGCCTTCATCGAGACGCTCCTGGGCGATTCCTGAACGCGTTCGGGAACGGCGAACCCAGGACGCACGCCGATGGTCGTTCGTGGCGGCCACGGGCGCCGCCGTCGCCGGTCAGCGCCGCGTTGTATCCTGAGCCGCCGCCCGCCGGAGCTCCCCGGGCGGCGATCGGGAGGAATCCGCATGAGCGTCGCCCGGACGTTTGACCGAGAAGTTGCCGAGAACATCGCACGGCAACGCGCGGACGGGACGCTCGTCGAGCTTTCCCGGCGGTGGATCGAGGCCACGACCCCGTCGAAGTACACGTACAACTTCACGTGGCTGGGGCGGCCGATCATCCAGTTCCCGCAGGACATCCTCGCGGTGCAGGAGCTCATCTGGAACGTGCGTCCCGATCTCATCGTGGAGACGGGGGTGGCGCACGGCGGCTCGCTCGTCCTCTCGGCGTCGTGCCTGGAGCTTCTGGGGAGTGACGGCCGGGTGATCGGCATCGACATCGAGATCCGTCCCCACAACCGCGCGGCCATCGAGGCCCACCCGCTCGCCCACCGGATTGACCTCCTCGAGGGCTCCTCGACCGATCCTGCGATCGCCGCCGCGGTGGCCGACCGCGCCCGGGGTCGCCGCGTCATGGTGTTCCTCGACTCCAACCACACGCATGCGCACGTCGCCGAGGAGCTGCGGCTCTACGCCCCGCTCGTCGGCGCCGGCAGCTACGTGGTCGTCTTCGACACGATCATCGAGTTCATGCCCCCGGGGTCGTTCCCGGACCGGCCGTGGGACGTGGGCGACAACCCGTACACGGCCGTGCAGGAGTTCCTCACACGCAGCGATCGGTTCGCGGTCGATGCCGACATGGAGGCCAAGCTGCTGATCACGGTGGCCCCCGGCGGCTACCTGCGTTGTCTGGCCGATCCGCCCCGGCAGGTCTGACGTCGCGCGCCCATCCGACGCAGCGCGGCGCGCGGCGTCCGGGGTGCCCGATCGCTGACCGCCAATTCAGTCTTTTTGAAGGGCCAACTCAGTCGCCGACTGATGGCACGGCTCCGCCGGTCGTTCGTTCGGTGATTGCCAGTGCGCACTCAAACCGCGAACTGACCCTCGGCCACGACCGCCCCGACGCGATTCGTTCGCTCGGGGCGGTCGTTGTATTCGCGCCGGCCGGTCCTACGGGGGGAGGGCGCGGCGTGCGGAGAAGGCAGATCGATCTATGAACCCAGATATGAGAACGCGATCTTCTTTCTAGCGGCACTAGGGAAGAATCCCAATATTGTCCGCGCCACCGGCATGGTAGATTTCGGTCCTGTGGGAATGGGGAACCTCGATCAAACACGTGATCGACCCGCGCTGCGGCCGCCGGCCGGCGGTGACGGTGCCGACGCCGACGACACGCCGGGGCTTCGCTCGCAACCGAGGCCGTCGCCGCGACACTCCCCCCCGACGTCCGCCGACCGACGCAAGCGGCACCTCACGAACGAACTCGGTGAAGCTCGTCGTCTGATCGCCCGGCTCGAGGAAATGCTCGTCCGGCAGGTCTCGGCCTCGACTCGCAGCGAAGAGCGTTTCAACCGCCTGTTCGACTCCAACGTCATCGGCGTCATCGTCTGCGACGTCCACGGCGCGATCACCGAGGCCAACCCCGCGTTTCTCGAGATGCTCGGCTACTCCCACGCGGACCTGCCGTTGCGGTGGGATCGGATGACTCCCCTCGAGTGGCGACGCTGCGACGAAGCCAAGGTGGCCGAGGTGATGTCCACCGGTGCCGCGCAATCATGGGAGAAGGAGTACATCGCGCGCGACGGCCACCGGGTGCGGGTTCGCGTCGCCGTCGCCCTGCTGAGCGACGCCGGCGGCGAGTGCCTGGCGATCGTCGAGGACGTCTCCGAAGCCCGCCGGGCCGAGCAGCTGATCGTGCGGCAGCGGATGCAGCTCCGCGCCCTCACGGCCGAGCTGGGGCTCGCCGAGGAACGCGAACGACGCCGGATCGCCGCCGGTCTCCACGACGACATCGGCCAGACGCTCGCCCTGGCCAAGCTCGGGCTCGCTCGACTGCGGGACCGGAGCCGGTCGAGCGACGTCGCTCGTGTCGCAACCGAGGTCGACGAGACGCTCGAAGACGCGATTCGGCGGATCCGATCGCTCACCTTCGAGCTGGGTGCGCCCGTGCTCTACCAGGTCGGGCTCGCCGCCGCGCTCGAGGCCCTGGGCGAGAAGATGATGCACGCGCACGGGATTCGCTTCCAGTTCCAATCCGGGCCGCGGCTGCCGGACGTCGACAACCGGGTGATCGTGCTCTACCGGATCGTGCGGGAGCTCCTCACGAACCTCGTCAAGCACGCCAACGCGGGGAAGGCGACGATCACCGTCGACGCCACGGCGACGGCGATCGAGATCACCGTCGCGGATGATGGGACGGGGTTCGATACCACGGATGCGGGCCGCGACTTCGGTCCGGACGGCGGCTTCGGGCTCTTCAGCGTTCGCGAGCAGGTGCGTCACCTCGGCGGCCATCTCCACATCGTGTCGGCCCCGGGCGCCGGGAGCCGGATCGCCGTCACCGTTCCGATCCGGTCAAGCGCGGAGCCGGCCCGGTGACCACCCGCGTGCTCCTGGTCGACGACCACGCGATCTTCACCGACGGCCTCCGCGTCCGGCTGAACGCGGAGGACGACCTGGAGGTCGTCGGCGAGACGCGCGACGGCCGCGACGCCGTGCGCGACGTCGCCGACACCAAGGCGAACGTCGTCTTCATGGACATCTCGATGCCCGGCATGAACGGCATCGAGGCGACGCGGGAGATCGCCGCGCAGCGACCCGGCGTCAAGGTGATCTGCCTCTCCATGCACTCGGAGCGGCAGTTCGTGCAGGCCGCATTGGAGGCGGGAGCCTCCGGCTACTTGCTGAAGGACTGCGCGCCGGCGGAGGCGATCCGGGCCATCCGCGCGGTGATCGCCGGCCAGGTGTACCTGAGCCCGGCCGTCGCGGGCACGGTGGTGGAGGCGATGAAGAACGGGGGATCCGGCGCGGACGCGTCGGCGTTCACCGTCCTGACCGATCGCGAGCGGTCGGTGCTCCAGCTCATAGCGGAGGGCAACTCGACGCGCGCGATCGCCGAACGGCTCCACCTCAGCATCAAGACAATCGGCACCCACCGCGAGCACATCATGCACAAGCTCGACATCCACAGCGTGGCCGGGCTCACCAAGTACGCGATCCGCGAGGGTCTCACGACGACCGGAGCGTGAAGTCCGGTTCGGCGCGTCGAATCAGTCATCCTGAGGCCTCGTTTCAGAGATCGCCCGATTGCGGACCGCGCGCCGAACGGTGACCGTGCACGCATGACGACCCCGGCGCCCTCCGCCCTCGCGCCGCCCGACCGCGCGATCCTGCGAGTGCTTCTCGTCGACGATCACGAGATGTTCCGCCGGCGGCTGCGGGAGTTCCTGGAGGAAGTGCAGGACATCCACGTCCTGGCCGAGGCGGAGGACGGCCGAGCCGCCGTCCGCCTCGCCGGCGAGCTCGAGCCGGACGCCGTCGTCATCGACGTCGCGATGCCCGGGCTCAACGGGATCGAGGCGACGCGTTTGATCACGGCGTCACGTCCGTCCGTCCGGGTGGTCGCCCTCTCCATGCACGGCGAGCGGGGATTCGTCGACGGCATGCTCGCGGCCGGAGCCGCGGGGTACGTCCTCAAGGAGAACGCGTTCAGCCAGCTCGTGCGGGCCCTCCGCGTCGTCACGGACGGCGGCACGTACCTGTGCGACACGCTCGCCTGAGCGGACGCGCCCTGCGGCCAGCCGACGCAGGAGCCACGCCGGCACCCGGTTGAAGGCGTGCTCCGTTCGCGTGTCCGCCCCGCCCCAGATCGGGACCTTCCGCCCCGTCGCGGTGAACAGGTCGATCAGCATGAACTTCGCGACGTCGTGATCGCGATCGGCGCTGGTGGCGAGGATCTGCACCGGGTACGCCGCGTTGCCGACCACCGGCAGCAGACCCGTCGCCAGCGCGATCCACGGCCGCTCCTGCCCCCGCCGGGACGCCTGCACCAGACGCCCGAGCGTGTAGGCCGTGCGGCCGATCATGCCGCCGGTCGCCAGCCCCACCAGCAGCACGGTGGGGCCGATCAGCCCCGCCGCGGCGTGGCGACATCAGTTTTCTTGAACCGCGCGGTCAGGCGTTGACTGATGACGCTGGTTCACGGTCGCTCGCAGAGCGCATCCGAACGGCGCCGTTCCACCTGCACCGATACGTCGCGGCGTTCGCCTGACCGGATTGTCACGGAAGCCCGACGCAGAATCAGGATTCTGGAACGCCGGGTTCAGACCTGGCCCGATGGCAATGCCACACGGGCGGTTCGTATGTTGGGAGTCGACAGACTCACGACGTGCGGAGTCGACATGCTCGCGACGTGCGAGAGTCTCGCATCGGTTCAGGATAGACGGCCCGCACTGTTGTGAGGAGCGAGTGAACCGAAACAAGGAACACAAGTATGCATGCACCATCAGCAAGACATCTGACGTACGCGGGCACTGCTCTTCTCGGTCTAGCTTCGACGGCAGTTGCTCATACCGTGAACATCGCGTGGCGCGGAGACGCCAGTGGCAACATCACGTTCTATGCCGGAACGTACCATATGCCGTCGTCTCCCGTCGGCGGCGTCATTGCGAACGGTGTCCGCTACAACTTCACTTCGGTCATCGCATCGCTGCCGGGGGACATCGATGGACAGACGGGATTCTGCGGAGGCTACACCGAGAGCCAGGTCAACTGGCAGGTGGTGACCGTGCCCCCTCTTCCGCCGGGAGGGTACACCGTGACGACCACAACGGACACAGCCATAGAGTATCCATGGGATTGTTTCCCGTTGAATCTAGACATCTGCGACGTGTCGGCAGCCGATACGGATGGCGATGGCAAGAGCGACCCATGCGACAACTGTCCCAACGACGTCAACCCGGACCAGGCCGACTTCGACAACGACGGACTCGGTGACGCGTGTGACGACACCGACGACAACACGTACTGGATCTGCGAGCGGGGTCACGGCAACGTGACCTTCACCAAGGACAACTACGACAGCAGCGACGTCGACCAGATCACGGACAACGTCTGGCTGGCGCGTGGGAACTCGCAGGGGCTCTTCAACGCTGCTCAGGAATCAAGTTGGAACGGAACCGGGCCCCTCGATACCGAGTGGGCCGATGGGACGATCACCACCCCCAGCGACCTCCTCACGCTCGACTTCAAGCCGTGGCGAGAGTGGACCAACTTCAACCCGCCGAGCGCGGTGAATCGATCTGCCGTCCTGCACCTGATTTCCGACAACATCTACATCAACATCACCTTCCACTCGTGGACATGCTGTGGCGATGGCGGCGGGTTTTCATACACACGCTCCGATGCACACCTGGCGGATGACGACGGCGACGGCCTCGGCGACGACTGCGACAACTGCCCGACCACGCCCAACTCCGATCAGCTTGACACGGACGGGGACGGCTTCGGCGACGCGTGTGATCCGTGCCCCGAGTACGCCTCCACCGTCGGGTGCATCGAGATCACGGACCAGGGCTCGTGCCTGGAGACGACGGTCACGCCCTTCGAGGCACCGGGCGACGGAGCCATCGAGATCATCGACGCCGGCGGAACCACGGTCCTGACGGTGCCGTTCACCGGCTCGGTGTATCCGGACGAGATCGACCTCTCTTCGCTCGCCGATGGCAACTACACGGCGTGCTTCGGATCTCCGTCGTTGTGGAACAAGTCTGGGGACAACACCCTGCGGTTCGTCGAGGGGGGGAACGGGACGGCCACGGCATGGATCCTCGCCACGTACAACACCGGCGGTACGGACCAAACCGTCTGCATCTGGGACGTGAACGGCGGGACGTGCGACGTGAACGACCTGTGCTCCGCCGGCTACACATTCAACCCGTTTGACGCGTCGGCCGTGGTGAGCGGGGGCGGATCCGTTCCAGCCTCGATCACCTACGACATTCTGAACACGTGTGGCGCGGACCCGTTCGACTTCTACCTGAACGGGACCCTGATCGCCAGTGCCACGGCCAATCCTACCGGCGACTGCCGTTGCGATGCGACCATTCAAACGGTCGTCGTCCCGAGCAGTGCATACGGAGAAGACTTCTGTCTCGAGTTCACGAAGGCGGGACACGAGGTCATGGTGATCAACGGGCTGTGCAATCGGCCCCCCACGGCCGTGTGCAGCGTCGGCGAGCTGCTGGACATCGGCGACCAGGGATACGCGTCCTTCAGCGCCGCGGGCTCCAGCGACCCCGATGGCGACCCCCTCACCTTCTCCTGGACCTTGACCAGCCCGGGCAGCCCCGACATCACCTCCTCGGACGAGGAGTTCACGACCTTCCTCGACTACGGGGACTGGGCGGTCACGCTGGTCGTCTCCGACGGCATCGCCTCGACCACCTCCGAGCCGGGCGACTGCGATCTCACGGTCGATCCGGCCCTCCTCGCCCTCTTCGACTGCGAGAAGGTCTACGTGAAGTTCTGTCTCGGCGACGCCGACAGCGACTCGAGCGACGACGACTCCTCCGCCGACGACGCCAGCAGCGGCTGCACCAGCGACCGCGTCAAGATCAAGGGCGAGATCGGACTGCCCATGGGCGTCGACTTCACCGAGATCGACGCCTTCGCGATCGTCGATCTCGCCGCGGGCGATCCCGACTTCATGAACGTGGTCATGGACCCGATCACCTTCGAGGTGCACGGCGGCGACGGCCACCACTGGAAGTACCGCAACGACAGCGCCGGGCCCGGCGTCACCAAGCTCGACATCGACTGGAAGGGCGCGCGCTTCAAGTACGACGAGTCGGGCTTCCCGGTCGAGTTCGAGAGCGAGTTGATCGGCTCCGATCAGACCGTCCTCGAGATGAAGTACAAGATGGATGACATCGGCGGCAGCTTCTCCGTCGACATCGCCGGTGGCGCCGCCACCCTCGACATCGACGCCGACGGCAACGTGACCGCGAGCTCGGGCCTCACCTCCGTCGAGGTCAAGAAGACGGGCAAGAAGCTCCTGCTCACCCTCCCGTTCCCCCTGCTCGAGGACGCGACCATCAGCTTCTCGGGGATGGGCACGGCGGTGGACGGCGCGTCGATCGCGGTGTCCGATCACTACACCAACTCCCTCGGCCGCTTCAAGCTCGAGGCGGAGTCGGGCATGTTGCTTCCGGAAGGCGCAACCCACAACCCACGCGAGGTGAATCTCTACATCGGCGTGGGAGCGCAGCTCTACCCGGGCTGGTGCACCGCCGACGAGGAGGCGCTGAAGGTGCACAGCCGAAAGTGGAAGGCGAAGCACTGATCGCGACGAGACTTCCTGACTGATCGTCAACGATCATGCACCCCGGTGCGGCTCCCCGCCGCGCCGGGGTGCTTTGTACGAGCGATGTTCCGCCGCATCCACCGAAACCTCGGTCATCGCGAGGTCGATGACGCAACTCGCATCAGGTCTTTGGAGTCGCAGATTCAGATTCCTGGACACCCAGAATCAGATCTCGTCCGATGGCGTCACGACGCACACCCTTTACGTTGGCGTCGCCACCTCCGCGCGGAACGGGGGGCACGTGGTTTTCGAGACTACACCATTGCGAGGAGTCCACGCCGTGCAATCGATCACGCGTTCGCAGATGTCACGATGTGCCACCATTCTCACGGCGGTCGTTTCCACGACGGTCCAGGCCCAAGTCGTTTCGTATCCCTTCACGGGTACCAGGACCAGTGGATCGGCCGGCAACACGATCTCCGGCACCATCACCCTCGATGTCGGGGCCGCGCCGAGCAACACGATTCCCGGCGACGGAACCGCGAACTGGCTCAGCGTCAGCGGGTTCTCGATCAATGCGACAACGGACTCCGGCGTGTCGGCCGGAACCTCTTTCGGCGGGGACACACGTTACACGCAGGTCGACCGGCCCGGCTACCTGTCGAACGGGATCTTCGCCTACTTCAACGACGGCGTCACGATCCGTGCGATCTTCCTCAATACGTATGAGTCCACGACAGGCGACGGCATCTTCGCGGACGTCGACAACCCGTGGGATCCCTTCGCCCTGGCCAACCGAGACCTGTACATCGAGATCTACGACATCGCGACCGCGACCTCGCAGAGTGGGAGCTTCTCCCTCGACACCTTCGGCCCTCCGCCGCCGTTCGACATCACGACGCCACCGGCTGGTTCCACGTTCACCACCGGCGATCCGGTCACGATCGAATGGACGGGAGGCGCCCCCTCCTGGCTGGTCACGCTCTACCTGATCGAGGTGACGCCGGGACTCCCGTTTGCGGTGGCGGCCAGCGTTGCAAGCGGCGTTCCCAACAGTGGCTCGTACACCTGGAATTTCCCGGACAGCCACCCGTTCGGTGATCCGTGTGAGCACCAGTACCAGTTCTACGTCGAGGATTCGGACCGCACGAGCTGGATCTACGGCCCGGTGTTCACCGTGGTGTGTCCGAACAGCCCGCCCACGGCGGTGTGCAGCGTCCAGGAGCTGCTGGACATCGGCGACCAGGGCTATGCGTCCTTCAGCGCCGCCGGCTCCAGCGACCCCGATGGCGACCCCCTCACCTTCTCCTGGACCCTGACCAGTCCCGGCAGCCCCGACATCACTTCCTCGGACGAGGAGTTCACGGCCTTTCTCGACTACGGAGACTGGACCGTCACGCTCGACGTGTCCGACGGCATCGCCACGACCACCTCCGAGCCGGGCGACTGCGACCTCACGGTCGATCCCGCCCTGCTCTCCCTCTTCGACTGCGAGAAGGTCGAGGTGAAGTTCTGCCTCGGCGACGCCGACAGCGACCCGAGCGACGACGACTCCTCCGCCGACGACGCGAGCAGCGGCTGCACCAGCGATCGCGTCAAGATCAAGGGGGAGATCGGCCTGCCGATGGGCGTCGACTTCACCGAGCTCGACGCCTTCGCGATGGTCGATCTCGCCGCGGGTGACCCCGACTTCATCAACGTCGTCATGGATCCGATCACTTTCGAGGTGCACGGCGGCGACGGCCACCACTGGAAGTACCGCAACGACAGCGCGGGGCCGGGCGTCACCAAGCTCGACATCGACTGGAAGGGCGCGCGCTTCAAGTACGACGAGTCCGGCTTCCCCGTCGAGTTCGAGAGCGAGTTCATCGGCTCCGACCAGACGATCCTCGAGATGGAGTTCAAGGAGGGCGACATCGACGGCAACTTCTCCGTCGACATCGCCGGTGGCGCCGCGACCGTCGACCTCGACGACGACGGCAACGTGCTCGCGAGCTCCGGTCTGACCGTCGAGGTCAAGAAGACGGGCAAGAAGCTCCTGCTGACCCTGCCCTTCCCCCTGCGCGAGGCGGACACGATCGCCCTGAGCGGCGCTCCCGAGGTCGACGGCGCGTCGATCCTGGTGTCCGACCACTACACCAACTCCCTTGGCCGCTTCAAGCTCGAGGCGGAATCGGGCATGATGCTCGAGGCGGGGGCGAACGCCTTGCCGCGTGGCGTCGACCTTCACATCGGCGTGGGGACGCCACTCTATCCGGGCTGGTGCACCGCCACCGAGGACGAGTTGAAGGTGCATAGCCGCAAGTGGAAGGCGAAGAACTGATCCCGAACTGACCCCACTTCTGCCATCATGCACCCCGGTGCGGCTCTCCCGCCGCACCGGGGTGCTTTCTCCGCCGAACGGGAGCCACGCATGGCGTCACCCGAACTCAGCCCGAGCCCGCCCGTGGTCGAGCTGACGCTGCGTCCGCGTCGGGTGCTGCTCGGCGTCTTCCTCGCCTGCGTCGGCGCCGAGATCGCCTTCTTCCTGCTCGACTGGCACGTGAACTACGGACGGCTGTTCGACCTCGGCCCCATGCGCAACATGCTCAACACCACCCGCGAGGACGGCCTCGCCTCGTGGTTCGGCGTGACGCAGACCGCGTTCGTCGCCCTCACGCTGTGGCTCGTGGTGGTGACGGTCCGCGCCCGCGACCGCACGCGGTGGGCCGGGCTCGGATGGATGGTCGTCGCGCTGATCTTCTCGTACATGGCGTTCGACGACGGCGCCGAGTTCCACGAGCGGCTCGGCTCGACGTTCAAGCTCTTCCAGCAACGCGCCTCCGAGGCCGCGGCCGAGCCCACCGCCGGCAGCCGCCTGCTCGAGCTGTTCCCGAGCTACCCGTGGCAGGTGCTCTTCCTGCCCTTCTTCGGGGCCGCGGGTCTGTTCATGCTCGCCTTCCTGTGGCGTCGGCTCCAGACTCGCCGCGCCCGGGGCCTGCTTCTCGCCGGCATCGGCTGCTTCGTCGTCGCGGTCGGGATCGACTTCGTGGAGGGGCTCGACGAGGACCACACGCTCAACGTCAACCGGATGATCGCCGAGCTGCCCGGCGTCGAGGACTACGCGTACGAGCGTTTCGACCGCGACGGCTACGAGGCCGTGCGGCACTTCGGAAAGTCGCTCGAGGAGACGACGGAGATGTTCGGGATGACGCTCCTGTGGGTCGCGTTTCTCGGACACTGGATGCACATCGGGGGAAACCTGCGGGTGCGGTGCGCGCCGGACCCGTGAGCGGAGCGGCCATCATCCTCGCCGCCTGCGAAACGATCGTCCGCGCGATCATCGCCGTGCGCAAGCGCCGAGTCAGCCTCGAGTCCAAGGACACTGCGTGCGACGCGATCACCGTGGTGCCTCCGGCCAGCCCGCCGCTGCTCACTCCCCGGCGAAGCGTTCGAGGAAGCGCCCCTCGGACTCCGGGCTGCCGACGAGGATCAGCTCGCCGCCCGCTGCGAGCTCCATCGCCGCCGGCGGGTTGATCTGCAGCCCGTCCTCGGTCCGAACGGCGGCGATCGTGCATCCGGTCTCCTCGCGGACGCCGGAGCCGGCGATCGACTTCCCGACCAACCCCGCCGGGACCGGCACGCGGAACACCTCGAGCCCCTCGGCGATCGAGACGATCCGGCTGCGGCGGATGAGGTTGAACATGCTCGTCGCCCCCATCGACGCGTAGGACAGCACGAAATCCGCGCCGGCCCGATGCATGGCCGCGACGTTTCGTTCGCGGGTGACCCGCGTGATGATCTGCATGTCGGGACGCAGGCTTCGGCAGTAGATCGCCAGGTACACGTTGAGGTCGTCGTCGTGCGTCGTGATCAGGACCGCCGGAGCTTTCTGGACGCCCGCGCGAGCGAGCACCTCGTGGTCGGCGGCGTCGCCGACGATCGTCCGGTCTGCGTCCTCGGCGCGGCCGGGAACCTGCTCGACGATCCGCCAGTCGATGTTGCGGGTGGAGAGCATCCGCGCCGCGGCCCGACCCACGCGGCCGCCCCCGAGGATCACGATCGGGTCGACCGACACGTTGTAGATCACGAACTCCTCGTCGTACCGCTCGAACTGCGTCGCCGAGCCCGCCAGAAGCAGGATCGAGTTCGGCCCGACGACCGAATCCGCCGTCGCCGGTTGGAAGTGACCCCGGTCCCAGATGCCGAGCACCGTGACCCCGATCTCACGCAGGCGATTCTCGCGGATCGTCTTGCCGACCATCGGCGTCCGCGCGGCGTTCGCCTCGGCGATGAGCAGCTCATCGACGTTGCCGACGACGTGCGTCACCGCGTCTCCGCCCGAGATACAGCGGGTCAGCGCCTGCCCCATCTGCTCGCCGAGGTGGAGCACCTGCGTCGCTCCCGCCCGCTCGATGATGTCGACCGACGCGACGGCGTTGGCCGTTGCGACGATCGGAACGTTCGGCGAGAGGCCCCGCACCGTGAACACGACATGGGTGTTGACGAAATCGTTGTGCGTCGTGGCGACCAGGGCGGCGCGATCAGCGCGAACACGCTCGTACGTCTGGGGATCATCGAGATCGCCGACGGCGACGTTCAGGCTCAGGTCGTGCAGCCGGGCCGCCTCGTCGGGATTCGGCACGAGCAGGACGTAGTCGTAGTTGAACTGCTGGAGCTTCCGGATCAAGGCCGCCGACACGACGTCGTGGTTCGTCAGGATCACGTGTCCCGCGGCATCGGGCAGCTCCTTCGGCGTGCGGGCGGCGGCCTGGGACTCGATCCACGGCGCGTAGAAGAACTGGATGATCGTGAAGGGCAGCAGAATCAGGAGAAAGACGATTCCCGACAGCAACACGACCGTGGAGAAGAGACGCCCGATGTCGCTCTCGAACGTGATGTCCCCGAACCCCAGCGTGGACATCACCGTGAGCGTCCAGTAGAAGCCGGTCATCCAGCTGTGCTCGTGACCCTCCATCTCCATGATGTAGTGGAAGACCACGCTGTACAGGACAACGAGCCCGACGAGCACGGCGACGAAACGCAGCAGCACCCGCAGATTGCGTTTGCCCCCGCGTCCGCGGAAGATGAACATGAACTGGGCGGGAAGGTACTTCACGGTCGGCGACCCATTCGTGATCGCGCGTGCCGGCGCGACGCCAGTCTCCTGAGGGTACCGTCATTCGCTTCGCCCGGGACGACCCACCCGCCCCGATCGACACGTCTTCGATTATCGGCCCTCGCTTCACTCTGGGGGAGCAGTTCGGGCTGCTCCGGGGGCGGACGGGCGAACTCCCTTCGATCCCCGACCTCCGGCTCGTCGTGCGATGAAGCCGGAGTACGTTGAGGGATAGTTGGTCGGGCGCCCTCCCCGGTGCGCTCCGGTCCACGTCCGAGGAGAGAGCCATCATGAAGATCTGCGCCCCCCGCATCATCGCGGCCCTCGTGGTCGCCGTCACCGCCTCCCCGGCCCTCGCCGGCGTCGTGGACATCGGCGGCGGCTGGCAGGCCGAGTGGGATGCCTCGCTCGACCCGTTCGTCGACGTCGTCAGCAACGGCGTGGTCGGCGACGCGGTGTTCATCCAGAAGGCGGCTGAGTTCACGCAGGGACCGGTGGGCGGCATCTACCCGTCGATCCCGATCGTCTTCCGGCAGATCGCGCCCGGGGCGGTCTCGAACATCGTCATCGACGACGAGATCATCGTGAACTCGACCCGATCCGACTGGTCCGGGTTCGACATGACGCTGCTCGACGGCGGCGACGTCGCCTTCGACCCGGCGGCGACCGCCGGCTCCGGCGGCGGCGGTCCGATCGGCTTCAGCATCGCCCCCTTCACGACGGCCGAGTTCAACGACGATCTCACGCGGCTCAGTATCGGCGGCGGCACGCTGTCCGACACGGGCGTCTGGTTCCCCGGGAACGGCGCCGACGACGGTCAGCTCTGGATCAACGTCAACCCCACCGGCAACACGATCTTCACGCTCAAGGAGACGCCGGTGCCGGCGCCGGGTGTCGTCGGTCTGCTGGTGGCGGGTGGTCTCATCCGGCGGCGTCGCCGCGGCTGAACGGCCCCCGAATCGCCCGGCGCAATCAGGACGAAACCTCACTCGATCGGGACCGCGCCGGAGTTCTCGAGCGGCCTGCTAGAATCCGGACATGGAGCCATCTGCGTCCGACCGGTTCGACCCGCACGCGATCACCCGTCCCGATCCGGCCCTGATGACCTACTACCTGAGCGTGGCCGCCCTCACGCTGGTCGGGTTTCCCTTCGTCATCCTGCCCCTGTACTTCAAGTACCACACGCTTTCGTACCGCTTCGACGAGAAGGGCGTGGCGATGTCGTGGGGCGTGCTGTTCAAACGCGAGATCTACCTGACGTACCGCCGGATCCAGGACATCCACGTCAGCCGCAACATCATCCACCGCTGGCTCGGGCTCGCCGCGGTCGCCGTGCAGACGGCGTCCGGCTCGTCGGGGGCCGAGATGACGATCGAGGGCATCCGCGAGCCGGAGAAGCTGCGTGACTTCCTGTACCGGCAGATGCGGGGGGCGCGGGGCGAGGACGACGGCGACCCGGTCTCGAGCGACGACGAAGCGCTCGTGCTGCTGCGATCGATTCGCGACGGTCTCGAGCGTCTCGCCGCCCCGGGGGCGGGCTCGTGAGCCCGCGTGCGCCGGCGGCGTCCTGGGTCTACCGCGGGATCTGGTCGGTGCTGACCGGGTGGTTCCGGGTCCCCACCAAACCCCCGTCGCTGCCCGCCGACGCCGGCGGCCGGCAGGCGGAACACTTTCAGCCGGCCCGCGCCTTCCTGCGGTACCTCAAGATGTGGTTCTGGGTCACGATCGTCATCATCGACCTGATCGTTCTCGTCGGCCTCGGCGTGGCCGTGGCGGAGCTGTGGAGCAACGGCTTCGCGTGGCTGGCGATGCCCCTTGCGGTCCTCACGCTCATCGTGCTCGCGGTCCCGCACGTCCTGTTCTACCTGGCGGTGCATCTTCGGTACGACACGACGCACTACGTGATGAGCGATCGCAGCCTGCGGATCCGCCGCGGGATCTGGAGCATCGAGGAGACGACGATCACGTTCGAGAACGTCCAGAATCTCCGGGTGAGCCAGGGGCCGATCCAGCGGCTCTTCGGCATTGCCGATCTTCGCGTCGAGACGGCGGGCGGCGGTGGGGGCAGCAGTTCCGGCGGCGGGCACGGCACATCCCATCGCGGCGTCATCGAGGGCGTGACCAACGCGGTCGCGTTGCGTGATCGGATACTGCCCCACCTGCGTCAGTCGGCGTCGGCGGGGCTGGGCGATGACGACGGGGACGGAACGCGGTTCTCCCCGGCGCACCTGGCGGTGCTGCGCGAGATCGAGGGCGTGTTACGGCGGTTGGGGTGAGGGAAGCCAACGCGGGCACGGACACCACGGTCCGAGGTGCCACGGACAGCGAAGCGTCCGTGCCGTCAG
>JABDLI010000021.1 GCA_013003065.1 Phycisphaerales bacterium | reverse complement strand
GGGGAGTGTCACTCCCCCGCCCCACCGGACGACGCACGGCACGGACGCTTCGCTGTCCGTGGCACCAACCTCGAAGAAAGTCCCCGGCCGCGATGGCCGGGGACTTTGGAATCACTGTCCGAAGCTGAAGTCGACTCGATTACGGAGCCGGGTTCCAGTTCGCGATCACCGTCAGCAGGTCGGTGAACTCGACCGCACCGTTGCAGTCCGTGTCGCCGGCCGGGCCGCCGCCGCCGAAGTTCGCGAGAACCTCGAGGAGGTCGGAGAAGTCGGTGAAGCCGTCACCGGTGAGGTCGCCGTCGGGCGCCGCGACGCAGGAGTCGCCGCACACCAGCGAGAACTCGTAGGCGTCGAGGTCACCGCAGTCGATCGCCACGGGCGAACCGAACTCGGTGGCCACGAAGAACCACCAGGTGCCCGGGTCGAGATCCGCGGTCACGACCGCCGGCTCGTCCAGGTAGCACGGCGCGATCGCGACGGCCGGCGCCACCGCGGTGGCGTCGACGCAGTCGCCGGAGCCGCCACTGTTGATGATGCCGAACACGGTTGCCACTCGTTCGCTGATGCCGGTCATCGTGACCGGGGTCGACTCGGTCAGGACGATCTCCCACCAGTCCGTGTCGCGGGTCGCGCCATCGGTCCAGGCGGTGCCGCGGTTGATCGAGTCGCAGAGCAGCGGCTCGTAGGCGGGGACCGCCATGTTGCAGCCGCCGTTGTCGTCGTCGCCACACGCCTCGGCCTCGATGTAGGTCTTGCCGCCGGGAGCGGGAAGCTCGGGGCAGAGCTCGCGGATATTGAGGTTGAACACGCCGCAGGAGCCGCCGCCGAAGCCCTCGATGGTGATGTAGTAGGTGCCGGCCGCAAGGTCGCCACGCCACTCGCTGGCGGTGCCGCAACCCGGGGAGTCGTCCTCGGAGGCCACATCGTCGGTACAGGGAGCCGTGCCGATCGACAGGACCGTGTCGTACTCGGCCGTGCAGACGGACACGACGTACTCTGCGTCTTCGCTCACGACGAGCTCGAACGCGATGTCGTCGGAGCTGGAGATGTCGCAGCTGGAGCCCAGACCGCAGGTGCTGGTCGGGAACGTCCCCCCCCAGCTGAACCCGGCCGAGCTCGCGGCGTCGTCGCGGATCTGATCCGGCGGGAGGATCCACCCGTCGTCGCCCAGGGTGAAACAGGTGCTGCCCGCGCAGCTCGAGCCGATGCCCTGGAAGATCCCGCCCATGTCCTGGCAGGCCAGGATGTCGATGGGGTCGCCGGCTTCGCAGGTGCCGGTTTCGAAGCAGCACGCACCCCACGGGGGGAGCTGCTCGAGGGAGAGGTCGTCGTAGTAGTGCAGGTAGCCGACGCTGCTGCCGAAGAGGTCGACCGCCGCGATGTTGAGCTGCCCGCCGTCGGCGATGCCGCCCGTCCACGTCTTCGCGACGAGGAGCTCGCCGCCGTAGAAGATCTCCTGCAGGTCGGCGTCCAGGTTGATGACGACCCTGATCTCCACCCACTCATCGGTGGTGAGCGGAAGCGTCTCGCCGTCCCACGCCGTCACCAGACCGGTGCCGGGGTCCATCGTCGTCGCGACCGACCAGTCCGGGTTGGCCGCGGCCGGGTAGTTGTTGAGCAGAATGAACGAGATCGCGCCGGAACCCTCACCGGGAATGTACTGCCAAGCGGTGTAGGCATACACGCCCGTGGTGTAGTCGGTGTACTGACGCACGAGGTCATCCGCCCCGGTGATCTCGATCGAGTTCGGCGCGCTGCGCGCCTGCGTATCCGAAACCGTGGAGACGAGCGTCGATCCCTCCCACGGTTCCCAGCCGCCCTGGCCGTCGATGGCCGAGCCGGTCTCGTACGAATCGAAGTTGTCCTCCCAGACGACCTGGGCCGACGCGGACGTGCCGACCGCGAGCGTGGCGGTGACGCCCAGCAGAGCGAGTGCCTTCTTCATCGGATCTCCTTTCATCCCCGGAAACTGGTGGAGCCGCGATCGCGCGAGGCCATCGGGCGTGCGTTGCGTGATGTCGGGGCCGGGGCCGCCGGAGATGGGAATGGACGTGGCGGCCGGGCCAAAGACCCATTAGACGGCGGGGAATAGAGGGCGTCAACGGTTTGGGGGGGGGAAAGGCCCTCGATCGCGGCGATTGGTGCCACGGACCGCACAGGGATTGGTGCCACGGACAGCGAAGCGTCCGTGCCGTCAGCGTCCATCGCGGTGGGGTGATTGACTCCCCCGCGCGGCGGGCGACGCACGGCACGGACGCTTCGCTGTCCGTGGCACCAATCCCTGCGCGGTCCGTAGCTCGAATCAATGGCAAAGTCCCCGGCCGCAGGGGCCGGGGACTCTCGATGAACTTTCCCAAACCGGAATCGACCCGATTACGGAGCCGGGTTCCAGTTGGCGATCACCGTCAGCAGGTCGGTGAACTCGACCGCACCGTTGCAGTCCGTGTCGCCGGCCGGGCCGCCGCCGCCGAAGTTGGCGAGGACTTCGAGGAGGTCGGAGAAGTCGGTGAAGCCGTCACCGGTGAGGTCGCCATCCGGCGCCGGAGCGCACGCGTCGCCGCACACGAGCGAGAACTCGTACGCGTCGAGATCGCCGCAGTCGATCGCAAACGGCGCTGCGAACTCCTGGGCCACGAAGAACCACCACGTGCCCGGCTCGAGCGACGCCTCGACCACCGCCGGGCCGTCCTCGGAGCACGGGCCGCGAAGGGCGAAGGGCGTGATCGCCGTCGCATCCATGCAGTTGGCCGAGCCGCCGGTGTTCACGAGGCCGAAGACGGTGGATGCCCGCTCGCTCGTGCCGGTCATCGTGATGTCGGTCGTCTCGGTGAGGATCAGCTCGTACCAGTCCGTGTCACGGGTGGCCGTGTCGTGCCACGCGGTGCCCCGCATGATGACGCCGCAGTCGATGGCCTCGAACGCCGGCACCGCCATGTTGCAGCCGCCGTTCTCGTCGTCGCCGCACGCTTCCGCTTCGAGGGTGGTCTTGCCGCCGGGGGCGGGCAGCTCGGGGCAGAGCTCGCGGATCGACAGGTTGAACTGGCCGCACGAGCCGCCGCCGAAGCCCTCGACCGTGATGTAATACGTCCCCGCGGCCAGCGTACCCCGCCATTCGCTGGCGGTGCCGCAGCCCGCCGAGTCGTCTTCCTGGGCGATGTCGAAGCTGCACGGGGTGGTGCCGATGTTCAAGACCGTGTCGTAGTCGGCCGTGCAAACGGAGATCACGTGCTCGGCGTCCTCGGCCACCTCCAGGCGGAACGCGATGTCCGGCGAGGTCGAGAGCTCGCAGAGGCTCTCCAGGCCGCACGTGGTGGTCGGAAAGGCGCCGCCCCACGAGAATCCCGCCGAGCTCGCGGCGTCGTCGCGTACGACGGAGGCCGGCAGAACCCACACGCCCTCCGTGTCATCGAACGCGTAGCAGGTCACCGTGGCGCAGATCGTGCCGAATCCCTGGAAGACGCCGCCGGCCGCGTCGCAGTCGTCGATCGACTGATCGGCCATGCACACTCCGTCACCCATGCAGCAACCGCCGATCGGCGGCACCTCGGTGATTGTGATGTCGTCGTAGTAGGTCGGCCAGGCGCCATCCCAGCCGAAGAGATCGAGGCAATTGAACTCCAGAATGCCGGGATTGCCGGCGAACGAGCCGTCGGTCCACGCGCGGGAGTCGATCAGATCGCCGTTGAGAAACACGTCCACGTTGTCGAGGTCGAGGTTGATGCGGACGCGGATCTCGTTCCACTGGCCGATCGTGTACGGCACCGGAGCGCCGGTGAACTGGCTCTCCATCGTGCCGGCGTCGGGGTTGACGACGAGCTGGATCGACCAGTTGCACGACGCGCAGCCGTGGTCGTAGTCGTTCAGCATGATGAACCCGTTCTGCCCTCCGCTGGCGTCGCCGGGCACGTACTGCCACGCCGTCAGATCCCAGATCCCCGAGGTGTACTCGTACTGGTGCACGACGTCATCGGGAGCGCCGCCGCCCATGATGAGCAGCGAGTGCGGAGCGCTGTGCGCGACGACATCGCTCACCACCGCGCTCGGCGACGACGGCAACCCGTCCCAGTGCTCCCACGTTCCCTGTCCGACGATGTCGGCGCCGAGGACGTAGCTGTCGAAGTCCTCGGAGAACTCGCCCGCGCCGCCGCCGGCGAAGGCCGCGGTGGCAAGTGCGCCGCACGCGACCACGCTGGTCAAGGCCGATCGTTTCATCTGTCTGCTCCTGTTGCTTCGTAACCGGACCCCCCCGGGGCGTCGGGACGAAGCGTCTTCGCGTGCGGGGTGCCGCTGGTTGACACCCTCTCGGTCCCCGGGCGTGGGTGCGCGACGCGAAGCGTTTGGTTGGTGACGCGTCCGGCAGGGAAAAGATATGTGCCCTCATTCAAACGGTGGACGCAGGGGGGGTCAACGATGAACTGCGGAAGGGCCACCTGATCCGTGATGCGAACAGGATGCGAAACGGCGTGGAAGCTTTGATCGGGGGTGGGGTTACGGGTTGGCGGCGGGATTGACGGGGGGCCGGAGGATTGGTGGACGTTGGCGGCTGGAGGGGGCGTCCCGGGGCCGGGGCGGGAGCGTGTCCGCGTCCGTGTCCGTGCCCGTGTCCGCGTCCGGGTCCGTGTCCGGGTCCGTGTCCGGGTCCGCGTCCGCGTCCGTGTCCGCGTCCGTGCCCGTGTCCGTGTCCGCGTCCGTGTCCGGGTCCGCGTCCGCGTCCGGGTCCGTGTCCGTGCCCGTGTCCGCGTCCGGGTCCGTGTCCGTGTCCGTGCCCGCGTCCGTGTCCGTGTC
>JABDLI010000020.1 GCA_013003065.1 Phycisphaerales bacterium | reverse complement strand
TGTCTGGAGACCGCGGCGGGATTGCGGGGAACGCGAACACGGACGCGGCCACGGACGCGGGCACGGACACGGACACGGACGCGGCCACGGACACGGGCACGGACTACGGACGCGGACGCGGCCACGGACACGGACACGGACGCGGGCACGGACGCGGACGCGGGCACGGACGCGGCCACGGTCACGGGCACGGCCACGGCCACGACCACGGCCACGGCCACGGCCACGGCCACGGACGCGGAACACGGTCGAACGGGAGCGGATTCGCGTTCGGAGAGCCCCAAGTCACCCCCCACGCAATAATCCACCGGACCCCGGACATTGACCTTCCGGCCCGAAGTATCTTCGCAAGGAGCGGCGTGACCGTACGACGGTTGACGAACGACGCATTCGCCGAGGCGTTCTCGACGCACGCTCGGGCGTTGTGGTGCGTCGCGGCGGGGATCCTCGGGCACCGCGACGTGGTGGAGGACGTTCTGCAGGAAGGCGCGCTCATCGCACTCCGCAAGCTCGACCAATTCGATCCCGACACGAGCTTCTTCGCCTGGATGGGGCGCATCGTCCGGTACGTCGCCCTCAACCAGGCGCGACGCGGACAACGCGCCCCCCGCTCGGGGCTCGACATCGCCATCCTCGATCGGCCGGCCCACGTTCACCCCACGCCGGCCGCCCTGACGAGTCGGGGCACGCTGCCGCCGGACCAGCGAAGCTTCGACGACGACGTCCTGCACGCACTCGACGGCCTCGAAGAGACCGCCCGCGCCTGCCTGCTGCTTCGCACTGTCGTCGACTTGCCGTACAAGGAGATCGCCCGCGCGCTCGACGTCCCGGAGGGAACCGCCATGAGCCACGTCCACCGAGCGCGACGCGTCCTGCGTGAGAAGCTCGACGAACGGCACCCAGTGTCCACGAGGACGGGTCCATCATGACTTCCAGCAACGGCAACCTCGACACGCATCTGGACGCCTACCTCGACGGCACGCTGGATGATGCGGCACGCCGGACCTTCGAGCGTCACCTGGAAACGCGGCCCGGGCTGCAGCAGCGAATCGCCGACCAACGGTTGATCGACGGCTCGATCCGCCGGGTGTTCGCGCCGCCGCCGGCCGATCGATTCGCCGGCCTTCTCGAGCGGGCGGTCGTTGCGAGTGAGCAGCCGACGACCACCGGGACACCCGCTCGCCCCCTCCGCTCGTTGACGTCGATGTCCTGGCGGCGTAGCGCCGCCGTCGCCGCCGCGCTGGCGCTGCTGATCGGCGGTGGATGGATGATCTGGGCCGTCGCCAGACCCGCGCCGACCGGCGCGTACGAGCAGCAGGCGTACCGCTCGATGGCAACCGTGTACGACGACGTCGTGCAATCGGGGCTCGCCCCCGACGTCGTCTGCCGTGACGACGAGGAGTTCGCGAGCTGGTTCCGCCGGTCGTTTGGGCAGCCTCTGCGTCTTGCCGGCGCCGCCGACACGACAGCGCTCGGCCTGGGGTACTCGCACACGCTCTCACCCTTCACGATCTACGTGATTCTGACAGTTGATGACGCCCCGGTCATCGTGTTTGTCGACAGGCTGACGGAGGACCGGGGCCTGCCGCCCGACCTGCCGCCGGGGCTCCGGCGTTTCCGCCGGACCGTGGGTGACCTCGTGCTGTACGAGGTCACGCCCCGGGAGACGGCCGGGGTGCTCGGTCGCTTCTCTGTTCCCGCCGCCGATTCGCAACCGGGGACCTGAGGCCGGACCAGTTGCCGGAGGCTGCCGGAGGTTGCCGGAGGTTGGCGGAGGTCGCCGGAGGATGCCGGAGGACACACACATGCGACGAATACCCGCGGGCCACCGACACGCCTTCACGCTGGTCGAGATGCTCGTCGCCGTCGGCGTCGTCGTCTTTCTGGTGGGCCTCACGCTCTCGGCGGGCGCCGCGCTCGCTGCCCGCAGCGATGTCGAGCAGACGAAGAGCACGCTGCAGCTCCTCGATCTCGCCGTGCGGGAGTGGGAGCTGGCGGCGGACCGACCGGTGAGCTGGGGCGACATCCCCGGCGTCTCGGACATCTGGGCGGGACGGGCCGAGGTTCTGATCACGACGGAGCTGCTCACCCGCATCGCCCGCCAGCCGACGGCGCGGACGATCCTCACGCAGATCGATCCCGCGTTCGTCTACACCTACCAGGAGGGTGTCCACCCCGCGTGGATCTACTGGCCGCAGGAGCAGGCGGAGCAGGCGCAGTTCACCGGCGGCCTCGCGATTCTCGACGCCTGGGGGACGCCCATCTACACGACGCATCCCGGCGCGGTGGTTCGATCACCCAGCGGGGGCGTCGTGATCGACCCCGACGGCACCGAACAGACCTTCAACGAACGCAAGTACGGCGTCGCCCGCGATCGCCGCATCTGCTTCGTCTCCGCCGGCCCCGATCGCCGGTGGGGCAGCATGAGCGCCGTTCCCGGGACGATTCCATTCGAGGAAACGCAGGACAACATCTTTTCCTACGCCGTTGACCGTCCCTAGAGCTGCGAGCTAGCGGGCGCGTTTCAGCCACCGATCGAGCCAGTCGAAGACCTCGCCGTGCCAGTGGCGGCTGTTGCGCGGCTTGAGGATCCAGTGGTTCTCGTCCGGATAGACGACGAGCCGAGCCGGCTTCTTCATCGCGCGATAGACGCCGTAGATCGTTCGCGCCTGATCGGCGGGCACGCGGTAGTCACGCTCGCCGTGCAGAACGAGCATCGGCGATCGAAACCCGTGGGCGTGGCGAATCGGACTGAACCGGTCGAGCCCGTCGCGGTCCGACCAGAGGTCACCACCGGCCGACTGCGGCCAGCCCTGCGTGAAGTCGCTTGCGAACTGGGTCTGGAAGTCGCACACGCCCGCGTGGTTCACGATGCACGCGTAGCGATCGGTCTGCGAGGCGATCCACGAGACCAGGTAGCCGCCGTAGGAGGCGCCGGCGAGCGCCATGCGACGCGGGTCGGCCAGACGCCGCGCGACGAGCGCATCGGTCACCCGCGCGATGTCCTCGGCCGGGAGTTCGCCCCAGCTCCCGCGGATCGACCGGGCGAACTCGTGCCCCCACCCCACCGATCCGTGGAAATTGACCATCGCCACGAGGTAGCCCCGCGCCGCGTACATCTGCGGATTCCACCGATAGTGCCAGTCGTCGGAGAACGCCCCGTGCGGACCGCCGTGCACCAAATGCACGAGCGGTCGCGGCTTGCTCTTGCTTCCCGGGGCCGAATCGGGCGGGTGGATCAAGAACGTCTGGATCTTCTCCCCTCGCGCGCCGGTGAAGGTGAGATCCTGCACGCGGCCGACGTCGATGGTCTTCATGATCGGCGTGGTGAATCCGGTGATCGTGCGGCGTCGACCGCCGTCGCGCGGGATTGCCACGACCTCGGCGGGCCGGCGAATGGTGGACTCTGTCGTGATCACATCGTCACCCACGACCGACAAGGCGCCGAACGACCCCCCCCGCGCAATCTCCCGGGGCTCGGCCCGTGACCGCTGCCGCGCGCGGGAGATATCGATCTCGTAGAGACCCGTGCGTCCTTCCGTGAGGGCGGTCACGAGCACGCGGCGTCCGCGGTCGGCGAACGTCCAGCCCCCCGCCGAACGATCCCATCCCTCGGCGAGCGTCGTGACGCTGCGATCGCCGCGGTCGACCAGCACCAGCCGGGTCGGCTCCGACCAGGCGTAGGGATCGCGACCGGCGCCGAGGAGCAGCCAGCGTCCATCGGCGGAGTAGATCGGGCGTAGCCCGTAGGCGTACGCTCGCGAAAGGACCGCCCGCGGTCGCGGCACCCGCCCCTTCGCCGGCACGGCGACCGTGAACACGCCGACCAGCACCGGATCGTGCGGCGGCTTCGATCGAACGGCCGCAAACGCGATCTCCCGCCCGTCCGGGGCAACGGCGATGCTGCCGTCGAGATCGAGATGGTTGAATCGGCCTTCCAGCCCCGGCGTGAGATCGGTGAGCGTGCGCGTGTCCAGATCGAACATGAACACGTGGTGCCGCCGTCCGTCCGTCACCCACCGGTCCCAGTCGCGGTAGTAGCGATCCTCGGAGACGCACGCCTTCACCGGCTCGTCGGCGATCTCCTGCTTGCGTCGCCCCGTGTCCGCGGGATCCGGCGCTTCGAGGAAGATCTCGGAGAGAAACAGCAGCCGTCGTCCGTCGGGAAACCACCGCGGCGTGGCGACGCCGAACGGAAGATCGGTCAGCCGCTCCGGCTCTCCCCCGTCGATCGGCATGACGTAGAGCTGTCCTTCGTCGCCGAAGCGGGCCGCCGCATCACGCTCCCCCGGCGCGCGGACGAAGGCGACGCGGGTGCCGTCCGGACTCCACCGCGGGGAGTGGCTCGACGCATCGGACGCCGTCAGGGCGACCGCGTCGTCACGACGCCCACCGGCGCCCGCGTTTCGCGTGTCCGGGGGCACGAGCCATAGCCGCGTGCGACCGCGGTTCTCCTCCATGTCGTATGTCGTCACGGGCACGAGCAGCGGTGCGCCGGGCGGGCTGGGGGGCGGCGCGCCCACGCGGGGCAACGCCCACAGGTCCTCGACGGTGATGGGTCGACGGTCCGCCATGCCGGCTACCCATCCTCGTCCGCCAGCCCGGACGGATAGGACGCGATCCGATCCCACTCGTCGGCGGCCGACCGCGCGACGACCGCCACGACCGGCTCCGTCTCGCTCATGTTGAAGACCTCGTGCGGCACGTCGGGCTCGATGAAGATGAAGTCACCGGGCCCGTTCTCGACCGAGTACCGCAAATCCGGACCGTACTCGTGACGCACCCGCCCCTCGAGGATGTACAGCATGAGGTCGAAGCCGACGTGGATGTGCGCGGCGGCGACGCCGCCGGGCGGAATGGTGGCGACGTTCATCGAAAGCTGAGTCGCCGGCACGTTCTTCGATGACATGCCGCGGCGATAGTGGATGCCGTTCCAGTCCCGGCAGTTCTCGTGCGCGCGGATGACGTGGATCCCGTCGTGGCCCTCGACCATGGAGTCGGAGAGGCCGGACGCGGGGGGCGGAGCAGGATGGGTCATGTGCGGCACTCCAAGGAGGCGAATGGCGACATCCTACCCGCGGACTAGCCGACGAACGAAGGTGCGGCCCCAATCACCCACGCGATGGTGCCACGGACAGCGGAGCGTCCGTGCCGTGCGTCGCACTTCGCGCGGGGGAGTCACACTCCCC
>JABDLI010000144.1 GCA_013003065.1 Phycisphaerales bacterium | reverse complement strand
CCCACCACCCGGCGAATGCGAATGCGCCGGCGCCCGCGGTGGCCAGGCAGGCCGCGGCCGCGACCCGAAGCGCCCGCCGGCGGCGTTCGGGGCCGCGTTGCCGACGCCGGTACGAACCCGGCGTGTCTTCGATGAGCATCGGCCGCGCGAGCCTCGGCTCGAGCGCGGCGAGGAAATCCGCGGGCAGGACCGGGGCCGGGGTTCCACGCAGCTCGACGCGGTCGTCGATCAGTCGCTCGACGAGCGTCGCGGCGGCCGGGTCGTCGGCGAGCCGCTTCAGCAACGCGGTTCGGTCCGCCGGCGCAAGCTCGTCCTCGACCAGGGCGAGCAGCTCTCCGTCGCGGAAGCGTTCCAGGATGGCGCGAACATCGGGGGTCATCGAACGTCACTCGTCGCCTGCTTCGTCGTCCTTCCCGGACGTCTCGATTTCCGCCCGCAACGCGAGGCGAGCGCGGAACAGCCGGCTCTTCACCGTTCCCACCGGGATCCCGAGCACGGTCCCGAGCTGCTGGTAGTCGAGCCCCTGCAGATCCCGCAGCACCAGGACCGCCCGCATCGGCGGCTCCAACCGGCCGAGGGCCTGCAAGAGACGGGCCCGCTCCTCTTCTCGTTCGACGCGCGACCCCGGACGGGGTTCCGCGGACCCCGCGAGATTGGTCGACGGCTCCTCACCGGACCCGCTGGCGATGGCATCCAGCGAGGCGTGACGGCGGAGCCGCTCCTTGCGGAGGTGGCTGAGGCAGCAGTTCATCGTGACGCGGATGATCCAGGTGCTCACCGAGGCCCGGCCGTCGTAGCCGGCCAGCCCCTCCATGACCTTGATGATCGCGTCCTGGGTGAGGTCGGCCGCCTCCTCCGAATGAGCGACCATGCGGTAGCAGATGGCGTGGATCCGACGCTGGTACCCCCGCAGCAGCTCGCCCATCGCCTCCGGGTCACCGGCCTGGTGCGCCGAGGCGAGCTGCATCTCCCGGAGCGGGGTCAGCCGCTCGGGTTCGCCGCTCGGCGCCGGAGCCGCGTCGGGCGGGCGGTCCGAACCGGACGCTCCGCCCTCCGGCACGGTCGCGTGAGGCGGCGGGGGCGGCGGCGTCGGGGAATCGGCTTGGATGACGGACCTCCATCGGGCGCCGGGGTGAGGACGGCCCGGACGGTGTAGTATCCCCTCTCCATCGGTCCAATCGACCGGTGGGGGCCGAATCTCCCGATCGACCGCCTCTCCGGCCTCCTCCATGACCTGCTCCGACGGCTATCAGTCCCCGCTCGAACACCGATACGCCTCGCCCGAGATGCGGGCGTTGTGGTCGCCGGTCCGCCGATTCCGCACGTGGCGTCGGCTGTGGCTCGCGCTCGCGGAAGCCCAGCGCGAGCTGGGACTGGACATCACCGAGGCTCAGCTCGCGGAGCTGCGTGAACACCTGGATGACGTTGATGAAGCCGCCGCCGCCCGACACGAGCGGCGTCTTCGCCACGACGTGATGGCGCACATCTACGCCCTGGGCGACGTCGCGCCGACCGCGCGGCCGATCATCCACCTCGGCGCGACGAGCCAGTTCGTCAACTGCAACACCGAGCTGCTGCTGATGCGAGAGAGCCTCGAGCTGATCGCGACGAAGCTCGCTCGCGTGATCGACGCGCTGGCCACGTTCGCGATCGCCTACCGCGACGTGGCGACGCTCGGCTTCACCCACTACCAGCCGGCGCAGCCGACCACGGTCGGGAAGCGGGCCACGCTGTGGGCTTACGACCTGGCTCTGGCGCTCGAGGACGTCGAGCATCGGCTGGAGACGCTGCGGTTCCGCGGCGTCAAGGGAACGACGGGTTCACAGGCGTCGTTCGTCGCGCTCTTCGACGGGGATGAGACGAAGGTCGAGCGGCTCGACGAGCTGGTCACCGAGAAGATGGGCTGGCCGATCGAGATGCGGTACGCCGTGACGGGGCAGACCTACCCCCGCATCGTGGACGCGCACGTCCTGTCCACGCTCGCCGCGACCGCCGCGGCCACGCACAAGATCGCCACCGACATCCGGCTGCTCGCCAATCGCAAGGAGATCGAGGAGCCGTTCGCCCGCGATCAGATCGGTTCGTCCGCGATGGCCTACAAACGCAACCCGATGCGGTGCGAGCGGGTGTGCGGGATGGCCCGGTTCGTGATGAGCCTCGTGCAGAATCCGCTGAACACGGCGGCGACGCAGTGGCTGGAACGCACGCTGGACGATTCGTCCAACCGCCGGCTCGCGTTGCCGGAGGCCTTTCTCGCGCTGGACGGCGTGCTGGACATCCTCGACAACGTGACGCGGGGCCTCGTCGTCTACGAGAAGACCGTCCGCGTGAACCTCATGCGTGAGCTGCCGTTCATGGCAAGCGAGAACATCTTGATGGCGGCCGTGCAAGCCGGGGCGGATCGGCAGGAAGCGCACGAGATCATCCGGCAGCACAGCCAGGACGCGGCCCACGCGGTCAAGAGCGAAGGCGCGGACAACGATCTGCTCGATCGTCTGCGGGCGGAGCCGATGTTCAGCGTCGTCGATCTCGACGCCGCGCTCGATCCCGTGGCGTACGTCGGACGGGCGCCCGAGCAGGTCGATCACTTCGTCGGCGAGATCGTCGAGCCGATCCGTCGGCGGTATCCGGTGGATGCGGATCACCGCACCGAGCTGAAGGTGTAGGCGAGCGGTGCCCGTTCCCCGCCTGCGATCCGAGGACACGACGCTGCTCGTCGTCGACATGCAGGAGCGACTCCTGCCGGCGATCGTCGATCGCGAACGCGTCGTGAACAACTGCGTCGTCATGCTGCAGCTCGTGCGCGAATTGAACCTTCCGTTCCTCGTGACGGAGCATTACCCGCAGGGGCTCGGCCGGACGGTGGAGGCGGTGAGCGCGGCGATGTTCGACCCGTCGGCGCGGATCGAGAAGACGCGGTTCAGCGCGATGGTCGACGTGGTGGATGATCTGCTGACGGCGTGGCGGCGTTCGACGGTGCTGGTCTGTGGGATCGAGACCCACGTCTGCGTGCTCCAGACGGTTCTGGATCTGCAGGCGTCGGGCCGGCAGGCGTTCGTGGTTTCCGACGCGATCTCGGCGGCCCACCGCGATCAGGGCCCCCCGGCCCTGCGGCGGATGGAGTCCGCGGGGGCCGTGGTCACGGGGGTGATGAGCTCGATGTACGAATTGCTGGGGGATGCAGCCCATCCGGCCCGCCGGGCGTGCGTCGGCCTGGCGAAGACGATCCAGCAGTGACCAGGGCCCCCCAACCCGCCTCCGGTCGAACAAACCCCGCCCCCAGACAGCGGCCCCGAGTGGCCAAACGCCGCTGAGGGGCCCATAATGGCCCCTGCTCTGCTTGGTTCCCGCGATGGAGCCACGGTGGAGAGGATCTGAGACCCCCTCCTCTTTTCGGAGAGCGTGTAAAGCCATGGAAGCATATGAGCGTCTGATCAAGCTCGTGGAATCGGCCGCAGAGGACGTCGAGAAGGCCAAGGGTGGCAACAAGGCGGCCGGAACGCGGGTGCGGAAGACGATGCAGGAGATCAAGCAGGCCGCCCAGGACATCCGCGTCGGCGTGCTGGAGTTCCGCACCGACTGAGTATCGAGAGAGTGGACCCGCCCCCAAGGGTCATGAGGGCCGGTGGGGGCCCCTTCTCTTTGTTGCCTTCTTCCGGCCCCCTCCGGCGCGGATCTCGCCGCCGGCCTGCGCAAGGTTCCATCGTGGCGAGCCGCCAACTGTTCGACCTCTCCGGGATCGACCTCCAGGCCGTCGCGATCGATGCGGACGAGGTGGCCCGCATCAACCCGCAGTGCGGGGACATGCGGCAGCTCGACCACGTCATCTGGCGGAGCGACGACGCGACGCAGATGCTCGGCGTGAAGGCGGTGTCGACCGACGAGTTCTGGGTGCCGCTGCACATCCCGGGCCGCCCGCTCATGCCCGGCGTTCTGATGATCGAGGCGGCGGCGCAGCTCTGCTCGGTGCAGTACTCCATCCGCTCGAGCACCGACCGCTTCGTCGGGTTCACTCGATGCGAGGCGACCTTTCGCGGCCAGGTCGTGCCAGGCGACACGCTGCACCTGCTGTCCGAGGAAATCGTCTACAGCCCGCGACGCATGAAAAGCTCCGCGCAAGGCGTCGTGAACGGCAAGATGATCTTCGAGGCAAACATCACGGGCATGGTGCTGTAGCGGACCCGCACGCCTTCGACGGTGCCACGGACAGCGAAGCGTCCGTGCCGTCAGCGTCCATCGCAAAGGGGTGTTTGACTCCCACCGCGCGGTGGACGACGCACGGCACGGACGCTTCGCTGTCCGTGGCACCATCGACGAGGAACCGTTTCCTGTCCGTCCATACGATTCCCCCGTGCATCCTCCCTCTCCCCCGATGTCGCCCCCCGTACCCGCAACCGAAGCCGGCGTCGCGACGCTCCCCGTCACGGGCGGTGTCTACGCGTTCGAGGATGCCGCGGGCGGGACGCTCGCCCTGGCGGGAACGGCGAATCTGCGGCGACGCGTCCGGGAGCGGCTGGCGGAGCCCGTCGTGGACGAGCGGTTCCGCGTCGAACACATCCGCGTCTGCCGGGCCGCGTCGGAGTTCGAACGCGACTGGGCGTATCTGCAGCACGCCCGGCAACGACTGCCGGCGACGTACCGCGCCGGCCTGGAACGCTGGCGCGGGTGGTTCATCCACTGCGACGCCGAGATGCCGTTTCCGCGGTTCGTCCGTGGGTGCGATCTCGCGGCGTTGCCCGCGGGGGGTGACTGCTTCGGCCCGCTGCCCGACACGCGGGCGGCCCAGGGCGTCATCGACGCGGTCGAGGATCTGTTCGACCTGTGCCGGTACCACCACATCCTGATGGAAGCGCCACACGGCCGCGCGTGCGCTTACAAGGAGATGGGGCGGTGCCCGGCGCCGTGCGACGGCACGATCGGGATGGACCGTTACCGGGCGATGGTGCGGGACGCGTTGTCGTTCCTGGCCGCACCCGCCGACAAACGCGCGACGATCGAGCGGGCCATGCAGACCGCGGCTTCAGAGCTCGACTTCGAACGGGCCACGGTCCTTCGGCGGCGCTGGGAGCGGGCTGCGGCATTCGAGCGTCCTGCCTGCCGGCACCTGCGCCGGCTCGGCGACTTTCGCTTCGCGTTCGTGGCGAACGGCGAACGCCGGCGTTCGGCTCGCGTGTTCCTCGTCGTCGGCGGGTGGATCACGCCGTGGGTGGACGTGCCTGAGGCGATCGACGGGGGCGCGGTGTCGTCACTCCTCGCAACGCTCGACGACGCGGCGCGAACGTGCCCGATCGATCGCGAGCCCGCTGCGCTCGAGAACATGGGTCTGGCGTGCTGGCATATGTTCCGGGACGACGCCGCCTTGTCGTTCGTACGGCTGGGCTCGGCCGATGCGGCATCGCGGCTGGGTCCAGCGATCGAGGCCGTGCAGACCGCCGCGAGCGTGGAGCCACCGTAAGTCAATGCGACGCGGGGCGGAACCCGTGGTGCCGGTGGTGCACGTGGACGAACGGGAAGTAGTGGTGGTGCCCGAAGAAGAACGGCCCGTACCCGAAGTACGAAGAGCCGAACCACCGGAAGCCTCCGGACCACACCCCGCGGCCGCGATACCAGCCGTACGGGGCGGAGCCCCGCCATCCCCAGTTCCCGTCGGGACGCGGGGCGGATCGAGCGCGGGCGTACCGCCGCAGCGCGAGGGACTCGGCGGCGGCGGCCGGGGTGGCGCTGTCGTTCCCGGCGGGGCCGGTGGCGAGGCGGGTCGCGGGTGGCGTCGCCGCCGCGGGCGGAAGCGGCATGTTCACGACGACGGGCCGCGCGTGAGCAGCGGCCGCGGCGAGCAGCACGGACGCGAGCGAAAGCAGCGAGAATGAAGACCGGGTCGCACGCATGAAAAGGCTCCAAGCCGGTTGTCCATCTATTCTAGATGCCGTGACACGCCGCCCCATGCCGCAATTGGCGATTCAAGATTGGACCGGGACATGACCGCGTTGTACCCCCTCGTGCTGACACCAATCCTCAAGCCCCGGGTGTGGGGCGGTCGCCGGTTGGCCGATCTCGGGAAGCTCCTGCCGCCCGAGACGCCCATCGGCGAGTCCTGGGAGCTTGCCGATCTGCCCGACTCGATCGAGGACGGTCGCAGCGTCATCGCCAACGGGCCGTGGACGGGACGAACGCTTCGCGACGCCATTGCCGCCGACCGGGGGGGCGTGCTGGGGCAGGCGACGCCGACACCGGAAGGCGGTTTCCCGCTTCTCCTGAAGTACCTCGACGCCCGCGAGAACCTCTCGGTCCAGGTGCACCCGACGCCGGCGTACGTCGCGTCGCACCCCGGCACCGCGGTCAAGAGCGAGGCGTGGATCGTGCTGGCGGCGGAGCCGGATGCGGTGATCTATCGTGGACTGCAACCGGGGGTCACCGCCGAGACACTCGCGTCGAACATCGCATCTGACGCGGTCATCGGAGATCTGCGGGTCGTGCCGGCCGTGCCGGGAACGTGCCACTACCTTCCCAGCGGCACGTGTCACGCGTTGGGCGCCGGCGTGTTGGTCGCGGAGGTGCAGACGCCGAGCGACACCACCTTCCGCGTCTACGACTGGGGACGGTCCGGACGCGCCCTCCACATCGAGCAGGCCCTTGCCTGCATTGACTTTACAGACGACCGGGCTGAAGGACCTCCCGCCCCCGAACCGATTGAAACCGACGGGGTACGCCTGACCCCGCTCGCGGAGACGCCGCACTTCTCGATCGATCGCGTGGAGGTTATCGCCCCTGCCTCGTGGCCTGTCATCACGAACGAACTGCCGGTGGCCTGGATGGTCACCCGCGGCGCCGGACTCTTGCGCGGGGGAGACGTCGAAGTGATCGCGCGCACGGGGATGACCATCGTCTGGCCGGCGGGCGTCGCGAAGACGCACGCCTCCATGGACGCGGGGTCGGAGCTGATCGAGATCAGGCTCCCGTCCCCGCTGAAGAACATGATCGCATGAGACCGCCACGCCGCTTCATCTCGATGATGGCCCTCGCGCTCTCGGCGTCCGTCTGGCCGAGCGCTCCATCGGTGGCGACGCACCACTTGATCTCCCCCGGTGAGCGGTGGGAGACGCTGGCGGAGAAGATCAAGCCCGGCGATGAGCTGATCCTGATGCCCGGAAAGCACCGCGCTGCCCGGTTCGACACCATCGTCGGTGAAGCCGACGCGCCGGTGATCGTCCGCAGCGCCGACCCGGCGAACCCGGCGGTCATTCACGCCGAGCGCTACGGCATCGAGATCGGTCACGCCCGCCACGTGCAGATCCGCGATCTCTCGATCACGGGAGCGACGATCAACGGGGTGCGGCTCGGCAGCACCGCGTCCGGCGACGACGAGAAGACGCGATCGAGGATCGTGCATCTCGCGAACCTCAAGATCACGAAGACCGGCCGCAAGGGTCAGCGGCACGCGGTCTACGTCGAGCACACGGATCGTCTGACGATCGAAGGACTGGTGATCGAGTCGTGGGCAGGCTCGGGCATCGAGATCGTCGGCTGCACCGAGGTTCGCATCGAAGGGTGCACGCTCCGGGGCGATTCCGATCCGACACCGGCGGCCGGCATCCGGGTGCGGGGAGGCTCTGACCGCGTGCGGATCGACAAGTGCGAGCTGACGGACACCGGCGATCAGGGCATTGCCATCGGCGGACTCACCAAGCTCGACGCGTTCGACCCACCGCTCGATCCCGCCGCCGAGGCAGGATCACTCACCGAAGCCTCGCGTGTTCACGTCAGCCGCTGCGTGATTCGCAACGGGCTCTGCGCGGTTTCGTTCGTGAACGCCGAACGGTCGAGCGTGTCCAACTGCACGCTTCTCCGGCCCCGCCGCACCGTCCTGAGCATACGACGCGACCAGACCGATCCGCGTTTCGCGAGCGTGCGCAACTGCACCTTCGGCAGCAACCTGATCGTCTGGGAGCCGGGTGACCTTGCGAGCCTCGGCCACATCGGCCCGGCGACCGACGATGCAACCGTCTACCTCGAGGAGAACCTCTGGTGGTCGAGCGATCTGGCCGAGGCGGCCGCCGATCTCGGAGCCTTCCCCGGCGAGGAGCAGTTCGCGCAGCTCACCGAGCTCGACCCGGCGCTCGACGACACGCTCAAGCCCACGGTGGCCTCGGCGGAGCTGTTCGGGGCCCACGCGCCCTGACCCCGCGGACCCCCCGGGCCGCCCGAACCCGATCATTTTCCGAACGACCCGGCCGGCCCGTACGATTTGTCGTGGAATACACGATGGCCCCGCGGTGTCCCCTGTCTGGCGTTGCCCGCGGTGACGCTCATCGTGGAGGTGACGCATGGCACAGGCACTGAATGAAACGACGCTCCGCAGCTGGATGCAGAAGCTCGGCCCCCGGCTCGTCCGGCACGCGGCCGCGATCTGCCGCGACCGGCACCAGGCGGAGGAGATCGTCCAGGAGGCGTTCGTCAAGCTCTGGCGAAAGCCGCCGGATGCCGGTGAGATCGCCTACACGTCATGGATGCGTCGCGTCGTGACCAACCTCTCGATCAACGCGTTGCAACGCACGAAACGACCGAGCGTGTTGCCGGAGTTCACGACGGATCCCGCGCTCATGAGCGGCGAGCGTCCCGACCAGCGGATCGGGCGTGACGAAAGCATGGACGCGGTCCGGGCGGCGATGGAGCGGCTCGATCCCGCCAAACGCACGATCCTCGTCCTGCGGGCCGTCGAGCAGCTCAGCTACGAGGAGATCGCCGAGCATCTTTCGATACCGATCGGGACGGTCATGAGCCGTCTCAACCGCGCACGCACCGCGTTAGCCGACGAGCTGAAACGCGGCGCGAACGCGGAGGAGGATCTGCCCGCCTCCTTCCCCTTTCGAGCCTACCAGCGAAAACAGGCGTAATGGAAATGGCGCCAGTTGAGTAGACGACCGCGACGACGGTCGAAGGACGAGTGACATGGACTGCACGGACATCAAGGCACTGCTTTCAGGATTGGTCGACGACGAAGTTCCGGTGGAGACGCGTCACGACGCGGAACGCCACCTCGCGGGCTGCGACGCGTGCCGCGGGATCCTCGACGAAGCGGAGACGCTCAACCATCTCGTCGCCCGCGATGCGGAGGCGATGATGCCGGACGGGCTCTCGCCGGAGTTCATCGGCGCGGTCATGGGCCGCACGGTGTTCGCCAATCGCGGGCGGACCACGGCGGGGGGCTGGGTGAACTGGCTCGGCTGGCTCGCGGCCGCGGCCGCGCTCGGATTGGCGGCATCGCTCTGGTTCAGCGACCGCGCCCCGGCTCCGCGTGGGAACGGTGACGTCGTGATCAACACCCCGGTCCCCGTTCCGAATCAGGTCCAGACGGCGACGTACCTCAAGTCAACGGTCGATGAGGGGGCCATCGTCGGGGGCGACGAGGCAACCGCCGTCGCGGACGCATCGAACGCGAACGAATCCGACGACATCACCGCCGCCGCGCTGCGATCGGCGTCGTCGGTGACGCGTGGCGACGCCGAGACCTTCGACGCGGTCGCGCTCGTGCTCGAGATGCTCGACGGGGGCGAGCAGCTTTCGGAGTCGCGTCTGGCGGAGATCCGGCAGATCGCGTCGTACGACGAGCTGCTCCCACGTCTCGCCGCCGCCCGCCAGCGTTTGGCGCCGCTCGATCGCGTCTCGGCCGGTGCGGCCGAGGCAGTGCTCGTGCAGATCCTCTACGGTCCGGCGGAAGCGCCGGAGCTGCAGGAATTGCGCGACGCGGTGCGTGAAAGCGACATGGCGGATCTGTTGCGGGGTCTCAGCGACCGCTGGTACAGCATCCAGGCGATGTGAGCGGGCGGTGCGCCGAACGTGTTTGCTGATCCGATCGGCCGGACTCGACCGATGATCGTGGTGGCGGCGGCGCTCCGTGATAGGATGCCGCCGCTTCGCTTCCCCTCTCGATGCGTATCGACGGCTCCATCCCGTTCCACGCCGCTCGCGCGTACGGCATGCCACGGACGCCATCCGTGCGTCCGGTGACGGCGCCGACGCCCGTCGCGGCGCCAACGCACACGACCAACGCCCCGACCTCCGCGACGTCGAAGATCGACGCCCTCGTGGGCGGCCGCGTCTCGGTCTCGCCGATCGAAAACGTTTCGATGACACCGATGCCGACGGTGGCGAACGCCTACCAGATGTACACCCGCGCGGCCGACAAGATCGAGGCGGCGGTTGGAGTGCAGGTCGGACGGGCGATCGACGTGCGCGGGTAGGACGCGGGCGGACCCGGAGACGGACCCGCGGCAGCAGACGCATCTCACCCGGTGCCACGGACAGCGAAGCGTCCGTGCCGTCAGCGTCCATCGCGACGGGGAGTCTGACTACCCCGCGCAACGGAC
>JABDLI010000120.1 GCA_013003065.1 Phycisphaerales bacterium | reverse complement strand
CGGCACGGACGCTTCGCTGTCCGTGGCACCGATCGCGTGAGGACCGGCGGCTTCAATCCGCGTCTAGAAGCAGGCCCCCCACGCCGCCAGCACCGACAGCAGGTCCGTGAATCCCACGACCATGTCGCCGTCGAGGTCGGCCGGGCACGGCCCCAGACACGGGCCCCATGTCGCGATCACGCGGATCAGGTCGGTGAAGCCGACCGTGCCGTCGTCGTCGATGTCGGCCGGGCACGGCGGGACCGTCTGGAACTGCCGCATCATCTCGTGATCCTCGTGCTCCAGCACGTGGCAGTGGTAGGCGAACTTGCCGAGGTAATCCTCGAACCGCGCGATCACGCGGGTGATTTCGCCCGGGTTCGTACGCACCGTGTCCTTCCATCCGGCTTCCGACAACGGCGGCGGCACGGGCGTGCCCGTCGGCACGATCTTCCCGTCCACGAACTCGAACGGCTGGCGGTCGAGCACCTGGAAGAACACGAGGTGCATGTGCATCGGGTGCATCGCCTGTGACCGGTTGACGAAGCTCCACACCTCGCTCGTTCCCAGCTCGGGGAACTCCGTGATGTCGTCCCAGACCAGTCCGTTGATCAGCCACCACGAGCCGGCGCACGGTTCCGGCTCCTTCGTCATCACGAACTGCCGGGTCACGGCGGCGTCGGCCTCGTCGAGCGGAACGATCTCACGCAAATCGGTCGGCAGCGAACCCGTGAAGCCAGTCTCCGCCGTCACCACGAACTTCATCACGTCGGGCACCACGCCGACGCCCGGCTCGCCCGGGAACGGCGCGGGCGCGCTGTTCACGAGGCGGATCTCGTCGCCCGGGCTCGCGTTGGCAAAGTCGATGACGAGGTCGGCCCGCTCCGCCGGCGCGAGCGTCACCTCGCCCACGGGAAGCGGGAATTCGAGCAGCCCGCCGTCGGAGCCGAGTTGCCGCATGATGCCGCCGGTCGAGAGCGCCAGCGTGTACGTCCGCGCGTTCGACCCGTTCACGATGCGGAAGCGGTACTTGCCCCGCTTGACCTCCATCCGCGGCCACACGACGCCGTTGACGAGGACCGTGTTGCCGAAGAAATGCTCCTGCCACGCCGCCGGGTAGACGAGCGCGCCGTCGGGCGTGAACGTTCGATCTTGAATGACGAGGGGCACCTCGAACTCGGCCGCGGGCAGACCGAGCGCGTCCTCGGCGTCGTCGCGCACGAGATAGAAGCCCGCCAGGCCGAGGTACACGTTCAGCCGCGTAATGCCGAGCGCGTGGTCGTGGTACCACAGCGTCGCCGCGTCCTGCTCATTCGGGTAGACGAAGACCTGCTCCTCGCCGGGGAGGATCGTGTCCTCGGGATATCCGTCGCTGTCGGCCGGCACGTGCCCGCCGTGCAGGTGCACGACCGTGCGCGGATTGTTGCCCTCGTGGTCAGGACCGTGCGGGCAGAGGTCGACGGGCAGCAGGTGCTCGACGCGGAGCGTGCCCGAGTCATCGCGAAGATCGTTCATCCAGCGGACGGTGACGGGTTGTCCGGTGCGCGCTTCGATCGTCGGACCGGGGTACGTCCCGTCGTAGCCCCAGAGCCGCGTTGGCGGCAGGTCGCGGTGCACGGTTTGCGTGAACTCGCGCACGGCGATCTCGTAGGTCGCCTCCCCGCCGGGCACGCCGTCGATGGGTTTGGCGACGGGCGGGATGGGCAGCAGGTCGACGAACGCTTCGAGCCGGCACGGGTTCAGGGTGCACCCGGTGCCCGGCCCCTGGTAGACGCCGCCGGTCGCGGCGCAGTCCTTCTCGGTCAGCTCGACACACGCGGTGTCCGGAGCGCAGCACGCGCCGGTCGGCGGCGGGCACAGCTTGGGGGTGCACGGGACGTCGTCGCCCTGATAGTCACCGAACGCGGTCGCGCAGTTTGCCGGGGTGCGGGTCTCGCACGATCCGTCGGGCAAACAGCAGGCGCCCTCGGGCACCGGACACAGCCCGCCCGTGCAGGCGACGCCATCCCCCTGGTACAGGCCGCCTCGCGTCGTGCACGCGGGGTTGGTCGTCTGGAGACACACGCCGTCCGGCAGACAGCAGGCGCCGGTGAACGGTGGCGGCGTGAAGGTCACGGTCAGACGGGGCCGGCGGGTGACCGACGGGTTCGTGCGTGAGTCGAACCGTTTGGACGACGGCACGATGCCCTCGTCGCCGAGGACAATCCAACCGAAGTTCACGTCGGGGTCGTCCGCCCACGCCTCCACGTCATCGCGGAGCGCCGGCGTCGACGGCCACGTGTAGAAGCCGAGGTCATCGACGATCGTGCTCGCGCTCGCGGCCGGAGCAAAGTCGCCGCCGGCGGTGCCCCACGCCAACGTGTCGAAGAAACGGCTTCCCCACGTCGCGTCGCCGGGCGCGGCCGGTGCACCGCCGCCTTCCTGGCCCGTCGCGTGCGACGTGCCCTCGCCCCAGCTCGCGTCGAGACGGTGGACGGCGACCGCGCGCGGACCCGCCGACGTGCGTGACATGTAGAGCCGCAGCGAGACATCCGTGATGGTCGACGCCGGCGGGATCGCACCCGCGATGTCGAAGATCAAGAGCGCACGACGCGGTGTTCCCCCGCCGGGGTTGCCCGCGAACACGTGATCACCGGCGCCGTTCGCCAGGCTCGCCGACTCGGCGTAGATCGTCGTATCCCGCACGGGCGTCAGCTCGACGACGTCGGCCACGACCGGGAGGGGAAGAAGGGCAAGATGAACGAGGCCGGCGAGGACGCCCGCCACGCGGCGGAGATGCATAAAAGGAAGGCTCCCGGAGGGTGAATCTCCAGTCTCGGCCGGGTGGGGTCGAAGGCCAAGGGGGAAATCGGCGGAATTGCCGTTCGGAGGAGGGTTCGCAGCCCAAGGGCCCACGGTTTCGCTGACACGCAAGCGCCCGATCCAACCTGTGCGAGGCGGCATGGACGCCGCCGGTAATCGCGCAGCCCTGCACCCGCCGCAGGCGGTGCGAAAAATAGTCCGAACCCACGTCCGAATCTTCACTGACCAGCTCGCAGGATGCGAGCGTCACATGAGACCCACGACAACTGGGGTCGAGCCGCACGACGCGGCGTGAACCACGCGGCCTCCGGCGTTCGGCAAGCACAGCCATCGTCCACTGGCAGGACGCCAACGCAAGGGTCCACGTCCAACTCTTCCCAGGCGAGGCGGCATGGACGCCGCCGGTAACCACGCCGCCCTGCACCCGCCGCAGGCGGTGCGAAAGACAGTCCGAACCCACGCCCAAATCTTCACTGACCAGCTCGCAGGATGCGAGCGTCACATGAGACCCACGACAACTGGGGTCGAGCCGCACGACGCGGCGTCAAGAACGCGGCCTCCGGCGTCCGGCAAGCACAGCCATCGTCCACTGGCAGGACGCCAGCGCGAGGGTCCACGTCCAACTCTTCCCAGGCAAGGCGGCACGGACGCCGCCGTCATCTGCGCGGACCGGAGAGCGGACGCGGACGCGGTTGCGCACGCGGACACGGACGCGGAGACGGTCACGGACGCGGAGACGGACACGGACACGGACGCGGACGCGGACGCGGACCCGGACCCGGACGCGGACCCGGACCCGGACGCGGTCACGGACGCGGACACGGTCGCGGTCGCGGGAAACCCCCGGCGTCCTGCCCGTCCAGGTCACGAAGTGGACCCCCGCGCGCGAGACGCCGCGTCCTTGCGGCTCGCGTTCATCGGGCCGGTGAACGACGGGCATCCTGCCCTTGGGCGGGGAACGTGCTTGCCGGACGCAGGCCCCTGCGTTGTTGACGCCGCGTCGTGCGGCTCGACCTCAGTTGCCGGGGGCCGCCATACACCGGCGGCGTCCTGCCGCCTTGGTTCCTGGACATTGATCGGCGGTTCACATTTCTGTTTTTCGCACCGCCGTCCGGCGGGTGCAGGGAGCGCGGGGGGGCCGGCGGCGTCGTGCCGCCTGGAGCAGGTTGGGTCGGGCGCGTGCGCGATGGGCGGTTGGTCGCCGTGTGCGTGCCCGCGTCCGTGTCCGCGTCCGTGTCCGCGTCCGTGTCCGCGCCCGTGTCCGTGTCCGCGTCCGCGTCCGCGTCCGTGTCCGCGTCCGTGTCCGTGTCCGCGTCCGTGTCCGTGTCCGTGTCCGTGTCCGCGTCCGCGTCCGCGTCCGCGGTCTACCGCGGTGGCCCGCCCACCGGATCAAACCGCACAACCGCCGCCTCGAACCCCGCCCCCGCCGCAACCCCCGTCGACGCCGCATCGTCCGCGCCCCCGTCGATGCGCAGCCGGCGTGTCGCGATGGCCCATGCCGCGCGGGGCGTGGAGTCGATGCAATCCGCCGCCGCCGTGCCGTCGATCCGCATCACGCCGTGATCGGTCTGCAGCGTCTCGAGCAGGAAATGATTCGGCGGGTCGTAGACACCGAGGCTCACTTGATCCCAGCACGACACGCACCGGCGCGCGCCCGACAGCTTCACCTCGTTCATGTTCCACACGTCGAACCGCATCAGCGTCGTCGCGACGCCGCTCGTCTCCTGGCGGACGTCGAGGTCGAGCGGCAGCAGCGTGAGCTCGGTGTCGGAGGTGATCAGACGCGGTCCGCTGAAGGCGGCCGAGCCCACGGCTTGGAACGGCACCCGCAGCGTCGCGAAGCCCGCGTCGTACTCGACGCCGTCCAGGTTCAGCACGCCCGGCGTCGGGTCCGGCGGGTCACCGTGCGGCACGCCGCTCACGACGCCGTGGCTGACGGCCGGGCACGACCACGACGCGCCGCCGCGGTAGTCGACGATCGTGGCCTCCGCGGCAAGGTGGTTCCAGCGGATCTCCTCCCCCTTCGCGTTGACGGCCCACGCGTAGACGAACCCGCGGAGCACACGGTCGCCGCTGCCGTCGCCCGCGGGTCGGCCCGGCGGGGCTCCGGGATCGAGCGCGGTGAACGGGCTCACCCCGCCCGCCGCCGGCTGACCGGTGAGCGCCGACCAGTACACCGGCTGATTTCCGGTGAGCGTCAGCTCGTTGTCGAGCCAGTTCCACCCCGGGTGCGCCCGCTCGCCGCTGGTCGGATCGGCCGGAAGCGGCGAATCGCCGTTGACGAAGTACGCGAGGATGCGCACATCCGAGGGGTGATCGTTCGTCAGCGACAGGAACGTGTCACGGACGAGGAACCCGGCGGCGTCCCACCGCAGCTCGACACGCGGGGAGATGACGAGGCTCCCCTTGGTCAGCGTCGGCCGTTGGCTCGGGCACGTGACGAGAACGCACTGGGTCCCGTCGCCCTGGTAGACGCCGCCGATCGCATCGCACGCCGGCGCGTCGGGAAGCTCGACGCAGTCGCCGTCGGGCAGGCAGCACGCGTAGAGATCGAACCCCATCGCCAACACGCGCATGCGTCCGAAGCCCGGACGCGCGGCGGTGGCGGTCGACAGAAGAGCGGTCGCGACGCACGCAAGCAGCGTCAACGCAAGACCGATTCGGGTTGAGACCGAAACGCGAGCCATTCATTCTCCCCACGAGCGTCCTCATGAGAGTCGCCCGGCCCCGCGGCCGCAAGCGCCGTTTGTCGTCACCGACCGATCGCGATCCCGCACATCCGCCTATCATGCTCGCCCAAATTGTCCCGATCACGCTGGCCACGGCCCCCGCGGCTGGCCGACGAAGGAGGCGTCATGCCGTTCGATCCCACCGATCTCGCCCCGGTTCTCCGCACGGTCGCCGACGCCGTCGTCGCCGCCCGCCGCGTGCAGCAGACGCTCGATGCGGTGGTCGAGCTGACCAAGGACGATCGCAGTCCGGTCACGGTGGCCGACTTCGCGGTGCAGGCGATCGTCTCGCTCGACCTGCATACCCTCGATCCCGAGACGCGGATCGTCGGCGAAGAGCACGCCGCCATGCTGCGTGACCCGGCGCACACCGCCATGCGGGACGCCGTCCTCGACGCGGTCCGGACGGTGCGTCCCGACGTGACGGTCGAGGCAATGATCGACGCGATCGATCGGTGCGATCACGACGGCACCGCGGACGGCTACTGGGCGCTCGATCCCGTGGACGGCACGAAGGGTTTTTTGCGGGGCCAGCAGTACGCGATTGCGCTCGGGTGGATCGAAGCAGGCGTGGTCGTCGCCGGCGTCATGGGGTGTCCCAACCTCCCGGCGGATCACGACGGACCGCTCGACGCGGCCGATCGCGACGGCGTCCTGTACGCAGCCGTTCGGGGCGCCGGCGTCCGGGAGGTCCCGGCGGGGACGCCCGACGCCGCGGGACGCCCGATCACGACCGCGGCCTTCTCACCCGGCGGCACGATCCGGGTATGCGAATCGGTCGAGGCCGCGCATTCGAAGCATTCGGACGTCGCCGACATCGTCGAGACGCTCGGCGGCAGCCGCGCCCCGGTGCGCCTGGACAGCCAGTGCAAGTACGCCGTCGTCGCCCGGGGCCAGGCCGACGCCTATCTGCGGCTGCCCACCCGCCGGACCTACGTCGAGAAGATCTGGGACCACGCGGCGGGGAGCCTGATCGCAACCGAGGCGGGCGCGGTGGTCACGGACATCACGGGAGCGCCGCTCGATTTCACGTGCGGTGCGCGTCTGGAGCGGAATCGAGGTATCGTCTGCGCGGTGCCGGAGCTCCACTCCGGCGTGATCACGGCGATCGCGGATCTCGGCATCGGCAAGACGGTGGAAGCAGGATGAGCGTGACCGCGGCCACGGACGCACGGCGACGCGACCGCGGCCCCGTGTCTCGAGCACCATGACCTGGGAAATCTGGTACACCCTCGGTTCGATCGCGCTCGTGATCGCGGCCCTGGCCACGAACCGCATCAGCCCCGACACGGCGATGGTCGGCGGCCTGACGCTGCTGTTGCTTGGCGACGCGGCGTTGCCGGGAGAGATCCTGCCGTGGACCGATGGCATCCGCGGATTCGCCCATCCCGCCATCGTGATGATCGGGGCGCTCTTCGTCGTTGCGGCCGGACTCCAGCAGACCGGCGGAATGGAGATCGTCGCGCAGCGGCTGCTCGGACGCCCGCGTACGATCGCCGGCGCGCAGCTTCGCATGATGATGCCGGTCGCCGTCATGAGCGGCTTCATGAACAACACGCCGATCGTGGCGATGTACCTGCCGATCATCAACGACTGGGCGAAGAAGCTGAGGATCAGCCCTTCGAAGCTGTACATGCCACTCAGCTTCAGCGCGATCCTGGGCGGCAAGCTCACACTCATCGGCACCGCGTCGAACATCGTGGTGATGGGTCTGTATCTGGAGTTCCTCGCGCAGCCGCCGGACACGGCGCAGGCCTGGACGGCGGGCATCCCCGCCCCCTCGGCGCAGCTTCAGTTCTGGGGAATCGCGGCCATCGGGGTCCCGACGGCCATCGCGGGGATGATCCTGATCGTCGCGTTGTCCCGCTGGCTGCTTCCGGAGCGGCGACCGGCAAGCGGCGTCGTCCTCGATGCCCGGAAGTACCAGGTGGAGATGGTCGTGCAGCCGGATGCGCCGATCGTGGGCAAGACGATCGAGGAAGCGGGGCTGCGTCATCTGCCGGGGCTCTACCTCACCCAGATCGAGCGAAACGGACGGGTGCGCACCGCGGTCTCGCCCCAGACGCGGCTGGAGGCCGACGACCGCCTCGCGTTCACCGGCATCATCGAGTCGGTGGTGGATCTTCGGAAGATCCGCGGACTCGTCCCCGCCACCGACCAGGTCGGCAAGATCGCGGGGCCGCGTCAGCAGCGAACGCTGGTGGAAGCCGTCGTCTCGCACAACTCGCCGCTCGTCGCCCGCAGCGTGCGTGATTCGAAGTTCCGGACGAAGTACAACGCGGCCATCATCGCCGTCCACCGCAACGGTGAGCACATCAACGCCAAGGTCGGCAACATCGTCCTGAAACCGGGCGACACGCTGCTCATCGACACGCACCAGGGATTCGTCGACGCGCACCGGAACAGCGACGACTTCTACCTCGTCTCGCAGGTGCACGGCTCGCACCCGATCCGGCACGAGCGGGCGCCGGTCGCGTTGGCCATCCTCGGCCTGCTCGTCGTGCTGATCACCGTCACCCGGATGCCGCCGGTGGTCGCCGCCCTCGTGTGCGCGGGGCTCATGGTCATCACCCGGTGCGTGACCGGCACCGAAGCCCGCACCAGCGTGAACTGGCAGGTGCTGCTCGTCATCGGGTCGGCGCTCGGCATGGGCGTGGCGATGGAGCACACCGGCGCGTCCGTCGCGATCGCCGATCAGCTCGCGGGGGTGTGCCAGGGGCTCGGCCCCACGGCCACGCTGGGCGTGCTGTTCCTCGCCGCGTCGCTGTTCGGACAAGTCATCACCAACAACGGCGCCGCCGTCCTCATGTTCCCGGTCATGATGGCGACGGCGCAGGAGCTTGGCGTGCGTCCCGAGGCGTTCGTGTTCACGCTGATGGTCGCGGCCGGCAGCACGTTCCTCTCGCCGGTGTCGTACCAGACGAACCTCATGGTGTACGGCGCCGGCGGGTACCGTTTCCTCGACTACGCGCGATTGGGTCTTCCGCTGACGTTGCTGCTCGCCGTGATGACGATGTTCCTGGCTCCCGTGGTCTTTCCGTTCTCGTGAGGCGTCACCGCGTGCCTCGGGTGGTTCGGGTGGGGGCTCGGCTGATGGCCGGGCTCGCGACGCGGGGCGGGTGGATGCTGACGATTCTCCTGGCCGTGGCGTGGCTCGCCGGACGCGGCGTGAGCGACCGCGTCGTGTGGTCGCAGTGGCTGCGCTGGATCCCCACGGCGGCGCTCATCGGCGTGCTGCTCCTCGGTCTCGCGGCCGCGCGGGCCGGTCCCGCGACGCGTTGGCGGCGCCGGCGCACGATCGTGAGCGTCATCGCGTTGACCGTGACGCTCGGGCACTTCGCGTTGCTGGAGCACCGCCTGCTCCGCCGCCCGCCGGCGGCACCCGACGGGATGTCGCTGAGCGTCTGGCACATGGGGTTCCGACGCACGAGCGACGCCATGCGCACGCACACCCGAACGGCGGCGCGGGCGCTCTTCGCGGACATCACGTTGCTGATCGACGGCCACGACATCCGCGGGGAGATCATCGACACGCGACCCGACGACACGGGCAGCGTGATCCAGGGGCGGTTCACGCTCATCACGCGGCTGCCGATCCTGGAGGCCCGGACTTTCATCGCGACGGATCACTTCGATGTCGTCCAGTTTCGTCTCGACGACGGGGCGGACGGGCTCGTGCTGCTCGCGGTCGATCTCCCCTCCGACCCGCGTCTGCCCCGCTCCGAGCTGGCCGGAACGCTGCGTCGCCTGCTCGATGAGACCGGCGTCGCGACGCCGGACATCGTCGCCGGCGACTTCAACATCCCCCGCGGAAGCCACTCGATCGAGCGCGTGTTTCCGACGCTGCACCACGCCTACCGCGACGGTGGCCACGGGTACGCCGCCACCTACCCCCGCGTCTATCCGCTGTACCACATCGATCATCTCCTGCTCGACGCAGGCTGGCGCGCCACGCGGTACGACATCGTCGACCCCGGCGTGGGCCGCCACCGGGCGCAGCGAGCGTGGGTCGTTCGCGCTCCGCCGGGGTGAGGCTCAGCGGCCGGCCGTCTGCATCCACGTCCACTGGCGACGCAAGCCGTCCTCGAACGCGACCTTCGGCTCGAACCCCAGCTCGGCGTGGCTGCGGGTGAGGTCGGCGTACGTCTGGTTCACGTCACCGGGTTGCATCGGTTGCCGCTCGACGATCGCGTCGCGGCCGACGACCCGGGCGATGGCGTCGATCATCTCGGCGAGCGGGGTCGGGTGGGCGCCGCCGAGATTGTAGATGCGGAACCAGTCGGTTTCGGTCCGCGTGCGTTCGATCGCCGCCAGGACACCGTCGACGATGTCGTCGATGTACGTGTAGTCGCGGGCCGTCGTGCCGTCGCCGAACATCGCGATCGGCTCCCCCGCCGCGATCCGCCGCATGAAGAGGTTGATCGCGAGATCGGGACGCTGCGCCGGCCCGTACACGGTGAAGAACCGCAAGGCGCTGATGGAGAGGCCGTAGAGCGACCGGTAGGCGTGACAGACGAGCTCGCCGGCGCGTTTGGTGGCGGCGTACGGGCTGATCGGTTCGTCCGCGCGGTCATTTTCGGCGAACGGTACGCGGGCGGCGTTGCCGTACACGCTGGAGCTCGAAGCGAACACGATGTGACGGCACTCGACGCGTCGCGCCGACTCGAGGAGGTTGACGAGACCGTCCACGTTCACCGCCGCGTAGCGACGCGGCTCGGCAATGCTCGGCCGGACCCCGGCGAGCGCCGCCAGATGAACGAGCAGCGTCGGGCGGTGACGGGTGAACAGCGTCTCGACGGCTTCGGCGTCACGGATGTCCGCCTCTTCGAGTCGAAAGTCGCCGGGCGGCAACGCGGCGAGGTTCGCCTCCTTGAGCGCGCGGCCGTAGAACCCATCGAAGTTGTCGACGCCGACGACCCTCGCGCCACCGGCGAGCAGGCGGTGGGTGAGGTGCGACCCGATGAAGCCGGCGGCTCCGGTGACGAGGATCGTTTGCGGCATCAAGCGTCTCCCGAAAGGCCGTCGGCCCGCGAGAGTCTACCGAACACGACGCAACCGGCCCGCTTGGCGGGGGCGCTTCGCACGTCACCAGAGAAGAATTCCGGGCCGGTCAGTGCTGGTGCAGCACGCGACGTTCCAGCAGACCCCAGAGGTGCTCGGTGCGGGCGGGGTCGATGCCGAGCGCTTCGTCCGGAACGTACCCGTAGAACGGCTCCTTGGCGCTGTCCTCGAACCACCGGACGGAGCCGTCGCCTCGCAACGCGTTCAGGCCCACGTCGTGATTGAAGTCGCTGCGATCGCGGAAGCCGTCGGCCGCGAGCACCAGGCGGTCGCCGCGGTGGAGCTGACGCACGACCTGCTCGCCGTCCCACTCCTTGTGGCCGCTGTAGTGGTAGTTCGCGTAGATCCGGTTGCCCTGGATGGCCAGGTTTCTGTCCCACCGGTTCACGTCGAGCTGGTGCTGCCCGGTGTGGCTCGGGCAGTAGAAGCACTCGGGGGCGTCGCAGTATCCATCGCGAAAAAGGAGACCGATGCCATCCCAGGAGCCATCCTCGAGACGGGCGGCCATGAGCTCCATCGGCTCGCCTGCCGTCAGCATCTTGCTGAACGGGAGACGATCGGAGTTGTCCCGCGCGTACATCGTGAACCCGAGCCCGATCTGGCGGAGGTTCGACGAGCACATGACCCGGTTGACGTTCTCCCGCACCTGGCTGAGCGCCGGGAGCAGCAGACCGGTCAACACGACGGTCACCGACAGGACGACGACCAGCTCCAGCAGGCTGAAGCCGCGGTGGCCCTGCGCGCGGCGATCGACACGCATGAGCGTGACGCGTTTTCGCGACCTTGTCTCCACAGGCACCTCGCCCCCGGGGCGTGAGGATTCAGCGAGATATGTCCACCGATACCCACTTCCGGGTGCCGGCTCCACCATTCTCCTGCCCAACTCCTGCCCACGGTCACCGGCTCCCCCCGTTCAGCAGAGCCGACCGAGGTAGTCTAACCCCGTCTCCGGCGGGAATGCGAATGAAAAGATAGGGGTTTTGTCCTTTGATCGGGTATCCTCGAACGCGAGAAAGGCGGACGATACACCGTTCGGAACGGCCCTCAAGGAGCCCTGCATGAGCCAGCAGGACTGGATGCTTATGCATCGCGTAGCCGCTGGTGACGAAGAAGCAGTCGGGGAGCTGTACGACCGCTTCGGGCCCCTCATCTACAAGGTCGCCTGGCAGTTCCACCCCTCCCATGCGGAGGCGGAGGACGCAGTTCAGGAGATCTTCGTCCGGCTTTGGAAGACCGCCGATCGCTTCGACCCCCGCCGGGCCAAGCTGGTGACCTGGGTCATGCTCATCGCCCGTCGGCACCTGATCGACCGTCTGCGACGCAGCTCGGTGCGGCCCTCGCTGATCCCCCTGGAAGGCGAGCCACCCCCCTCTGGCCCCGATCCCGATCCGGGGGCGCCCGCCCAGACGACCGAGTTCAACACCCGCATCCGCAAGCGATTGGACGAGCTTCCCGAGCTCCAGCGGACGGTCATCGAACGGGCCTACCTTCAGGGGTACACCCTGCGGGAGATCAGCGAGCAGCTGGAGGCCCCCCTCGGCACCATCAAATCCGCCCTGAGCCGGGGCCTGGCCCGCCTTCGCGAGCGGGCCGCCTCCGACCGCGCTATCTGAGGATCTGAGGCGAAACACATGGAACCACTCGCCGCCCCGGCCGAATCATCACGAGAGCGACGATGAACCCAAGCACGCCCATGACCAGAGAAGAGCTGCTGGAGCTGGCAGCCCTCGACGCGTACGGCCTCCTCGATGAATACGAGGCGGCTCTGTTCACGCGTTCTTTCCACCACGCGCCGGTCGGCGTGCAGGACGAGATCACCCGCCTCCAGGCGGAGTTCGCGTCCGAGGAAGCGATCCTCCCCGACGTCGAGCCCGCGACCGATCTGCGTCGCCGGGTGCTCGGCCGAGTCGCGGCCGCGGTCGAGACGGAGACGGTCGGCCTCGCCCCCCTGGCGATGATCGGTCGGTCCCGTCCCGAGCCCGCCTCGATGAGCAGCCGCCGTGGGCTGGGCGCCTCCGGTCAGTTCTGGCGGGCCGCCGCGTTCGCCCTCGCGAGTGCCGCGATCGCCCTTGCCTACGTCTGGATGGAAGCCCGCAACCGCAACGAGCTGTTGTGGGAGTACGTCATCGATCGTGAGACCCAGGATCTCGTCCACGAAGAGCTCGGCCCGGGTTTCTACGACTTCCTGAACAACGCGGCCTGCCGCAAGATCGTGCTCCGTCCGGAAGACGACAACGTGAGCATGCATGCCGTGCTGTTCGTCGACGACGAGTCCGGCAAGGGCTTCCTCTACGCGTACGGCCTCGACGGCCGAGACTGCCAGCTCACGGCCGGCGGCGACGACGCCGTCGCCGCGATGTTCGCCCACGATTTCCAGTGCCGCGGCCCGATCAAGGGCATGCTGCTCAACCGGATCACGAACGACCTCGCGGGCCTGACGTGGCAGATCACCGACGTGGCCACCGGCGCCATCGTGCTGCGCAGCTGATTTCGCCCCTCCCCCACACAATCCACCTCGCAACGACCGGCGGTCGCTACGCGTCACCGGCGCGTCGAATCCACTCCTCCTCGAGCGGCGTGAGCTCCGCCTGCACCGCCGCCCGTTCGGCCTGGAGCTTCTTGACGGCGACGCCGTCCGTGTAGACGTCGGGGTTGAGCATCTCCGTGTCGACGACGCGGAGCCGCTGCTCGAGCGTTTCGATGCGGGTTTCCAGGTCGCGGATGGACAGGCCACGCACGCCTGACTTCTTCTTGCCTCCACCCGGCGGGGGAGGCGACTTGCGTTTCGACGGCTTGGCGTTCTTCGGCTTGGGCTTGGGCGGCGCCGACACGGGCTCGGGCGTGGGGGGCGGCGTTTCCTGGCGACGCTCCCAGTCGGTGTAGCGACCGGAAAAGACCCGCACGGCCCCCTCGCCCTCGAAGATGATGAGCCGATCGCACGTGGCTTCCAGCAGCGCGCGATCGTGGCTGATGAGCAGCAGGGTGCCGTCGTAGCCGCCGTCGCTCGACAACGCCTGCTCGAGCCGCTCCGCGGAGGGAATGTCGAGATGGTTCGTCGGTTCGTCGAGGATCAGCAGGTTGTGCGCCCCGGCCACGAGCCCGGCCAGCACCGCGCGGCTGCGTTCTCCGCCGGAGACTTCGCCGAGCGACTTCTCCTGCTCTTCGCCGGAGAACAGGAACGCGCCGGCGAGATCACGCGCCTGCTGCTCGGACGCCTTGACCTGCCCGTCGAGCGAGACGATCACGCTCTGGAGGTACTGCCACACCAGAAGCGATCGGTCGATGTGATCGTGAAGCTGGCGGTAGTAGCCGACGCTCATCCGCGAGCCGATCCGCACCGTGCCCGCATCCGGCTCGAGATCGCCGAGCAGCACCCGCACCAGCGTCGTCTTGCCGATGCCGTTGGGACCGATGATGCCGATGCGGTCCCCCCGCGCGACGCTGAGGCTGAAGTCGTCGAAGAGCACGAGATCGCCGTAGCGTTTGGAGATCCCCTCGGCGGTGATGACCTGCTCGCCGCTGCGTGACGCGCGGGGAAGCTGCAGACGCATCACCTTCGTCTCGAGCGGTCGATCCACGAGCTCGTCGCGTTTGAAGCGGTCGAGCCGTGACTGTCGTCCCCGCGCCTGCTTGGCCCGCTGGCCGGTCTTGTAGCGGGCAATGAACTGCTGCTCCTGGCGGATCTTGTCGAGCTGCTTGTCGTGGACGCGAGCTTGGGTGAGCTGCCGCTCGCGACGCAGCTCGATGTACTTGTGGTAGTTGCCCGGATACTCCCGGATGACGCCACGCTCGACCTCGACGATGCGGGTGACCACGCGGTCGAGCAGCCACCGGTCGTGGCTGACGACGATGACGGCGCCGGGATACTCCTCGGCGAGGAACTGCTCGAGCCATCGACGCCCCTCGATGTCGAGGTGGTTGGTCGGCTCGTCGAGGAGCAGCAGGTCGGGCGCATCGAGCAGCAGCCGCGCGAGCCCCAGCCGCCCCTTCTGCCCGCCGGACAGATCGCGGACGAGCAGGCCGAACTGATCGTCGGTGAAGCCGAGACCGTGCAGCATCGCATCGATGCGATGGTCGATCGCATAGCCGCCGGCGGCCTCGATCGCGGCCTCCAGACGCGCCTGCTGCTTGAGGAGCCGGTCGACCTCGTCGCCGCCGGCGGTGGCCATCGCCTCGTAGACCTCGTTGATCTTCACGTGGAGACCGTGCAACTCGGCGAAGGCCCCTTCCGCCGCGTCCCGCAGGGTCTCGTCGGGATCGAGCTCCGGATCCTGGCTCAGATACCCCACCCGCGCGCCGCGTTGGAGCTGCATGGAGCCCCCGTCGGGGGCAAGCTGGCCGAGCATGACCCGCATGAGCGTCGTCTTGCCCGAGCCGTTGCGACCGACCAGACCGACCTTCTCGCCCGCCTCGAACGACGCCGTGGCCCCATCGAGCACGATGTGCGTCCCGAATTGATGCGTGATGTTGGCAACGGTGAGCAGCGACATGGAGGGGAAGAGTGTAGCGATGCCGCGGGCGATCTCGCGGGGCCGGAATCGTCGTGCCTTGCGGGCGGTTGGTCTTTCGTCCGAGGTTCGTCGAAGACCCGGCGATTTCGCCTGGAACGCAGCCAGAGGGCATCATTACAATCGACACCGGAGCGATCGCGATGACGGCAATGGCGAGCGGAACGTGGGTGACCTGGGCGGGCGGCATCGGCCTCCTGGTCGTCTTCATCGGGCTGCTCTTCGCAGCGTGGTGGAGCCTGTTCTCGGATCGCCCGCGGGGCCGGCGGCGGTGCCCGCAGTGCTGGTACGACCTGACGTACTCCCCCGGCATGCGATGCGGGGAATGCGGACACACGGGCCGCCGGGAGAGCGAGTTCACCCGCACCCGGCGCCGCCTCGGCGTCTTCCTCATGTCGGTGGTGGGGTGCTCGCTGGTGGGCGTCTACGTGATCGATCACGTGAACTCGCAGGGCTGGATGAGCTACGTGCCGACCCGGGGGCTCGTGTGGATGCTCCCGCACGTGGATGATCGCTCGGCGCTCATCACCAACGAGCTCATCGTGCGGATCCGCGGCGACGATCTGGAAGAGTCGGATTGGCACGCGTTGCTGCGGCGGTGTGTCAACGGTGACGGCGGCGCGCAACCGCCCAGCGAGGCGTGGATCGCCAAGTACGGCTTGTTCGCGACCGCCGGCGGCCGCGTGCTCATGAGCAGTGACGACGAGCAGGTTCGCGATGCGGCGGCGTTGCTCATGCTCGACATTGCGCGGCAGGAGCTTCCCGAGGTCGAGCTCTCCACCCGCGAGCGGTGGCCCGAAGCGGTCGCGCCGACGGTGGACGTCCGCGTGCGCGACTGGTGGCAGAATCCGACCCACATGCGGATCATCGCCCAACCCACGCTGCCGGAGGCCGAGCCGGCGCGTCACATCTGCCGCGACGACCCCATCCAGCCCCGCAGCTACTCGATGTACCTGCCGCCGCTCGCGCCGGGTGAGCATGAGGTCGACATCGTCCTCGACATCGAGCGTCGCGCGGGCCCCGGGCACCCGTGGGTTCCGATCGGCGAACGCACGGTCACCGTGCCCCTTGCAGTGGATGCCGGTCTCGCCCGCACGCTCCAGCCGGTGTCCGGTCCCGCCTACGACCGCCAGGTCGCCCGCGCGTTCCAGGACGGGCTGAGCAAGTGGGAAGACGGCTCGCTGCCCGTTCGGGTCGGCGTCAACAGCCGGCGCACCTTCAGCCGCCTCTTCGACGACACTGCCGTCGCGGTGCGGGTCGAGGTCATGCGCAACGGAAAGGTCGGCCGGCACCTGGACATCTGGTGGCGTGGCGGCATCGGCTACTTCGAACGCGAGCACGCGTGGGAGGTGCCCTGGTGGAACGACGAGCTGCTCGGCGCCCCCGATGAGCCGGACGACAAGTGGGTCTTGCGGGTCACGAGCCGCCCCACGCTGGCCTTCCGCGTATCCGGCGTGACGAAGTACTGGGAAGGCGAGGTCGAGGTGCCGGTCCGCGTCCGCACCCGATCCGGCAACGCCCCGCCCCGCGGCTGGATCGTGGACACCGAAGACGCCCCGGGCGACGGCCCCGTGTAAGGCGGCAACAGACGCAGACACGGACACGAACACGGTCGCGGACACGAACGCGGACGCGGGCACGGACGCGGACACGGACGCGGACACGGACGCGGACGCGCAACCGCGCAACCGCCCGACCCAACCTGCCCGAGGCGGCATGGACGCCGCCGGTCCCCACGCAGCCTGCACCCGCCGCAGGCGGTGCGAAAAATAGTCCGAACCCACGCCCAAATCTTCACTGACCAGCTCGCAGGATGCGAGCGTCACATGAGACCCCCGACAACTGGGGTCGAGCCGCACGACGCGGCGCGAACAACGCGGCAACCCGCGTCCGGCAAGCACACCACCGTCCACTGGCAGGACGCCAGCGCAAGGGTCCACGCCCAGATCTTCCCAAGCGAGGCGGCATGGACGCCGCCGGTAACCACGCGGCCCTGCACCCGCCGGAGGCGGTGCGAAAAACAGTCCGAACCCACGCCAAAATCTTCACTGACCAGCTCGCAGGATGCGAGCGTCACATGAGACCCACGACAACTGGGGTCGAGCCGCACGACGCGGCGTCAAGAACGCAGGGGCCGGCGCACGACAAGCACGTTCCCCGCCCAGGGGCAGGATGCCCGTCATTCCCCGACGTCCGGCCCGAAGAACGCGAGCCGCAAGGACGCGGCGTCTCGCGCGCGGGGGTTCACTCCGCGAGTGCCGTCAGCGTCCATCGTGAAGGGGACACTGACTCCCTCGCCCGATGCACGACGCACGGCACGGACGCTTCGCTGTCCGTGGCACCGTTCGCCGCTGTCCGTGGCGACGCGCCCGCTACGCCTCTTCCGCAACCTCCCGATACTGCCGCGCCATCGCCTCCAGCGAGCCCGGCACCACACGAACATGCCCAACCACGGTGATGAAGTTCGTGTCCGCATTCCATCGGGGCACGAGGTGCGCATGCAGGTGCTGGGGGACGCCGGCGCCCGCGGCCTCGCCCTGGTTGATGCCGAGGTTGATCCCCTGCGGGTTGAGCGTTCGCTCCATCAACCCGGTGGCGTGCTCGATGAGCTCCCAGAACCCCCGCCGCTGCTCGGGCGTGTAGTCGAGCAGCGACGGCCGGGGGTCACCGAGCGCCGTCAGGAGGTGACCGTTGGCGTACGGATACCGGTTGAGCAGGATCATGCCGTTCTGGTTGCGGTGGATGACGTAGTGCTCTTCGTCGAGCTCGGGATGGGACCAGTAGTGAGCGAGAAAGTTCCCCGCCTCCGCCGACCCGGCCGCCTCCACCCCTTCGACGCGTCGCCCCAGCTCACGAACGTACGCCATCCGCCACGGCGCCCACAGGTTCTCGTTCATGGCGGCATCCTACAGACGGTGCCACGGACAGCGAAGGACGGTGCCACGGACAGCGAAGCGTCCGTGCCGTGCGTCACCCATCGCGATGGAGAGTGAGACCCCCCTTCGCCATGGACGCG
>JABDLI010000119.1 GCA_013003065.1 Phycisphaerales bacterium | reverse complement strand
CGCGACGATGGCTGCCGCGCCCCGCTCCGAGCCGTCGAGGACGCTCGCGGTGGTCACGTCGCCCGCCACGTCGAGGTCCTCCTCGCGCGCGAGACGCATCAGATGTTCCAGCGTGCCACCGGCGGTGAGCGCACGAAAGACGGCGGGCAGCGAGAGGGCGTCGAGGTCCTGCACGCCGGGAGTGTAGGTGGTGTCGGACGGATCAGCGATCCGCCCGAGCACGTCATCGTCCGCAGATATGCCACCGGGGGATCCCGCTCCGGCTTGCACGCCGACTCCCCCCGCGCTACGCTCGGCCGGTCATGCCGCGTCGCCTCGCTGCCCTGCACCCCATCGAAGCCTCCGCCCTGCACGCCAGACGCGAGCGGGTCTTCCTCGTGCTGGCGGGCCTGTTCCTCGGCACGCTCGCGATGCTCAACATCCTCGGCGTGACGCGGTTCATCAAGCTGCTCGAAGTCGACCGCGACGACGGCGGGGCGCTCGTCTTCGCGGTCGCGGTCGGGGTCCTCCCCTATCCCGTCACCTTCCTCTGCACGGACTTCATCAGCGAGCTCTACGGTCGCGCCCGGGCCAACGCGGTCGTCTGGGTGGGGTTGCTGCTCAACCTCTGGGTCATGCTCATCCTCTGGGTCGGGGGTACCCTGCCGGGTTTCGAGCCACTCGGGCCCGACGGCGCGATCGTGCGGGACGCCGCGGATCGCCTGCCCGTCTTCTTCGAGGTTCGCACGCTCGCGTTCGGCGCCGTCGCGGCGTCGATGATCGCGTACCTCGCGGCGCAGCTGATCGACGTCTACCTGTTCCACCTCTGGAAGAAGCTGACCGGCGGTCGGCACCTGTGGTTGCGGAACAACGGCTCGACCATCATCAGCCAGCTCGTCGATACGGTGGCGGTCATCCTGATCACGTATTCGATCGGCGGCCTGGCCGGGGTCGTCGACGAGACGCGGCCGGTGGCCGGCCAGCTCCTGCTGCTCATCGCGACCGGGTACGCGTTCAAGTTCACGTTCGCCGCCATCGACACGATTCCCTTCTACCTCGGCGTGCGGTGGCTGAGCCGGTTTCTTCAGATCGACCCGCAACGAGAGCACGAAGCGGATCGCGAGGAGGTTCGGTTGCCCCCGGCGTCCTCCCGGAGATGAAGCCATGCCCGATCCCGAGGCGACGATCTTCGCGCGAATTCTCGACGGCGAGATCCCCTGCCATCGCGTCTACGAGGACGACCACGTCCTGGCGTTTCTCGACGTCGGCCCCATCAGCCGCGGCCACACGCTTCTCATCCCGAAGGAGCGGGTCGCGAGCCTCCACGAGATGTCCCCGGACGCCGGCGCCGCACTGGGTCGCGTGCTCCCCCGGTTGGCGGGCGCGATCGTCAAGGCGACGGGGGCCGACGCGTACAACGTGCTTCTCAACAACGGCGCACGGGCGGGCCAGGAAGTCATGCACGTGCACGTGCACGTCATTCCCGCGTACGAGGAGGCGGGACTGCGTCACGGCTGGAAGTCCGGGACGCTCGACGCCGACGACGCCGCGACCCTCATAGCCTCGATCGACCAGCACCTGTAACACCGGCGGTGCCACGGACCGCGCAGCGTCCGTGCCGTCAGCGTCCATCGCGATGAGGGGTTCGACTCCCCCGCGCGATGGACGACGCACGGCACGGACGTTGTCCGTGGCACCAGTCCGTGAAACGAAACTTCACCCTCCCGGGTGCGTCGGGTCAGGCGTCCTTCGCCGCCAGCGCCGCCTGGGCGGCAACCAGTCGGGCGATCGGGACGCGGAACGGGGAGCAGCTCACGTAGTCGAGACCGACGCGGGCGAAGAACAGGATGGACGACGGGTCGCCCCCGTGCTCGCCGCAGATCCCGAGCTTGAGGTCGTCGCGCGTGACGCGTCCCTTCTTGACGGCGATTTCCACGAGCTGGCCGACGCCATCCTCGTCGATCGACTGGAACGGATCGTCCGGCAGGATGCCACGCTCGACGTACTCCGGCAGGAACGTGCCGGAGTCGTCGCGGCTGTAGCCGAAGGCCATCTGGGTCAGGTCGTTGGTGCCGAAGCTGAAGAAGTCCGCCGATTCGGCGACCTCGTCCGCGGTGAGCGCCGCCCGGGGAATCTCGATCATGGTGCCGATCGGGATGTTGAGCCGGCCGGTGTACTTCTTCGCCTTGCGCACCGTGTTGATCGTCTCCTCGGTCAGCGTCCGCAGATCCGACAGCTCGCGTTTGGCGCCAACCAGCGGGATCATGATCTCCGGGCGTGCGTCCACCTTCTTCTTCTTGCACGCGATCATCGCCTCGACGATGGCCGTGACCTGCATCCGCAGGATCTCGGGGTAGGTCACCGCGAGCCGGCACCCCCGGTGACCGAGCATGGGATTCAGCTCGTGCAGCATCGTGACCCGCCGGCGAACGACGCTCACCGGCACGCCGATCTCCTTCGCCAGCTCCTTCTGGGCGACGGTGTCGTGCGGGAGGAACTCGTGCAGCGGCGGGTCGAGCAGACGCACCGTCACCGGGAGCCCCTTCATGGCGGTGAAGATCCCGACGAAGTCGCGGCGTTGGAAGGGCAGCAGCTTCTTGAGCGCGCGTTCGCGTTTGGTCTGATCGTCGGCGAGGATCATCTCCCGCATCGCGAGGATCCGGTCCCCCTCGAAGAACATGTGCTCGGTTCGTGTCAGACCGATGCCTTCGGCGCCGAAGTCGCGGGCCCGCTTCGCGTCGGCCGGCGTGTCCGCGTTGGTCCGCACCTTGAGGGTGCGAATCGTGTCCGCCCACTTCATGACGGTCGCGAAGTCACGCGACAGCTTGGGCGTGGAGCGTTTGACCTCCCCTTCCATCACCTCACCCGTGCTCCCGTCGATCGAAAGCACCGACTTCGCCGTGAACCGCTTGCCGTTGATGACGAGCACGCGTTTCTTCGGGTCGATCTCGATCGCGCCGGCGCCGACGACGCAGCACTTGCCCCACCCCCGCGCGACGACGGCGGCGTGGCTGGTCATGCCGCCCGTCGAGGTGAGGATGCCCTTGGCGTGGTGCATGCCGTCGACGTCCTCCGGACTCGTCTCCTTGCGGACAAGCAGCACGGCTTCACCCGCCTGAGTGCGTTCGACCGCCTCCTCGGCGGTGAACGCCAAAGCCCCGGTCGCCGCCCCCGGCGACGCGGGCAAACCCTTGGCGAGGACGGGTACGCCCTTCTTGCTCGCCGGCGAGAAGCTGGGGAGCAGGAGCTGGGTGAGATCCTCCGCCGGGATGCGGGCAATCGCCTCGTCGCGGGTGATGCGTCGTTCCTTCACCATGTCGACCGCGATCTTCACGGCGGCCGCGCCGGTGCGTTTGCCCGAGCGGGTCTGCAGCATGTACAGCTTGCCCCGCTCGATGGTGAACTCGATGTCCTGCATCTCGCGGTAGTGACGCTCGAGCAGATCCTTGATCTTCAGCAGCTGCGTGTGGGCGGCCTTGTCCCACTTCGGCATCTCCCGCACCGATTTCGGCGTGCGGATGCCGGCGACCACGTCTTCACCCTGGGCGTTGACGAGGAACTCGCCGTAGAACTCGTTCTTGCCCGTCGCGGGATCACGCGTGAACGCAACACCGGTGCCGCTGTCCGGCCCCATGTTGCCGAAGACCATCGTCTGCACGTTGACGGCGGTCCCCCGCAGGCCCGTGATGTGGTTGATCCGGCGGTACGTGATCGCCCGCGGCGCGTTCCAGCTCCGGAAGACCGCTTCGATCGCGAGCTGGAGCTGACGGTAGGGATCCTGCGGGAACGCGGCGCCGACGTGCTGCTTGTACACCTTCTTGTACGAATTGCACAGATCGGCGAGCCCGCGGGGCGGCACGTCGGTGTCGGCCTCGACACGGTACTTCTTCTTGATTCGGTCGAACTCGGCTTCGAAGAGATGGTGATCGACCCCCATCACGACGTCGCCGAACATGTTGATGAGCCGCCGATAGGCGTCCCACGCGAACCGCTCGTCCCCGGTCGACGCCGCCAGCCCCGGGACCACCGCGTCGTTGAGCCCGAGGTTCAGGACGGTGTCCATCATGCCCGGCATCGAGACCGCCGCGCCGCTGCGCACCGAGACGAGCAGCGGGTTCTTGGCGGAACCGAAGTCCTTCCCCGTCTCCTTCTCCAGCAACTCCACGTGCTCCCGAACCGAGTCCATCAGGTTGGATGGCAGCTTGCCCCCCGCCTGCTCGTAGGCCTCGCAGACGTCGGTCGTGATCGTGAAACCGGGCGGCACGGGCAGGCCGATCGAGCTCATTTCGGCGAGGTTGGCCCCCTTGCCACCCAGACGCTCCCGCTGCGTGGCGTCGCCATCGGTCCGGTGCTGGCCGAAGTGCGAGATCATGCCGCGGCCAGAAACGCGTTTGCGGGATCGGGAACGGGTGGTGGTCGGCTTCGTGGCCATCGTGGTCATCGGGGCTCCTTCGGCGGAAAATGGGCGTGGATTCTACCCACACGTCTCAGGCACGATCGGCCGAACGCGGGAATATCATCGAATCATGACGCCGACCGCACCCGAGCGGGTGCTCACCATCTCCGGCACGCCGCTCGATCTGATCGCCGCCTGGCCTCGCGCCCGTCCCCTCCTGCTGCTGCACGCCGGCGGAGCCACCGCCGGTCGCTGGTCGAGGTGGACGATCGCCACCACGCCGGAGGGGTGGTTCACGTTCAACGGTCGATCGCATCTGACACCGGACGCGATCGGCGGACGCCATCCGGTTCCGCTCACGCATGATCCCCTGCGTGATCTGAATCGAATCCTCGAACGCACCCGGCGACCGGGCCCGGCGGAGACCGTCCTCCCGTTCGCGGGCGGTTGGGTCGGCTACCTGTCGTACGACCTCGGACGCGATGTCGAGCCGGCTGCCCGTGCGCACCCCGGTGCGCTCGACACCCGCGGCTGGCCCCGCGTGCAGCTGGCCCGGTGCCGGAGCGGGCTCGTCTACGACCACGAGCGAGAGACGTGGTACGGCTTCGGGCCGACGGACCTGGCGGCGGAGCTCGACGAGACCGCTCCGCCCCCACCGGCGACGGTTGCCGTCACCGGCTTCGCCAGCTCGCTCGAGCCCGAGGCGTACCTGCGGGCGGTCGCCCGCACGAAGCAGCTGATCGCGGCCGGCGACATCTTCCAGGCCAACATCACCCAGCGGATCACGACGACCTTCCACGGCTCCGTGCGTGGTCTGGCCCGACGCGCGCTCGCGACCAGCCGCGCGTGGTACGGGGCGATGCTGGAGCTGCCCGGCCACCGCGCCATCGTCTCGATGAGCCCGGAGCTGTTTCTCGAGCTCGACGGCGCGACGCGTCGCCTCGTCACCCGACCGATCAAGGGAACCCGGCCCGCCGAGGACACGCCGGAGGAGCTCCTCGCGTCGGACAAGGACACGGCCGAGCTGAACATGATCGTGGACCTGATGCGGAACGACCTCGGTCGCGTCTGCACGTTCGGATCCGTCCGGGTGCCGACCGAACGCATCATCGAGTCCCACCCGACCGTCCACCACGGCGTCGGCGAGGTGCACGGCGTCCTGCGACCGACCGCGACTCGCGGCGACCTGCTGGCCGCGACGTTCCCGGGCGGCTCGATCACGGGCGCGCCGAAGATCCGCGCAATGCAGATCATCGACGAGCTGGAGCCGGTCGAACGCGGGCCGTACTGCGGATCGATCGGCTTCTTCGGCGACGACGGCAGCGTCCGGCTGAACATCGCGATCCGGACGATCTGTCTCAGCGGTCTGACCCCCGCCGGCCCGGGGTTGACGCAGGGAGTCCTCGACTACGGCGTGGGGGGCGGCATCGTGGCGGACTCCGATCCCCGCGGCGAGCATCGCGAAAGCCTCGACAAGGCCACCGTGCTGCGGCTCGTGCTCGACGCGTCACGGCCGGCGGCCGCGGGCGTCTGACCGGCGTTTTCACGTCGTTTGCCGGTTCGCATCTCACCGTGACGTACCGTGACCGGCCTTGCTCCATGCCATCGGGCCGGAGCCGGCCTCCTTCCGGGACGGCCGCCGCGCGCGAACCCCGACTCCCCCCGCGCACGCGACCGTGCTGCCGGCTCCGGCTCGCTTGAGCCGTCACGCGACACGCCAACGGACGCGACCGATCGCGTGAGGTCGACGTTCGCACGCTCGGGCGTTCCGAGGTTCAGGTCGTCAGGCGCTCTTGCGAAGCGACTGCGCTACGCGAGCCGCTTCCTGCTGGCGGCTGACGTAGCGGCAGATCTGATCCGCCACGAAACGCTGGTGCGGCGCGTTGAACGTGAAGTCGAACGCCAGCCCGGCGTAGATGCTGTGGTCCGACTGCATGTGGGTGTGGACCAGCTTGGCGCTCGCGCAGATCGGAGCGGCCGGCTCTCCCGGCATCGGAATCTGGATCCAGTAGACCTTGTGCCGGCACACGATCTGGCTGTGCTCGGGGCCGATCTCGAGTCCCACGCCGCCCCCGCCGAGGTTGACGAGCGAGGCGGTGAACCGCGGGCCGAGCTCGGGGCGGATCGACGGACCCGGCTCCTCCGCGTCGGTTTCGGGACCGCGGGCGAACGCGAGCTCGCACGCGCGTTCGGCGAGCACGGCGGACTTCGGATCCAGCAGCGGCCACACGTCCAGCTGCGGCAGCAGAAGCCGGGCCGTGTCGACGCGGCGGTGGTGACGGCGCTGACAACGCTGGACTTCCGACGGCATCACGAGCCGGAGTCCGCGCGTCGGCCGCCGGGGGTCGTCGACGCTCAGGACGCCACGGCTGCTCGTCGTGAACATCCAGCGATTCTGACCGACCGTCAGGATCGCCACGAGCTCGATGCCGTCGCGGATGTGGACGATCTGTCCCAACGCCGCGGGCTGCTCGACGACGATTTCGTCGGCCGACAACGCGAGGACCCGCACCCGCCAGATGAGGTGCGCACCGTCGTCATCGTCACCGGCGTGGGCGACGGCAATCTCGATGGCGCCGCCGCGTTCCTGGATCTGCTCCAGACAGCGTCGCCACTGCATCGTGCGTGATCGATTCGCGGGCACGAAACCCCTCCCCGCTCCGGGCCCTCCCGGGACTGCGGTGAAGATCGGCCCCGCCCCCCCGGTGCTTGAGGGGTTGCCCGGAATCAACCGGCCGTCGGGTTCGCCCCCCGGCGCATCACGATCAGATGGGCGCCGTCCTCCCGCTCCGGCCCCGATAACCCCCCGGCGGCGGCGGCGAGACGAAGCGCCCCGTCGGTCCACAGACGCAACGGCTGATCACCGGCTTCGAACGTCCACGACCGATCATCGACCGCGTCCCCGTGCCGCAGCGCGAAGATCGCGTCGGAAGGATGCCAGATGATCTGCGCCGTGCCATCGTCACTGACGCCGCTGCACCAGTATCCCTCCGTCAGCTCCGGCCACAGATCGGCGGCGAGGTCGTCCATCAGGAAGACACCACCGGGCGCGAGCACCGACGCCACGCGCTGCAGCATCGCCACCGCCGCGTCGACGTCGGCCAGGATGGCGAACGTGTTGCCGAGGCACAGCACGAAGTCCAGGTCGGTCACCGACGACGGCCAGGCGGCCTGGAAGTCGACGGCGTGCAATTCCGCCGTCGCCCCGGCGCGGGCCAGTCGGTCCTCGCAGACCGTCAGGATCGACGGGTCGCGATCGAGGCCGATCATGCGGTGCCCTTCCGCGGCGAGGGGAACCAGGATGCGTCCGGGTCCGCACCCGAGATCGAGCCCCCGTCGCGGCGGCGGACCGAGCAGACGCACGAGCCCCGCGAGCTGCGCCGCGTGCTGCTCCGGCTCGAACGGTTCCGGATCGTCGGCCTGCCAGGCTTCGTGTGTCATGAACCGCTCCGCAGGCCGCGTTCGACCGCGGCGACGAGCCGCCGACCCTCGGCGACCTCGGCCCGCGTGAGCCCTCGACCCGCATACCGCCCGCGATAGTACAGCTCCACCGCGGCGCGGGCCGCCTCCGCCGTCTCGGGGTGCCCCGCGGCGAGGGTGCCGATGAACGCCAGCGGCGGTTGCCACGGCGGCTTGGTGCAGCCCCCGCGACGCAGGGCCACGAGAAGGTCGTGGTAGAAGCCAAGCTGACGCAGCCGGCCGGGCTCGCCCGGCTCGATCGTGCGCAGTCCGAGCGTGCGACGAAGGGCCCGGTAGCGGCGGATGGCCCGCACCAGGGCGATCACGGCGATCAGCCCTGCCAAGCCGACCAGCCCGAGCCAGATGTAGCCCGCCGGGCCGAAGTAGAACGCGCGGTTGACCTGTGCCATCCAACGCCGCGCGGCCTCGACCCCGGTCTTCATGCGGGTGGCGCTGCCGGCGGTCAGGCGTTCCAGGAGCTGCGTCTGTGAACGCTCGTCGAACTGAACCACGCGGTTCATCCACACGCCCTCCAGCCGCTGCACGAGAAACGTCAGCCGGGCCGTCAACCCGCCCGTCGGATCTTCCGCCGAATCGAGGGCGTCGGGCGGCGTCGGATCGAACGTGGCCACCCGCACGTCGTCGATCGGCACCTCGACCCACGCGTGGGCCGCGGATTCGAGCACGAGGGACGACGCGCCGGGTGTCGCATCCGGCACGATGTAGCCCGTCACGACGCGGGCGTCGACACCCACCGCCCGGCAGAGCAACGCGTGCGCCGAAGCAAAGTACTCGCAGTGCCCGCGACGGCTGTTGAAGAGAAACTCGGTCACGGGATCCTGGGCGGTGCGGACGACGCCGCTCACGTCGAGCGTGTAGGTGAAGCCGCCCGTCTGCAGGTACGCCGCGAAGATCTCCGCCGCCCGCATGCCCCACTCCGGAGACGGAGGTTGTCCGACCGGTCTCGGGTGCCCGACTTCCGTCAGCAACGTCTCGGCAAGCTCGACGACACGTGCGGCCTCGTCCGGTCGGTCGAACGTATGAAACGGGCGGGCGGGACGACGACGACCCCCGCTCAACGCGGTCACGAGCGGTGCCGGGGGTTCGGGCTGAGCGATGACGGCGTAGGTCCAGACGGGCGGATCGTCGCGATCCGTCGCGAGGGTCTGGCGGGCCGGATCGAATCGGAACGAACGCGGCTGGGAGGTGAAGACGCCCACCGGTACGTACGGCGAGAACAGCGTCGACGTCGGCGTGCGGAAACGCAGCTCGATCCGCACGGTTTCCGGGGGGTCGAGGATGCCGCGGGCAAGCCACCTGATGCTCCGCCCGTCGGTCCCCAGCGGTTCCGCCGGCGTCACGGTGGCCCGCCACCGGCCGTCGCGGTAGTCGTCGAGGACGGCGCCCCGCAGGTACAGCGGTCCCCCGCGCCAACCATCGCCGACGATCATCTCGAACGCGACCCGCCGCGAGTCGGTGATCCGCGTGCCCACGTCGAGGTCGATCCGGTCGGCGAAGCCGGCGGCAGTCACGCCGCCGCGGGCGCCGCGTCCGAGATCGCGTCCGAGCGAGCGCGGAAAGATGACGAACAGCAGCGTGCTCGACACCAGGCCGACGACGGCGATCACGAACGCGAGGCCGCGGAAGTGCAGGCCCACGTGCCGACCGATCGTGGGAGCGAGCTGCGGCGGCCGACGCGTTCCCGCCACCGCCGGCAGCCGGCGCCGGCGGCGTTCGGTGACCCGCTCGTGCGCCGCGAAGAGCTGGAAGAGCAACAGCACGTACAACCCCAGGAGCGAATACGCGGCGACGAAGACGCCAAAGAGGAGGTCGTAGGAGCTCATGCAGCCCACGAGCATCAGGAGCAGGCTGAGACCCATCAGGTGCGCGTGGTCACGCGCGGTCCGCCGGTCGAACAGCTTGACGACCGTGAGGGCGAGGCTGAATCGGCCGAGGACGCCGGGAATGTCTCGCGGGTGGACGGCGAAATCGGCGACCCCGGCGGCGGTGACGAGCAGCACCAGCATCGTCGATGCCCACCGCGGGAGCGTCCGTCCCCGCGGCCCTTCGGTCACGTACCAGCTCACGGCCGCGAGCGTGCCGGCGACCAGGAACATCTCGACGCTGCGTTGGGCGGCGCTGAACCCGGCGATGCTCAGCAGCACCAGGGCGAAGGCCATGACCGGAAAGCTGCGGAGCAGTTTCACGACGCCGCCTCCGCCGCCGCGGCGGGCGTGACGAGCGTCGCCAGCTCCGCCTCGGTTCGGTCGACGAGATGGTGCATCTGCGTCGTCGTGAAGTGCCACGCATCCTCACGCGCAACCGCGAGATCGGCCCGCCCGGGATGGACGACCGCCACCCCGATCCGCTCCATCTCGACCGCCGGACTCCGCAGGGCCGGCAGTCGCGGCTGGTCGAGGTCGATCTCCGCCAACGCTGCCATGATCTTGTTGCGATGCCAGTGGCTTCGTCGCGGCGGGATCGGAGCGGTCGCCAGCCCCAACACGCTCAGCCCGACCTCGAGCCCCGAGGCGTCGGCCGCCTCCACGATCGAGGCCGCGAGGATGATCGCAAGCTCTTCACGACGCCGACGCGTCGCGGCGGCGGCGTCACCGTCCTCCGCCGGCGCCCGCGAGAGATTGAGCATGACCCGCAGCTTCGGCGGGTTCGGACGCGTGCGTTCGACGCACAGAAGCTGATCGCGATTGGCCGTGCGTTTCCAGGCGATGTGCCGGAGGCTGTCGCCCGGTCGCAGCTCCCGGATCCCGTAGTAGTCGTCACCGGCGCCCGGGTGCTGCGTGATCTTCATGCCCACGTCCGCGGCCGGCACGATGGCGTCTAGGACGCGTTGGCGGAGGGGGAGCACCGGCGGGAAGACGAGCGTGCCGTGCGGGCGGGTCACGACGATCGACTTCCCGAGGATCCCGAAGGGGAAGCTCGTTCGCACCTCGACGTCGTCGAAGTCGACGACACCGCGCGCCGTGGGCCAGAAGATCGCTTCGGCGTGCACGAGCTCGCGGGGCCCGATGTGCATGATCCACGCCAGCCCGCCGCGAATGCGGTCCTGCCAACCGCTCTCGCCCGGCGACGCATGTTCCCGGCAGTGCAAGTTGAACGCGGGAAGCAGCCGGCTGCGGTTGCGGATCGCGTAACGCACGCTCATCGGCTCGCCGACGACACCGTGCGCCGGCAGCAGACGCCGCACCGACAGCCCCAGCAGCATGACGCCCGAGAGCAGCCCGGAGACCAGCAGCGCCGAGGCCATCGCCCCGAACACCCAGAACAGAAGGTTGGAGCCCCCGTTGATCGCCGCCACCGCGACGAGGACGGTCAGCCCGCAGTACACGAGGAACGGAAGATGGAGGTGGTAGCGGCGACGCATGGGTGAACCGCAAGCGGGATCGGGTGATGGTATTCACCGAACCACCCACCCCGCGACCATCAGCCGCCCGTGGGTGCGTCGGCGTCTGGATCCGGATCGGTCGGGTCGGTTGCGTCGGTCGCGTCGGATATTTCAGACGCGCCCGATGCGTCGCCTTCGCTCTCGGCCGCCGGCGCGGGTTTCGGTCGCCACGGGGCGCGGGCGCTCGGCTCGAGCCCCTCGACCGCCGGGAGATCCGTCGGGGAGGCGAGGCCGAAGACGTTGAGGAACTCACGCGTCGTGCCGTAGAGCATCGGACGTCCGAGCTCTTCGGCGCGGCCCACGATCTTGACGAGCCGCCGCTCCAGCAGACCACGCAGCACCTCGCCGCACGACACGCCGCGAATCGCCTCGATCTCGGCCCGAATGATCGGCTGCCGGTACGCGATGATCGCGAGCGTCTCCATCGCCGCCGGTGACAGACGCGACTGCTGCCGGTCCCGGTGCAATCGCGCGAGCAGCGGCCCGAACGCGGGTTCGGTCAGGAGCTGCCATCCGCCCGCCAGCCGCTCGGCCCGGAACGTGCGGCCGGTCTGCTCGTAGCTCTCGTTGAGCGACTCGATGGCCGCCTTGATCCGCTTCGCGGCGCCCTTCGCCTCGATGCCCAGCACCTCCGCCAGCCGCGCGTCCGGCAGCGGACGCTCGGTTCCGAACAGCACCGCTTCGACGCGGGCCTCGAGCGGCACCTCGGACGCCGGGACCTCCTCGGCGTCGTGGTCAGGGCTCATCGCGGTCTCCACGGTCGTGGCTTCAGCCGTCATGGCTCGGGCCTCCCGTTTTCCCGGCGGTCAATGACCCGGGTTTCCACCGTGCGCGAGGGCCATCGCCTTCCTGGCGCGGGCCCGTTGCTGGTCCGCCTCGACCACCTGGCGATCGACCCCACCGCTCCGGGCCCGCTCGTTGGCATCGACCAGGGCCTCCTCGGCCTCCGCGGCCGACAGCTCATCCACCGGCGTGGCCCGCTCGGTGAGGATCATCAGGACGTCGTCGCGGATCTGGGCAAAGCCACCCTCGACCAGCCACCACTGCGAGCCGCCATCCGCGTCGACCCGCATGGGGCCGATGCCGAGACGGCTGAGGATCGGGCTCTGGCCGGGCAGGACCCCCTGCTGGCCGTCCCAGGCGGGGAAGGTCGCGTATGAAACCGCGTCGTCGAACACGGCCCGGGCGGGGGTCACCACGGTGCAGCGGAAGGTCTTGGACATGGGCGAAGTGTAGCAGGAGTCCGTGGTGGGGTCCGCGTCCGGGGGCGGGTTCGGTACCGCGTCCGGGGCCGGGTCCGGGGCCGGGGCCGCGTCCGGGTCCCTCCCGATGGTGCCACGGACAGCGAAGCGTCCGTGCCGTCAGCGTCCATCGCGATGGGGAGTCAGCCTCCCTGCGCAATGGACGCT
>JABDLI010000118.1 GCA_013003065.1 Phycisphaerales bacterium | reverse complement strand
AGCGTCCATTGCGCAGGGCATCTGACTACCCTGCGCGGCGGACGACGCACGGCACGGACGCTTCGCTGTCCGTGGCACCATTGTTCGCTGTCCGTGGCACCACTTTGATCTTCGAGATGGGTGCACTTGCCGCTCGCGCCCTCGGTATCATCGACGCCACCGGAGATTGCCCACCATGCCGACGCTCGCCCCGATGCTTGCCCTGGCCTCCACCGGCGCGGTTGCCGCCGCCACCCTCGCGCAGCCCATCGTCCGCGATCACGACATCACCCTCGACGACTACTTCACCCAGGTCTACGTCGCGGAGATTGCGGCGTCTCCCGACGGCACCCGGGTCGCGTACGTGGAGGGCCGTTGGGACGAGACGCTCGATCGCCGCAACATGGATCTGTGGGTGGTGTCCGTCGCGGACGACACCGTCCGCCGTCTGACGTTCGACACCGCGGCGGACACCAAGCCGCGTTGGAGCCCGGACGGCCGGTTCGTCTACTTCCTTTCGACGCGGGAGCGGGCGGGTGAGACCGCGCCGCCGTGGAACGGAGAGCGGCAGGTGTGGCGGGCGTCGGTGACCGGTGACGCCATCACCGCCGTCACGCGGCGGGAGGGCGGCGTCCATGACTTCGAGCTCGCGGCGAACGGTCGAACGCTCTACTACACGACCGGCGAGGAGTCGACCGAGACCGACCCGTGGCAGTCGCTGCGGGACGAGTTCGACGACATCGAGTACGGGCACGGCGTTGTTGAGTACAGCCAGCTCTGGAAGCTCGACCTCCAGTCGTGGCGGACGGAGAAGCTGGTGGACGAGTCCCGCGTGATCAGGGCATTTTGCGTCGCACCCGACGAGCGACGCATCGCCATGATCACGACGCCGACGGCGGAGCTGATCACGAACGAGGGGTGGTCGCACGTTGACGTGCTGGAGATGCCGACGCGTTCCATCGTCCGTCTGGACGACACGCTCTTTCGCGATCGGGCGCCGTCTCCCTACGGATGGATCGTCACGCCTGCGTTTTCCTCGGACGGACGCAAGCTCGCCTTCCGCGTCGACTTCGACGGGTACCCGGGCGAGCTCTTCGTCGCGCACTTCGACGGCGACACGCCGGCGGTGACGAAGCTCATCCGTCCGGGCGAGGTCACGGCGGACGGAACGCTCGCGTGGCAGCCGGGGACGCACGACCTGTGCTTCCTCGCCGATGACCACGCGCGGCAGCGGCTCGTGGCCATCACGAACGTCCAGCCCGGCGGCCAGGGGGCGGCGGTCACGATCACGCCCGGCGACGTCGTCCTCAACGCGTTCGACTTTGCCGCCAATGGAAGCCGGCTCGCCGTGCTGGAGAGCGGGCGCACGCACACGGCGGACATCTTCGTCGCCGAGCCGCCGTTCGCCGGACGTGCGCGGCGGCGTGTGACGAACCTCAATCCCCAGATCGACACGTGGAAGATCCCCCGGATCGAGCTGCTCGAGTGGACGAGCCCCGACGGGACGCCCGTCGAGGGAATCCTCGAGCTGCCGCCAGACTACACGCCCGGCCCGCCGCTGCCTCTCCTCGTCACGATCCACGGCGGCCCGACGGCATCGTCGAAGCTGGCGTTCCGGTACTGGATGTACGGCCGGACGATCTACGCCGCCCAGGGGTGGGCGGTCCTCGATCCCAACTACCGCGGCTCGACCGGGTACGGCGACCGGTTCCTGACCGACCTCATCGGCAACAAGAACAATCTCGACGTGCAGGACATCATCGCCGGCATCGACACGCTCATCGCCCGCGGCATTGCCGACCCCGAACGCATCGCGGTCACGGGCTGGAGCAACGGTGGCTATCTGACGAACTGCCTGATCGCGGCCGATCAGCGGTTCAAGGCGGCGAGCAGCGGGGCGGGTGTCTTCGACACGGTCATGCAGTGGTCGATCGAAGACACGCCGGGCCACGTCATCAACTATTCCGGCGGCCTGCCGTGGGAACGCAGCCAGAAGATGCACGAGACGTCACCGCTGTACGACGTCGACAAGGTCGTGACCCCCACGCTCGTCCACGTCGGCGAGAACGACGCCCGCGTTCCGGTCGAGCACAGCCGGGCGCTCCACCGGGCGTTGCATCACTACCTCGATGTTCCGTGCGAGCTGCTCGTCTACCCGGGAGAAGGCCACGGGCTGACAAAGCTCTCGCATCGGAAGGCGAAGATGAAGTGGGATCACGAGTGGTTCGGGCGGTACGTGCTCGGCGAGAGCGGGGAGTAGACGCACATTCCCGGTGCCACGGACAGCGAAGCGTCCGTGCCCTCGGCGTCCATCGCGAGGGGGAGTCGGATTCCCTTTGCGCGGCGGACGACGCACGGCACGGACGCTTCGCTGTCCGTGGCACCATCCGCATCACCCCCAATGCGCCAACACCATCAACAAATCCCCAAACCCCACAACCCCATCCACATCCAAATCCGCCAGGCAGTGACTACACGGACCCCAGTGCGCGATCACCAGCAACAAATCGCTGAAGTCCACGCTTCCATCGCGGTTGACGTCGCCGTCGAGCGGCGGGGGGCACTGGCCCTCGCAGATCGTTCCGTCTCCCTGGTAGACACCCTCGCACTTTTCCTCCTCGACCACTCTGCAGCCGCCGTCGGGACGGCAGCAGGCGCCCTTTGGCGGCGGGCAGAGCGTTGGTGAGCAGACGACCCCCACGCCCTGGAAGCCGCCGCCGGCGTCCCCGCACGCTCCCGACGGCAGCGAGACGCATGTGCCGTCGGGGAAACAGCACGCGCCCGGAGGCGTCGGGCACTGTCCGGCGCAGATCGTCCCGTCTCCCTGATAGACGCCGCCGGCGTCCGTGCACGTTGGCTCCTCCATGACGCCGCAGGCTCCGCCCGGGAAGCAGCAGGCGCCCTTGGGCGGCGGGCAGAGGGTTGGCGTACACGCCACGAGGTCGCCGGCATAGACGCCGCCCACCGCCAGGCAGGCCGCCGCGTCGAGTGCGACGCACGTGCCGTCGGCCCGGCAGCAGGCGCCGGTCGCCGGCGGGCAGCCGATCGTGCACGTCTTGCCGTCGCCCTGGTAGTCGCCGCCGCGGGTGACGCAGACATCCTCACGCAGGACTCCGCAGCTGCCATCCGGGAAGCAGCACGCGCCCTTGACGCCGACGCACAGCCCCGGCGCGCACGCGATGCCGTCGCCCTGGTAGACCCCCTCTGCGTCGACGCACGCGTCGGGGGTCACGTCCAGGCAGGCTCCGTCCGGAAGACAGCACGCGCCCGTGGGCACGACGCACGGATCGCTCGCGCACGAAACGCCGTCCCCCTCGTACACCCCGCCGGCGGTGACGCACGCAGACTCCGAGCCTTCGCTGCACGTACCGTCCGGGTGGCAGCAGGCGCCGGCCACCGAGAGATAGAACCGAATCTGCACGACGTTGTACGTGTTCGGATTCGAATCACCCAGCCAGTCGTTCGTGAGGCTCACCGCGTACACGCCGTCGCCGGCCGGCGCGTCGAGCCAGGGGAGGAAGATGTCCTCGCCGCTGTCGCCGTAGACGCCCGGTCCGTCCGATCCGGGGCCGTTGAACGACCAGTCCTCGTCGGCCTTCGGCAACGTCGTGAAGCCACCGATCGTGTAGGTGGCGCGAGCCGGCGTGGTCACTTTCGCCTGCGCGTCGGACGCCCAACTCGCGTCGGAGATCATCTCGGAGTAGTCGAACCGCACCTCGAAGCCGACGACCTGTGACGGCGTCACCGCGAGCGCGATGTCGGCCGCCAGCACGTCGCCGGCGCCGAGCGTCGCGCTGCCGACGTCGAACCACTCGGTGGGCGCGGGGGGACCGGCGCCCACGCTCGCCGCTGCGGCGAACACCGCCCACACCGCAACCACCGCTCGGGCCAGGGACCATCTCCAGCGCATGCCGCGCTTCCTCCGCGCGTCGATCCCCGGCGTTGACGCGATCCGCATTCTACGGTTTCCGGCGACCTCGGAAGGACGCCCGTCCCGTCAGGGCCCCTGGGAGGCGGTATGCTCGCTGTCATGGACGTTTCGCCCCCCGATCTTCGCGATGCCGACGCCGTCATCGAGCTCTTCGATGCGGCCGTGACGGCCCAGGAGACCTGTTCGGGGCGGTCCGGGTCGGCGGTGCGGCTGCCCGCGCGCGGCCGGCTCCTCGCAACGGGCGATCTGCACGACAATCCCCTGCACCTGGAGAAGATCGTCCGTCTCGCCCGCCTCGACGCGGACGACGACCACCACGTCGTGCTGCACGAGATGATCCACGGCGAGCGGCTCATCAACGGGATGGACTTCAGCTATCGCATGCTCGCCCGCGTCGCGTCGCTCGTCGTGGCCGCACCGCATCAGACGCATCCGATGCTCGCCAACCACGAGTTGTCGCAGCTCACCGGCGCCGGCGTGAGCAAGGGGGCGGGGAACAGCGTGCAGCTCGTCAACGAAGCGCTCGACTTCGCCTACGGCGATCGCGGCGTCGAGGTCGCCGACGCGCTCGGGCGTTTCATCACCGCGATGCCGCTGGCGGTCATGACCGAGGGCGGCGTTCTGTGCGCGCACTCGCTGCCGGCGCCGGCGGCCATGGATCGGTTCGATCTCGACGTGCTCGACCGCCCGCTCGTCGAAGATGACCTGCACGCGCCCGACGGCGCCGCCTACCTGATGACGTGGGGTCGCCACCAGACCGAAGAGCAGATCGAGACGCTGGCCCGCCGGTGGAACGTGTCGCTCTTCTGCCTGGGTCACCAGCACGTCGAGACCGGCATCGAAGCCCGCGGGCGTCGGGTGGTGATCCTGAACAGCGACCACGAGCACGCCATGGTCTTGCCCCTCGACCTTGCCGAGCTGCCGGCCGCGGCCGAGGCCCCGCTCTTCGCCGTGCCGCTGGCGTCGGTCTCCTGATCACTGCAGCAACGCGGTCGGTCCGGCCGACGGAGGGAGAGTCCCGTCGTCACCGCCGCGGAGCCGTCGATGTCCATCCCCGTCACCGCCCCCCCGTCGATCGATCCCCTTGATGCCGTCCTCGAGGAGATGTTGCGCACCAAGCGGGCGCCGGGGGACGATGGCCGGACGATCGATGTGTCGGAGTACGCCGTTCCCGCCGGCGCGGCACAGGTTCTGGAAGCGGCCGCCCGGTCCGCCAACGCCGCATCGATGGTCGAGATCGGCATGGCCAGTGGCATCTCGACGCTCGCGATCTGCCGGGGCCGGAAGGCGGCCGGACCTGCGTTGCCGCGGTCCTACCACGTGATCGACCCCCACCAGCGTCACTTTGCCGATTGCGGTCTCGTGGCGCTCGAACGGGCCGGTGTCCGCGCGATGGTCGACTTCCACCGAGCGCCGGCCCACCTCGTGCTGCCGCGACTCCTCGAACGCGACGCCGCGATCGGCTTTGCCTTCGTCGACGGGCTGCACCAGATGGACAACGTGATCTCGGAGCTCTATCTCCTCGACATGATGCTCCCCATCGGCGGTGTCGTCGCCCTGCACGACATGTGGATGCCCGGTCTTCAGCACGCGGTCTCGTACTGGCTGGCCAACCGCGCGTACGAACCGGTCACCACGCAGGACGGTGCGTTCGTCGCCACACCCTGCGAGAGCGTCAAACGCGGGTGCGGCGCCCCGGCCGCACGCCCGGCGTTCTTCGCCGAGCGGGTCGTTCCCTACGTCGACTGGAGCGTCCTGCTCATGCGGAAGGTGGCGGCGGACGAGCGGGCGTGGGATTTCTTCCGGCCGTACGTCTGAGACCCAAAGAAAAACGCGGCCCCGGGGGCCGCGTTCTCGTCGTCGTGGGGATGCGTGCGATCAGGGAGGGCCGCCGCCGGCCGCGCCGGTGATCGGCGCCGACGGAGGAAGACCGATCAGCTCGACCTGTGACACGCCACCCGAGAAGGTCACGTACCGCCGGTCGATGGTCACCGGTGACGCCGCCGCCGAACGCGGACGGATCGCGAACGGGTAGCCGCCGATCTGTCGCTGCATGAAGTCAGGGGCGCGGATGATCAGCGTGCCCTGGTAATAGCGGATGGTGCCCCAGTCGCCGCCGTTCTCGACCCAGCCGTCGGGCTCGACGATCTCGGTGATGAGGTCGACGATCTGCTGCGCCTGCTCGAGCTCGGTCAGACGGTCGGGATCGTCTTCGGGATCGCCGAAGAGCGAGC
>JABDLI010000111.1 GCA_013003065.1 Phycisphaerales bacterium | reverse complement strand
CCCTCACCCCTCGTCCGTCAACGCGCCGAACCGCCGATCCCGTCCCGCGAAGTCGCGGATCGCGTCGTGCAGGTGTGCGCGGGTGAACTCCGGCCAGTAGACGTCGGTGACGTGGATCTCCGCGTAGCTGATCTGCCAGAGCAGGTAGTTCGAGACGCGATACTCGCCGGCGGTGCGGATGAGCAGATCGGGGTCGGGCAGGCCGGCCGTGTACAGGTGGTCGGCGATCGTGGTCTCGTCGATGTCGTCGATCGACAGGCGACCGTCCTTCACGGCCGACGCGATCGCGCGGGTGGCGTCGGTGAGCTCCGTGCGAGCGCCGTAGTTGAGCGCGAGCACCAGGGTGAGCCCGGTGGAATCGCGGGTTGCGGCCTCGGTCTCCTCGATCTCGGCCTGCACCGAACGGGGCAGCTCGCGCCGGCGGCCGATCTGGCGAAAGCGAACGTTGTTGTCGAGCAGCTCCTGACGTTGACGAACGAGGTACTCGAGGCACAGCTCCATCAGTGCATCCACCTCGGCGGTCGGACGCTTCCAGTTCTCGCTGGAGAACGAGAACATCGTGAGCGCCTCGATGCCGAGACGCCCGCACTCGGTGACGACCTCCCGCACCGTTCGTGCGCCGGCGCGGTGTCCTTCGATCCGCGAACGCTGACGCTCGAGGGCCCAGCGACCATTGCCGTCCATGATGACCGCGATGTGACGGGGCCGACGCGTGGGCGGCACCTCGAGCGAAGGCGAGGCGGCAAGGGCGGAGGGCGACGGCGTCGGGGTGGCGGGAGGCGGGTTGGTCATGTGGTCCGGCTATCGTACGCGCGGCAGCGCCGGGTGGTTCACGCCCACCCACCGATTGGGAATTCGACTGGGTTCGACTCGCGTTCAGACGGCGACGAGCGTCTGCGTGCGTTCCGGGCCGACGCTGACGATCTCCACCGGGACGCCGAGGATCTCTTCGATCCGGTCGAGGTAGCGTTGGGCGTTCGCCGGCAGACCCGCGCGATCGGTCGTCGCGTCGATTTCCTCGGACCAGCCCGGCAGCGTCTCGTAGACCGGTTCGATCTCCTCGAGACGCTTCGCGTCGGGGATGAACCGATCGGTGACGGTGCCGTCCCGCAGCCGGTAGTGCGTGCAGATACGCAGCTCGTCGAACCCGCTCAGCACGTCCAGCAGCATGCAGGCCAGGCCGGTCACGCCACAGATCATGCACGAGTAGCGCACGGCCACCAGGTCGAGCCACCCGCAGCGACGCGGGCGACCCGTCGTCGTGCCGTACTCGTGCCCGCGGTCTCGTATTCGGTCACCGGTGTCGTCGTTCAGCTCGGTCGGGAACGGTCCGGCGCCCACGCGGGTGGCGTACGCCTTCATGATCCCGACGACGCGATCGATTCGTCCCAGCGGCACACCGGTGCCGGCGGGAATCCCGAGGGTCGAGCAGTGCGAGCTCGTCACGAACGGGAACGTCCCGTGGTCCAGGTCGAGCAGGCTCGCGTTCGCTCCCTCCATGAGGATCGAATGGCCTTGGCCCAGGAAGTCGTGAAGAAGGTACGTGGTATCGACGATGTGGGGCGCCAGCGTGCGGCCGAGCGAGGCGAACTCCTCGGCGAGGGCATCCGGGTCGATCGTCGCGCCGGTCCAGCCGAGGGCCGCGAGGTGTTTCGCATGCAGTGGCGCGATCGTTCGCAGCGTGCGTCGCAGTCGCTCCGGTTCGAGCAGATCACCCACCCGCACGGCCAGCGCGCGGGAGACCTTGTCGGCGTACGCCGGACCGATGCCGCGTTTCGTCGTGCCGATCGCCATCCCTTCGGCCGCGCCGTGCAGCGAGGCTTCGAGGGCCTCGTCCATCCACTTGTGGTACGGCATCACCACGTGCGCGCGGTTGGAGATACGCAGGTTGTCGCCGACCTCGATGCCGCGGGCCCGCAACGCCTGAATCTCCTCGAGCAGCTTGATCGGGTCGACGACCACGCCGTTGGCGATCACGCACACCTTGTCGGTGTAGAGGATGCCGGCGGGAATGAGGTGCAGGGCGTAGCGTTCGTCGCCGACGACGACGGTGTGACCGGCGTTCGCGCCGCCGTTGTACCGGACGATCACGTCGTGCTCGGCGGTGAGCAGATCGACGATCTTCCCCTTGCCCTCGTCTCCCCACTGCAGCCCCACCACGGCGGTGTGCGAGCCGGAACGGGAGGGATCGGGATTGGATGCTGGCTTCGGCACGAGAAGATGCCCGTTCCGAACGACCGATAGGTCGACGAACGCGGCCGGGGAAGGCTAGAGCCGCACCCAAAGGCCGTCAAGGAACCGTCCGGTCAGGCGACACGCCTGTCCACTGCCCCTCAAGTACCCGTCCCACGGGGCCGATACCAAACGCAACGGTTTGGGAGAAGACGCCGTGTCGAACGAGAAGATGCTCCGAATCATGTGTCCGAACCTGGCCTGCCAGCGGATCCTGACCGTTCCGGATCACGCCCGCGGCAAGCTGGTTCGCTGTCGCAGCTGCAGCATGACCGTCCGCATCCCGGCCAAGAGTGCGGTGCCGGACGACGCCAAGAAGGACTCGGCCGCCTGAAGCGGTCTCAGGGAGTCGGGTCGGGCGAGGCCTTCCGGCCCGTCTTGAGCTCCGGAAGCGCCCCGGGCGATTCCCTGGTGACGCGAACCTCGAACGTGATCGGACCGACGGTGAGCTGATCGGAATGACCGAGCTTCGCGTGCTCGACGCGATGGCCGTTCCGAAGGGTGCCCTCGTCCGAACCGAGATCGGTGAGCTGCAGCTCGTCCTTCCGGAGGATGAGCTCGCAGTGACGCTGGGCCACGGTGGGCATCGCGATGCGAAGATCGCTTCGCGGGCCCCGACCGATGACCGTCCGCTCCTTGGATATGGGGAACGGCCGCTCCCCCGCGTCGGCGGTCTTCATGACCAGCCAGTAGCTCATTGGGTTGCTTCCTCCGTGAATTCGCCACGCGGTCTTGGCGGCGGGGATGATGCAGTATCATCCGGCCGAGATTCCATGCCCGGCACGGGCACCCTACGCTCCTTCTCGCCTCCGTTCTGAACGCCGCCGGGATCCCAACGGAACCCGAAACGATCCTCCCCACCGGCCAGGACGGCCTGGCGGTCGCTGTCATCCAGCCGAGCGCGCCATGCCTCGTTCGTCATCCACCCTCGTTACCCAGATTACCAGCGACGGTCGCGGAATCCAAGACTTTTCCGTTCCGATAACCGGGGCGATCTCCGCCGCCGACCTGCCACTGAATCCGCCCTCAGAGGGCGTGAGAGGGCTTTATCTCCACGTTCCTTTCTGTTTCCACAAGTGTCACTACTGCGATTTCTACAGCATCGTGGACGCCCTGGGACGTCACGAACAGTTCGTGCACCGGTTGCTCCGAGAGCGTGACGCGGCCGCGGAGGCCATGGGGGACACGCCGGAGACGATCTTCGTCGGTGGTGGCACCCCGACGCTCCTGCCGGCCGCCTCGTGGCGTGAGCTCCTTGCCGGGCTCGCGTCGTCGATCGGTCCGGGCCTGGCCGAGTTCACGGTCGAAGCCAATCCGGAGACGGTGACGGGCGAGCTCCTGGACGTGCTCGTGGCCGGCGGAGTGACCCGGATCAGCATCGGGGCCCAGAGCTTCCAGCCCGCCCACCTCCAGACCCTCGAGCGGTGGCACGATCCCGAGAACGTCGCCCGTTCGGTCGAGCGGGCGCGAGCCGCAGGGCTGCGACGCGTCAGCCTCGACCTCATCTTCGGCATCCCCGGTCAGACCGTCGACGACTGGGCGGACGACCTCGCCCGCGCGCTCGCGCTCGAGCCGGATCACCTGAGCTGCTACGGGCTGACGTACGAGCCCAACACGCCGATGACGATCAGGCTCCGGCGCGGCGACTTCGAGGCGTCCCCGGACGAGACCACGGCCGCCATGTACGAGCTCACCCGCCACACCCTGGCCCTGGCGGGCTACGAGCACTACGAGATCAGCAACTGGGCGCGGCCGGGGGAGCGGTGCCGGCACAACCTCCTCTATTGGACGAACCGCTCGTGGTGGCCGCTGGGTCCCGGGGCGGCCGGGCACGTCGGCGGCGTGCGCTGGAAGAACGCACCGCGACTCTCCGAATACCTGGAGTCGAGCGGGCTCCCGCCGATCACCGACGTCGAGCGGGTCGACGCGGACGGCGTCGTGGGCGAGCGGCTCATGCTCGGGCTTCGTCTGATCGACGGCCTGCCGCTGGGCGTGATCGACGAGCTGCTGGCGACGGGCGGGCGGGGCTCGACGCGGGCGGCGGCGATCGCGAAGCACGAAGACGCGGGGCGGCTCGAGCGGGCGAACGGGCGGCTGCGGCTCACCGAGACCGGGCAGCTGCTCGCGGACCTCGTCCTGGTGGATTTGATCTGAACGTGGAACTGACCCTGATCATCATCGTCGGCGTGCTCTTCGCGATCATCTCGTTCGCGTGCGTGCTCAGCGTCGTCGTCGGATTGCCGGGGGCGTGGCTCATCCTCGCGCTCGCGTTGATCATCGAGCTGACGGACACGCTCTATCTCGAGGGCGTCGCCCAGACGTTCCCGTGGTGGATGCTCATCGCCGGCGGGGTCCTGGCGACGATCGGGGAGATCCTCGAGTTCGGCGCCGGCGCGCTCGGGGCGAAGCACGCCGGCAGCTCCCGACGCGGGATGGTGGGGGCGCTCATCGGCGGCATCGTGGGCGCACTGGCGGGGCTGCCGATCCCGATTCCGCTCGTCGGCTCGCTCATCGGCGCCGTCATCGGGACGTTCCTCGGCGCGATGGTGGCGGAGCTCTCGCACCCCGATCGCACCATGCCGCAGACGCTGCGTCCGGCCACCGGCGCCACGATCGGCCGAGTGCTCGGCACGCTCTCGAAGGTGCCGATCGCGGTCGCGATCTGGGCCGCGCTCGTGGTCGCCGCCTTCTGGCCCTGACCGTCAACGAAGTCCCCCAAGGAATCGGCGCCACGGACAGCGAAGCGTCCGTGCCGTCAGCGTCCATCGCGAAGGGGAGTCACCCGTTCCTGCGCGATGGGTGACGCTCGGCACGGACGCTGCGCTGTCCGTGGCACCCATTTCGCGATTCAGACGCGGCCGGGGCGGCCGATCGTCGACCACGCCTTCCACCAGATGCCGAGGTAGGCGGCGATGAGCGTGAGTTCGCACAGCGTGAAGGCGACGATCCTGCCCCGCTCCCGGCCGAGCGGGAGATCGGCGGTGAAGAGCAGGCCCAGGTCGCCGACGCCATCCGGCTTGATCCAGCGGAAGACGAGGCTCGGCTCCAGCACCGCCGCGACGCCGAAGAGGCCGAACCACGCGGCCGCAGACCAGCGGAGTGATCCGCCCGCCGGCCCTGCGGCGTAGGTGACGCAAAGCGGAAAGAACGCCAGCACGAGGTACGACGGGTAGGAGTTCTTGCCCAGCAGGAGCGTCGTCAGCAGGATGAGCGTCAGAAGGTAGAAGATGTTCCCGGCGTGCCGCGGTGCCCCCCGCGCCCAGCTTGCGAGGAACACGATGACGAGCCCGAGCGCGACCAGCAGCGTCGTGACGGTGCGGTACGCATCGGCGGTCGGGTCGACGCCGAAGGCGGTCGTGAGGTAGGGCAGGTTGCCGGCGGTCACGTGCCCACCCTGTTTGCGGAGCGGAAACGAGACTTCCTCCCACGTGAGCCCGAGCAACGCGAAGCAGGCCGCGTAGACGAGCACGGCCGGCAACAGGAACGCGATCGTCCAGCCGACCCGCCGCGCCGCGAACAGCCACAGGACCGGCGCGAAGACGATGCCGATGATCTTGATCGCCGCGACGCTCAACCCGTCGAGCAGCCCCGAGATCGTGTCGCGACGACGCAGCAGCAGCAGGGCGGCCGCCAGCAGCAACGCGTGCCACACCTGGTTCTGGCCGTTCATGGCGACGTTGACCAGCGGGATGGGGCTCGTCACGTACAGAACGGCGCTCGTGCGAACGGTGCTCTCCCGCAGCCACCGCCGCCCCGCCGCGAGCCAGAGCGGCAGCGACGCCGCTTCGATCAGGATCGCCGTGAGCACGATGGCCTTGGCCGAGTCCCACACGACCAGCGGGCCCGCGAGGAGATACGGGAAGAGCGGCGCGTACGTGGTCGCGATGTCGCGGTAGATCAACCCGCCGGCCAACGCCGCCCGACCCTCGGGGTAGTAATACCGTCCGACGTCGCTCGTCACCTCGGCGCCGAGCACCAGGTAGATGCCGGCGAACAGGGCCAGGCGGGATCCGAGCAGCAGCACGAAGGCCACGACATCGAACGTTCGACGCGTGAGCATCTGCGGACGCGACGACGCGGCGAGCAGGACCGTCAAGACGGCGCAACCGATGCCGATTCCGAACTTGCCCAGAAGTATGAGGTCGCCGCTCGGCACGTCGTCCTTTCTTGACGCTACCCTTGCCCCCCGGATTATGCCCGATGCCGGTCGGCGGTGCGCGTCGTCGGCCCATTCGATCCTCTTCGGACTTGCCGATGAACCCCGAGCTCTTCGATCTGCACGCGGAGGTTGAGCTCACCCACTGGTGGTTCGTCGCGCGGCGTGCGATCCTGCGGCGGGTGCTCGCGTCGGTCGTGCCGCCGGGAACCGATCGCGTCGTCATCGACGTCGGGTGCGGCACCGGCGCCAACATCGCCGCGTTGGCGAGCGACTACGAGGTCATCGGGATCGACACGACCGAGTCGGCGATCGATCTGGCGCGCGAGCGGTTCCCCGCCGTGCCGTTCGTCTGCGGGTTCGCTCCGGGCGACCTGGGTCCCGATGCGGCCCGCGCCGACGCGTTCCTGCTCATGGACGTCCTGGAGCACGTGCCCGACGACACCGCCGTCCTCGCTCCGCTCGTCGAGCAGCTTTCCCCCGGGGGCGTCGTTCTCATCACGGTGCCCGCGGACATGCGGCTGTGGAGCGAGCACGACGAGAGCTTCGGCCACTACCGCCGGTACGACGCCACACGGCTGCGCGCCGCCTTCGACGGGCTGCCCGTGCGTGAGCGACTGCTCTCCCCGTTCAACGCCCGGCTCTATCCCGTGGTCCGCTCGATCCGTTTTCTCTCGCAGCTCCGGGGCCGTGCGTGGGGCCGGTCGGGCAGCGATCTCGACGTGCCGGCGGCTCCGATCAACGGCATGTTGCGGCGGATCTTCGCGGGGGAGTCGGGGCGGCTTGTCGACCTGGTTGCGGGGAAGGGGCGACCGTTTCGGCGGGGGGTGAGCTTGATGGCGGTGTTGGAACGGGTGGGGTGAGCGGGTCCGCGTCCGTGTCCGCGGCCGTGTCCGCGGCCGTGTCCGGGGCCGCGTCCGGGGCCGCGTCCGTGTCCGTGTCCGGGTCCGGGTCCGGGTCCGGGTCCGTGTCCGTGTCCGTGTCCGGGTCCGTGTCCGCGTCCGTGTCCGCGGCCGCGGCCGCGCCCGGCTCCGCGTTCGTGCCCGCCCTCCTCCGAACGCTCTCCGCCTTCGTCCCGTACGACCGCTCCAGCCCCCCCTCTCAATCTGCCGATGACCCCCGGCGGCCCCCACCCCATGACCGTCCGAATCGTCATCCCGTGCTACAACGAAGCCGAGCGGCTTCCGGTCGATGTTTTCCGCGGGTTCGCGGCGGAGCATCCCGAGGTGCGGTTCGTCTTCGTGAACGACGGCAGCACCGATGCGACGGCGGAGGTGCTCGAGCAGTTGCGGGGCGTCGATCCGGGCGTCTTCGAGGTCGTCACGCTCGAACGCAATCAGGGGAAGGCCGAAGCGGTTCGGTCGGGCGTCCTGCACGCGTTTCGGGATGAACCCGAGTACGTCGGGTATTGGGACGCCGATCTCTCGACCGGGCTCGATCAGATCCTCGTCTTTCGCGACGCGCTCGCGCAGGATTCGGCGTTGTCCGGTGCGCTCGGGTCCCGGGTCCGGCTGCTCGGCCGCCACGTCGAGCGGACGGTCCGGCGGCATTACCTGGGTCGAATCTTCGCGACCGCGGCCGCGTTGCTGCTCGGGATGGCCGTGTACGACACCCAGTGCGGCGCGAAGCTGTTTCGGACGACCGATGAAGTCCGTGGGCTCTTCTCGGAGCCGTTTCTCTCGAAGTGGATCTTCGACGTCGAGATCCTCGCGCGGTTGATCGCGTGCCGGCGGCGGGGGGGCGGAGCACCGGCGTCCGACGCGCTGCTGGAGATCCCGCTGCCGGCCTGGCGGGATGTGGGGGGGAGCAAGATCCACACCCGGCACATGGTCGGGGCGGTTGGGGATCTCCTGCGGATTTGGCGGCGGTATCGGGTGGGGTGAGGGTCCGCGTCCGCGTCCGCG
>JABDLI010000109.1 GCA_013003065.1 Phycisphaerales bacterium | reverse complement strand
CGTCAGCGGCCATCGCGAGGGGGTGCTTGATCCCCCCGCGCGAGGTGCGACGCACGGCACGGACGCTTCGCTGTCCGTGGCACCACATGGCCTGCCCTGCTCGCCGCGGGCACGCGTCCGTCAAAGCTGATAGTTCAACACAAGCTGAATCACCCGCGGTTGCTCCGGGTTGATACGCAGCGAGCGGCGGAAGTGATCGCCCGCGACGACCTTGGCGGCTTCGTCGCGTTTCTTGCTCAGCAGCCACGTGTTGATGGCGTTGACGCCGATGCCGTTGTGGCTCGGCCAGTGGGAGGGGTCGATGTCGACCGCCTGGCGGTACGCGTCGACCGAGTCGTCGTACTCGCGCAGCTTGAAGGAGCACCAGCCGAGACGCTCGTAGGCGTTTGCGGTCGGTTCGATGCGGATGAGCGTGAGCGCGGTGTTCGCGGCCTCGCGATACCGGTTTTCCTTCCCGAGCACGTTGATGAGGTTGAGCATGAGCGGCGGCTGGTTGCCCATCAGCTCGATTGCGGCGATGTAGGAGTCGACCGCCTCGGCGGAACGTCCGAGCTCTTCGTAGATCGCGCCGAGGTTCGCGCGGGCGGCGCCGTTGTCGGGGCTCAAGGCGACCGCGCGTTCGGCGTAATCGACCGCCCGGTCGGCCTCGGTCATCTGGAGGAACGTCGTCGCGATGTTGAGGTTGGCCTTGGTGCTGCCGGGGTCGATCCGCAACGCCCGCCGGTAGGCCCGAACCGCCTCGACGAACCGCTCGAGCATCTGCAGGGCGAGGCCGTGGCCATACTGAGCATCGAAGTTGTTGGGCTCGAGCCGGGCGGCCCGCGCGTAGGCCGGCTCCGCCTGCTCGTAGTTCTTGCGCACCATGTGGATGTCGCCGATCCCCATGTACGCGGGCGTGATGGTCGGGTTCTCGGCGAGCAGATCCTGAAACAGGACGAGCGCCTCGTCGTACTGGCCGGCGTCGCTGGCGGCCTGGGCGACCTCGAGCTGCTCCACCTGCGCTTCGGTCGGCGGCACCAGCTCGATCGCGGCGGGCCCCTGGGCCGCCGGTGGCGTCGACTGGCAGGCCACCAGACTCGCGACGAGCAGCGTCGAGAGCCCGATCGTGATATTTCGCGCGATCGTCATTCGGTGGATCCTGCTTTCTTGCACGGGGCGGCCGCTGACTCCCTCTATCGGCTGGCCGCCGGGCGTCGGATCAGCCCTTTCAGCCGCCTGATGTTGGCGACATCCCAGGACGTCCCACGCCCGTTCACTCCTTTCGGGGTCTCCAGGAGCTTGGGTACGCGATCGAAACGGCGGCGGTTCATGATGGTCCGAAAACAACTCATCCCGCACGCCCCCCGGCCGATGTGGGCGTGCCGATCCTTGCGGGAGCCGACGGAGCCGACGGAGTCGTTGAGATGGAAGACGCGGAGGGCCTCCAGACCGCAGATGGTCCCAAAGCGGCGAAGGACACGGCGAGCGCCCTCGTCGGTGGTCATGTCGTAGCCGGCGGCCGTGACATGGCAGGTGTCGAAACAGAACCCGACCCGCTCCGGCTCCCGCACGAGGTCGCGGATCCGGGCCAGCTGCTCGAACGCGTAGCCGAGATTGGAGCCCGATCCCACGGTGGTCTCCAGGCACGTGACCGTGCGGTACCCCGGCAGCTCGCGGTGGAGCCGATCGAGGGCCCGCGCGATCCGCCGCATTCCGGCCGCCTCGTCTCGCGTCGGCGCCGCGGTGAGATCGTGCGGTTCGCCCGGCTTCCGGGTCGCGCCGAGGTGCGCGCCGGGGTGTGACACCAGCAACGGGATGGACAGCGTCTCGCACCGCTCCAGCTCCACCCGTTGCGTCCGGACCGACCGTTCCCAGGCGACGCGGTCCGGCGAAGCGAGGTTGATCAGATAGCTGTTGTGGCTGACGACCCGGTGCGGTCCGCGACGTCGGTGCCAGCCCATCGCACGCAGACGCGTGAGCCACGCGTTCACGTCGGCTTCCTTCAGCGGTGCGGCTTTCCACTGCCGCTGGTTCCTGGTGAAGACCTGCACGCACGTCATCTTCAGACGCGTCGCCTCGTCGAGCGCGTTGACGAGGCCGCCGGCCGTCGAGAGATGGGCGCCGAGGAGGTTCATCCGATCCGTCCGCTACTCGACCACCGGGGTGGTTCCTTCCCACCGCGTCGACAGCGAGTGCGGAGCGCCCACCAGGTCCAGCAGCTTGCCGGCCATGAAGTCGATGAGTTCGTCCACCGTGCGGGGAAGCAGATAGAAACCGGGGGCCAGCGGGGCGATGATCGCGCCGGCTTCGGTCAGCGTCGCCATGCTCCGCACGTCGATCAGGCTGAGCGGCGACTCGCGGTGTGCGATCACCAGCCGGCGGCGTTCCTTCAGCGTCACCGCGGCCGCCCGTTGGAGCAGGTTGTCGGTGATCCCCGCCGCGATCGCGCCGAGCGTGTTGCTCGACGCGGGCACGATGATCATGCCCTCGTGCAGAAACGAGCCGGACGCGATCGTCGCGCCGACGTCGTTGTCCTTGTGAAGGTGAACGAGGTGTCCGCGGCCGCCCGACACCGCGTCGGGATCCGGCTGCCGCAGACCCAGCTCGTCGAAGAGCAGCCGCCGGCCGAGGGCGGTCACCGTGAGGTGCACCTCGATGTCCGCTTCCGTCAGCAGCTCGATGACCCGCTGGGCGTACCGCGCACCGCTGGCGCCGGTGATGCCGACGACGATGCGGTGGGGGGGGGTGGTCATGGGGATCGGGTCCGAGGCGACACGTTGATGGTACTAAGGGTAGGCCGTCGCCCGCGCGGGGGGTCAACTCGATCGGTGCCACGGACAGCGAAGCGTCCGTGCCGTCAGCGTCCATCGCGGTGGGGAATCTGACTCCCCCGCGCGACGGACGACGCACGGCACGGA
>JABDLI010000106.1 GCA_013003065.1 Phycisphaerales bacterium | reverse complement strand
GTCGACGGCCGCGCGGCCCGCGTCGACGACGGCGGCGTGGGCCGCACGTGCGCGGGTTGGGTCGTGTCGAGCCCCACCATGTGGACGCGAGCCGCCACGTCGTTCCAGTCTTCGATCACGAAGCGCCGCGCACCGCGGATGCGTCCGTCCTCCACGGTGCGGAACATCCCGGAGCGGATCTTGGCTTTCCGCGTCCCCGTCGCGATGGCGGCGGTGCCGGCTCGGACCCACACGGTCGCTTCCTTCTTGTCCGGCTGCACGCGGGTGACGAGCGATGCGCCATCGAGGACGACCTCGTGACCGGCGACCGTCAGGTCGACGCTCGGCTTGCCTTGCAGGCCACGGACGATGAGCTGGACATCACCACCGTCCACCCGCACGCCCGTTCGAAGCGGGTCGTTTCCGGGCGTCAGCGCGACCCGCGCATCCGCACCGAGCACGAGCAGATCGCCCGGCGACTGACCGCGGGCGCCGATCACGACCGCAAGCCGGTCGTTCGTGCCCGTCAGCAGCGTCTGGCCCGGCGTCAGCGTCGTCCCGGCGGCGAGCGTGCGCTCGCCCCCGCCGGCGTCGATCACGCGCGGATCGCCATCCAGTTTCTCGATTCGTATCGCGGGCGATTGCCCCGCGGCCATCGCCGACGCGATTCCCGTGGCAAGGAGCACGACAACGTTCATCAGCCTTTTCGTGATCACGAGCAGATCCTCTTCTTCCTGCGGTCGATGCACGACGCCGCGCTGCGTCGCGACACGCGCGGCCCCGGGAGGGTTGAGGGGACATTCTACGGTTGAGGATCCTCCCGGCCAGGCGTACCATCGCCTCGCCATGAATGATCACCGGCCGACGGGCGTCCGTGTCGTGATCCCGTTCGTCTTCCCGATCCTCGCTCTCGCGGGCGTGGGGTGGGCGCAGGAGCAGTACGAGCTCACCGATTCGGACGCGTGGGAGGTCGTGGCTCGGCCCGAACCCGGGAGCCCGGAGGGGGCCCTGCACGCCGCCCGCACCGCGTTGGCGGCGGGACAGGACGAGCGGGCCGAGTACCTGGCCACCCAGTGGATCGAACGGCACTCGAACCACCCCCAACTCCCGGAGGCGTACCTGCTGCGCGGCGACGCTTTGCTCGCGCGGGACGATCTGTACCTTGCCCTCTTCGATTACGAGTACGTCGCCCGGACGTTCCACGGCTCCGAGGCATTCGTGGCCGCGCTCGAACGGGAGCTGGCGATCGCCCGGAAGTTTGCCACCGGCACCAAGCGGCGTCTGTGGGGCATGCGGATCGTCGCCGCGGAGAACGAGGCGGAAGAGCTGCTGATTCGCATCCAGGAGCGGTTGCCGGGAAGCCAGCTCGCCGAGGAGGCGGGGCTCACGCTGGGCGACTTCTACTTCGCGCAGCGCGAGATGGATCTGGCGGCCGAGATGTACGCGTTGTTCATCGAAAACTTCCCCCGCTCGCGTCACCTGCGCAAGGTGCGCAAGCGTCTCATCTACGCCTACCTCGCGTCGTTCAAGGGACCGGAGTTCGACGCCTCGGGGCTCTACGAGGCGCGGACGCGGCTTCAGCGATTGAAGGTGGTCGATCCCGTGACGGCCGATCAGATGGGCGCCGACGCGTTGCTCACCCGCATCGACGAGTCCGACGCGCGCAAGCTGCTGACGACGGTGGACTGGTACGTTCGCACCGGCGACCCCGTCGCGGCCGAGCTCGTCGTGCGGCGGCTCGTCCGGCGGTATCCGCGTTCGGTGGCCACGGTCGACGCGTTGCGGATCATCGAGCAGATCACCGAGCGGCTACCCGACGCGGTCCTCGCCGAGGCGCCGGATTACGCCTCCCTGCGCGCGGCCGTGCTCGCCGGCGAACCGCTGCCGGAGACGGCATCCCCCCCGACCGCGGATGACGCGGACGCTTCGTCGGAGCCGACACCGTGAACGGGCGCGGGCTGGGATCGATCGTCAGCGTCCTGATGATGGCGGCCATCGCCGCGGCCGGGCTCGGGGGGTGCGTCTCGGATCCGACCCTGGGGTATGCCGCCGGATCGGTCTTCCCCTCGGGCATCGAGACCATCGCGATCCCCATCGCCGAGAATCGGACCTTCTCGCGTGACATCCAGTTCGATCTGACCGACGCCCTCATCAAGGAGGTGCAGGCCCGCACCCCCTACCGGGTCACCGACCTTGCCCGGGCGGACAGCCTGCTGCTGGTACAGATCCGCGACGTCGAACTCGATTCGATCTCGCGATCACCGCTCACGGGTTTGGGTGAAGAGGTGCTCGTAGCGGTGACGATCGACTTCCAGTGGACCGACCTCGCCGCGCAGGCGGACCTCGTGGCCCGCGAGCGGTTTACCGGACAGCGTCTGTTCGTCCCATCCGCCCCCACTGGAGAGCGTCTCGAACTCGGCCGTTTCGCGGTCGTACAACAGTTGGCCCGCGACGTGGTCTCCGAGCTTCAGGCGACGTGGTGACCACCTCCCGAACTCCCGAACCGCCGTGCGGTCCGAGCCCGGGCTGCCACCCTATGCTTGAGGGCTCCCGCCGGAGCCGGAACCAGATCTCCCCATGAGCCAGGAACCACCCAACCCGAAGAATCCGCCGCCGGGCAAGGGACCGCAGGTCCCGCCGCCGATGAAGTTCAGCCGCGGCCTGATGAGCTGGGTGCTGATCCTCGGCATGCTCATCCTGCTGTTCCTGTTCCTGAACAGCGGTCCCCGCGGCACGCCGATCGACTCCTGGCTGGAGTTCCAGAGCCTCATCGCGCAGCCGCGGATGGACGAGGCGACGGGACAGCCCGTGCTGAAGCCGGACGGCACGCCGGAGATGATCCCGTCGGGCAAGATCAAGGACAACCTGGTCATCGTCGAGAACAACCGTCTCGTCGCCACCGTCAAGCCGGACGAACCCGGCTTCGGTCCGAGCGAGAAGGGCACGATGATCACGTTCCCGATCGACGCGGAGAGCCGCGATCTGTACATCCAGCAGCTCATGACCCTCGGGGTCGATCACCTGGCGAAGACGGGCACGAGCCTCTGGCTGCAGCTTCTTGCGCCGCTGATCCCGTTCCTCCTGATCATCCTCCTGATCTGGTTCTTCATCGCCCGCTCGATGCGTTCGGCCGGCGGCGGCCCCGGCGGCATGCTCGGCAGCTTCGGCAAGTCGCGGCACCGGATCTCCTCCAAGGACACGGTGGACGTCACGTTCGACGACGTCGCCGGCGTCGACGAGGCGAAGGAGGAAGTGGCGGAGATCGTCGAGTTCCTCAAGAACCCCTCGAAGTTCCAGCGGCTCGGCGGTCGCATCCCGCGTGGCGTGCTCCTCGTGGGCCCGCCCGGCTGCGGCAAGACGCTGCTGGCCAAGGCGATCGCCGGCGAGGCGGACGTTCCGTTCTTCTCGATCAGCGGCTCGGACTTCGTCGAGATGTTCGTGGGCGTGGGCGCGAGCCGCGTGCGCGACCTCTTCAAGCAGGCGAAGGAAAATTCTCCCTGCATCATCTTCCTCGACGAGATCGACGCGGTCGGTCGCCGACGCGGCGGTGGCTTCACCACCGGCGGCCACGACGAACGCGAACAGACGCTCAACGCCATCCTCGTGGAGATGGATGGTTTCGAGGTCAACGACCAGATCATCGTCATCGCCGCGACGAACCGGGCGGACGTCCTGGATCCGGCATTGACTCGTCCCGGTCGGTTCGACCGGCAGGTCGACGTCTCGCTGCCCGATCTCGTCGGCCGCAAGCAGATCCTCGAGGTGCACGCCAAGCACATCAAGCTGAGCCCGAGTCTTGACCTGGAGCGGGTCGCCCGCGGGACGCCGATGTTCTCCGGCGCCGACCTGGCCGCCCTCATCAACGAAGCCGCCATTCTCGCGACGATGACCGAGAAGGAATACGTCGAGATGGCGGACCTCGAGGAGGCCCGCGACAAGATCCGGTTCGGTCGCGCTCGACGCAGCCGGAAGATCGAGGAGCAGGAGCGTATCGCGACGGCGTACCACGAAGCCGGGCACGCGGTCGTGCAGAGCCTGCTCGAAGACGCCGACCCCGTTCACAAGGTGACGATCATCCCGCGGGGCCAGGCGATGGGCGCCACGTTCTCGCTGCCCGAGAAGGACCGTTACGGCTTCGGACGCAAATACCTCGCCGCCACGATGCGGGTGCTCTGCGGCGGACGGATCGCAGAAGAACGCAAGACCGACGACATCTCTTCCGGCGCCGCCATGGACATCCAGATGGTGACGCAGTACGCGCGGCACATGCTCCTCGAGTGGGGGATGTCCGATCGCCTCGGTTTCGTCAACTATGCGGGCACCGACACCCGCGAGACGTACATCCCCGAGAAGGAGTACTCCGACGAGACCGCTCGCATCATCGACGAGGAGACGCGTCGTCTGATCGACGAGGCGTACGACGAGGCAACGGCACTCCTGGACGCGAACTGGGACGAGGTCGTCGCGGTCGCGGAGGGCCTCCTGAAGTACGAGACGCTCACCGGTGGCGACATCGAGCGAATCATGGGTGGCGAGAAGCTCGACAAGCCGACGGTGGCCGAGCTCCTCCAGAAGGAGGCCGCGAAGCCGACCCCGACGCGAGCGCCCGGCGACGCGAAGGCCGACGACCTCGGCGACGAGCCCGCGGGGGGCATGATGCCGTCGCCGGCTTGAGGGGCGCGTGACACGGGCACGAACACGGACACGGACACGGACACGGACACGGACACGGACACGGACGCGGGCACGGACGCGGACGCGGGCACGGACACGGACGCGGACGCGGGCACGGGCACGGACACGGACGCGGACACGGACGCGGACGCGGACGCTCCCCCAACCGCGCAAACGCGCCGGTGACGTCCGGACGCCCTGTGCTTCCACGGGCGGCGTCCTGCCGCCCTCGGCCGCAGAAGACCGCACGCTGAACGCTGTGTCGTCCGGCGCTCAACCGACCCCCGCTCGATCTCGCCGCATCCTGCGGCGGGGCACAGGACGGCGTGGCGCCCAAATACACCGCCCGCATCCATGCGGGCTCGCGTCTGGATGGTTCAGCGTGGGTTCAGACTGTTTTTCGCACCGCCTCCGGCGGGTGCAGAGCTGCGCGGGGACCGGCGGCGTCCTGCCGCCTCGAGCAGGTTGGGTCGGGCGGTGGCGCGATGGGCGCGTTTGCGCTGACGCCCCCGCGACCGCGACCGCGACCGTGTCCGTGTCCGTGCCCGCCTCCGCGTCCGTGCCTGTGTCCGCGTCGTGTCCGCGTCCGCGTCCGCGTCCGTGTCCGGCCACCCCTTCCAACTCCCCTTCTCCTCCCCCCCGTAGAATCACCGCGCATGTCCGACCCGCCGCCCGACCCTCAGTCCCCCCGCGATCGCCTCGCGCAGCAGGCCCGCGAGCTTCCCGCCGGGCCCGGCGTGTATCTCATGAAGGACACGCACGGGCACGTCCTCTACGTCGGCAAGAGCGCCAGCTTGCGTTCGCGGGTCTCCTCCTACTTCGTGCCGTCTGCCGACCTCGGCCCCAAGAAGCAGCCGATGATCGACCTCATCGACCGGTTCGAGGTGATCGAGTGCGAGGGCGAGTGGGAGGCGCTTTTGATGGAAGCGCGGTTGATCAAGGACATCCGCCCCCGCTTCAACACGCTGCTGACCGACGACAAGACGTTCCCCTATCTCGCGATCACGCTTCGCGATGACTTTCCCGGCGTGTACGTCACGCGAACGCCCGGCGATGCCGAGTACAAGGGCGCCCGGATCGTGGGGCCCTTCACGTCGGTCTCGGCTCTCCGCGAAGCCGTGCAGCTCTTGCAGCGTGTGTTCAAGTACCGCACCTGCACGCTCGACATTCGCGACGGCGACCTCAAGAACGAGCGGTTTCGGCCCTGTCTGCTCTACAACATCGAACAGTGCACGGCGCCGTGCGCGAACCGAGTCACGAAGGCGGCGTATCGCACCGACATCGACCGCTTCATCCGGTTCCTCGATTCCAAACGCAGCGCGATGCTCCGCGACATGAGAAAGGACATGGCGGACGCCTCCGAGACGCTGCAGTTCGAGCGGGCCGCGGTGCTCCGCGATCAGATCCGCGCGATCGAGAAGCTCGACGATCGGGAGAAACGGGGCCGCGCGGGGGGCACCGACTGGCAGCCGGAAGTGACCATCTTCGCGAGCGACCCCACGGCGGCGTTGCGATCGCTCGCCCGGACGCTCGGGCTCGACACGCCGATCCGCGGCATGGAGGCCATCGACATCGCCCACCTCCAGGGCGGTGAGACCGTCGGCTCGAAGGTGTGCTTCATCGACGGGCGCCCGTTCAAGGACGGGTACCGCCGCTACCGCGTGCAGAGCGTCGCGAACGACGACTACATGGCGATTCGAGAGGTGGTGAGCCGGCGGTATCGCGATGCCGGGCAGGGACACGAGCTGTACCCGGACGTCATCCTCATCGACGGTGGCCTCGGGCAACTGCACGCGGCGCTCGAGGCGTTCGAGCAGGTTCCGGTTCGACCGCCCATGGTGATCAGCCTCGCGAAGAAGGAAGAGCTGATCTACGTGCAGCAGCGCGCGGAACCGGTGCGTCTGGGCCGCGAGAATCCGGGGCTCCGGCTGTGCCAGGCGATTCGCGACGAGGCGCACCGATTCGCGCAACACTATCACCACATCCTGCGACGCAAGTCGGTGGTGGGAGAAGCCTCGCGTCCCAAGCGGCGACGCGGCGGCGAGGCGGGCGGGACCGCGAAGAGATGACGATTCGCATCGAGGCGGACGGCCGCGACGTTCGAATGTGGGTCAAGGCGGTGCCCGGCGCGTCACGCGAGGCGGTGGCCGGTGCGGTCGGCGCGCGTCTGAAGATCCGGGTGCAGGCGCCGCCCGAGGCGGGCAAGGCAAACCAGGCGATCTGCCGGCTGCTCGCGCGAACACTGGGCGTGAAGACGCATGCCGTCACCGTCGCGTCGGGTCACACCACGACGGAGAAGATCGTGCGGATCCGCGATCTCACGCCGAGCGCGCTCAGGAAGCGGCTCGGTCTGGAGTGATCGGGCGTCGATCAGGGTTGCCGCGACGATTGATGCCGCCAGGCAAAGAAGCCCATGAGCGCCACGATGATCAACAGCGGTGCGTAGGCCGCCCATCGCCGCGCGGCGAACCACGCATCGAGGTCCGGCCTTCCGGTGACCCACAGTCGGGACAGGCGACCGGCAAAATCGGTCACGCCGATCGCGACGACAGCGCCCACGAGGAGCGTGAGCAGCAGGATCTGAAAAGCCGGGTACACGCCCATTCGCCCGCGCCGGCGCCACAGCATCAGGCCAACGAAGTTGACGGCCAGGAAGCACGCCAGGTGCACCCCACCGACCCAGGGCGTGTCGAAGAAGAGGATCCCGGCGGCGACGAACATCCACGCGCTGCCGCCGAGCTGGGCGCCAAACCATGCGCCGGGGGACCAGGTGAGGGCATGAGGGTGGGAGGCGGACATCGATCAATGGTAGGCGGCGGCAGCGGGAGCGGGAGCGGGCGCGGGCACGGACGCGGGGGCATCAGCGCAAACGCGCCCATCGCGCAATCGCCCGACCCAACCTGCTCGAGGCGGCATGGACGCCGCCGGTCCCCGCGCAGCCTGCACCCGCCGGAGGCGGTGCGAAAAATAGTCCGAGCCCACGCTGAACCATCCAGACGCGAGCCCGCAGGATGCGGGCGGCGAGATTGGGCGCCCGGGCCGGTTTGTGCTTCGCCGCAGGATGCGGCGGATCGAGCGTGGGTCGGTTGAGCGCCGGACGACACAGCGTTCGTCGCACGACCAACCGAGGCCGAGGGCGGCAGGACGCCGCCCGTGCAAGCACAGGGCGTCCGGACGTCACCGACGTGTTTGCGCGGTTGGGGGAGAATTGGAATGGGAATTGGAATGGGAATGGGAATGGGAAGGCGAAGTGGAATTGGACCCGGAGAACGGGGACCCGGGGAATCGTGAATTGGAATTCGGAGGGCGGCAGGACGCCGCCCGTGGAAGCACAGGGCGTCCGGACGTCACCGGCGTGTTCGCGCGGCGGAGAGGTGGCAGGAACCCTTCGCCCGCGCAACCGCCCGACCCAACCCCGGACGTCACCGACGTCCTACGCCAACAACGCCCCGATCTTCGCAAACAACGACGGAAAATCGACCGGCTTCTCCGCGTACTCATCGCATCCGGCCGCCAACGCCTTCTCGCGATCACCCTGCATCGCGTGGGCGGTGAGCGCGATGACGGGGATGCGGCTCGTCAGCGGATTGGTCTTGATGAGACGCGTCGCGTCCCAGCCGTCGATCTCCGGGAGGCTCAGGTCCATCAGGATCAAGTCGCATCCGGCGGCCGAGCGTTCGACGGCCTGCGCGCCGTCCTCGGCCAGTTCCACGTCGTAGCCCTCGCGTTGGAGCTGCCGGCGCAGCATCTCCCGGTTCATCTCGTTGTCCTCGACGAGGAGGATCTTCGTCATCACGCCACCCCCAATGCCGGCGCTGGTGTCGGTCCCGGCCGACACGGACTCGTCCGTTCTTACGATACGGGTTCAACCGCAAGCCGCCAGCGTCGACGGCGTCTATTCTGGTGGCGTTGGGGTCGATCCCGCGCGGGGGGGGGGTTCTGTGGCGGCGATCGACGTCTTCCCCCTCGGCCCGCGCCGCTCTACCCTCACGACGATCGGAGCCCCCGCGTGCAGGATCCCCTCGCTTTCCCGACCGCCGACGATCGACCCACCCTGCTCCGCGGCGGCCGCGTCATCGATCCCGCCAGCGCAACGGACGCCACCGGGGACGTCCTGATCCGGGCCGGGCGGATCGTGTCGATCGCCACCGGCCGGCGCCGCCTCGACCCACCGGCCGGCAGCCGCGTGATCGATGCCGAGGGCTGCCTGATCACGCCGGGGCTGATCGATATCCACGTGCACTTCCGGGAGCCGTGCGTCGGCGGTCACCACGAGGAGACGATCGCCAGCGGGTCGGCCGCGGCCGTGGCCGGAGGGTTCACGACGGTGGGCTGCATGCCGAACACCACCCCGCCGCTGGACACGGTCGATCGGGTCCGGTTCGTCGCCGAGCAGGGCGCGGCCGCCGGGGCCGCGCGGGTCTACGCGGTGGCCGCGGCCACCGTCGATCGGGCGGGCGCAGCGGCCGTCGACACCGAGGCTCTGGCCCGAGCGGGGGCCATTGCCTTCTCCGACGACGGCGACTGCATCGCCTCCGCCGCCGTTTGCCGGGAGGTGCTGGCCGCGACGGCGCGGGTCGACTCCTGCTTCATGCAGCACTGCCAGGAGACGACGCTCACGCGCGGGGCGAGCATGAACGCCGGCCCGGTCGCGGACGAGCTCGGACAGATCGGCTGGCCGGCCGTGGCCGAGGAGATGATCATCGAACGGGACGTGCGGCTCAACCGCGCGATCGGGTGTCGTTACCACGCCCAGCACGTCTCCAGTGGCGTCTCCGCCGACATCATCCGCCGCGCCCGCGCGGAGGGGCAGCCGGTCACCGGCGAGGCGAGCCCTCATCACCTGCTGCTGACCGACGAGGCCTGCCGGGGGCTGGATGCGAACACCAAGATGAACCCGCCGTTGCGGACGGCGACCGACGTCGCGCGGCTCCGGGCGGCGATCGCCGACGGCACGATCACGGTTCTCGCGACCGATCACGCCCCCCACCCGGTGGCGACGAAGCAGGCGCCCTTCGGCGAGGCGTCGTTCGGGATCGTCGGTCTGGAGCCCGCCCTGACCCTCTACGCCCGAGCCCTGGTCGAAGAGGGGGTCATCGACTGGCCACGGATGATCGCGATGATGACGATCGAGCCGGCCCGGCTCGTGGGCCTCGATCGGCACGGCCTCGGCACGCTCGCGCCCGGAGGGCCCGGAGACGTGACCCTGATCGATCCGGACCTCGAGTGGCGGATCGACGCCGGCGAGTTCGCCTCCCGGGGACGCAACTGCCCCTTTGACGGGTGGTTGGTGCGAGGAAAGGCGGTCGCCACGATCGTCGCGGGCCATCTCCGGCACGAGCAGCTGGGCGAGCGGCTGGCCCCGGCCTCGGCCACCGGTTGAAGGACAGCGACGGGCCCTTTAGAATGATCGCTTCGCCTCTCCCGTCGAGAGGTGCCGGTAAACCTGGCGCAGTGGCCTGATTCGACCGGCACGCCCGTGACAAATTGCACCCGACCGAAACGGCCGGACCTCCCGTCCGCGTCGAAGCGCCCTGGTGCGAAACGGTGGTGACGCGTGTCACCCCCCACTGCTCGTTTCGCCGGTGTCGCTGCCCGAGAGATTAGCCATGCCCGACTCACTCGTGAAGGATCTGATCGACGCCGGTATTCACTTCGGCCAGCGTCGCAGCAGCTGGAACCCGAAGATGGGACCGTACATCTTCGGAGAGCGCAACAAGATCCACATCATCGACATCCGTCAGACGATCAAGGGGTTGCTGCTCGCGAAGCGGTTCCTCCAGAACACCGTCTCCTCGGGCAAGGACGTCTGCTTCGTCGGCACCAAGCGGCAGGCGCGTGCGTGCGTCGAGAAGTACGCAATGGACGTGAGCATGCCGTACGTCATCGAGCGTTGGCTCGGCGGCACCCTGACCAACTTCCGGACGATCCGCGAGCGGCTCAAGCGGCTCGAGGAGCTCGAGCATCTGGTCGACTCGGGCGAGATCGACACGTACTCGAAGAAGATGACTTCGCAGCTTCTCCGCGAGAAGCGAAAGATCACCCGGAACCTCCAGGGCATCCGGAACATGAACAAGCTTCCCGGGGCGCTCGTCGTCGTCGACGTGCGACGCGAGGTCAACGCCCTCCGCGAGGCGAGGAGCCTGGGCATTCCGACCATCTGCCTGATCGACACCGACGGCGACCCGGACATGGTGGACATCCCGATTCCCGGCAACGACGACTCGATGCGATCGATCGAGGTCGTCATTCGCGAGCTGTGCGATGCCGTCACCCGGGGCAAGGCCGGCCAGGCGGCCGCCGATCGCGCGGCGGGCACGGACGAGTCCCAGCCGACGTCGCAGCGTCGCCGCTCGTCCCGCTCGCAGTTCCGGGCCGACGACGCCACCGAGGCCGGCGGTGATCCCGCGGCCGATGCGGTCGTCGCACCGGTGGCCGCGCCCGCGCAGCCCGCTCGCGACTGACGCTCGCGCAAGCCCCGCGATCGGGCGGGAAACATCGTGTTCCTTGTGACGCGTCGCCCGACGTTGTCCGATAGATTCCGAGCCAGCCGACCCGGGCGGCCCATGTGAGCAGGGGTCGCCTTCCATTCCTCCCGCCCCCGTTTCCGGTGGCCAACGAAAGCAGCACGACATGGAGAGCACCAAGGTGAGCTTCACCGCAAAGGACGTGATGACCCTCCGGCAGAAGACCGGCATGGGAATGATGGACTGCAAGAAGGCGCTCGCGGCCAACAACGGCGATCCGAAGGCGGCCGAGGAGTGGCTGCGTGAGCGGGTGAAGGGCAAGATGGAGGAGCGCACCGAGCGTGTCGCCGGTGAGGGGCGTATCGGCATCGCCGTCGACGGCGCCAAGGCCGCAATGGTCGAGGTGCGAACGGAGACCGACTTCACGGCGAAGAACGAAGACTTCGTGAAGATGGTCGCCGACGTCGCGGGCATGGCGTTGTCCCAGCCGGCCGGCGACGTGACGGCCGACGACGCCATGAGCACCCGCATCGATGACATGCGGCTGACCACGCGCGAGAACATGAGCCTGGCCCGGGGCTGCCGGATCGATGGCGGCAGCTTTGGCAAATATGTGCACCACGACGGCAAGCGGGCGTGCCTGCTTCAGGTCGAGGGCAGCGTCCCGGATGACCTCCTCAAGGGCATCTGCCAGCACATCGTCTTCCACGACCCGCTCGGCATCAGCGAGGACGACGTCCCCGCGGCGACGCTGGACGAGATCCGTGCCGAAGCGATCCAGCAGGCCAAGGACACTGGCAAGAACGACGAGATCGCGCAGAAGATCGCCGAGGGCAAGGTCCGCAAGTACCTCGAGGAGCGGACGCTGCTCCACCAGAAGTACGTGCTGGACGAGTCCAAGACGGTGAAGGAGCTGCTGCCGAGCGACGCGAAGATCACGCGGTTCGTGCGGTACACGCTCGGCGCGGACTGAACGCCGCGAGCGGAGCGAGGTTGATGGAGTGAGCGTGTGGCAACGCGGCCGGCCGACCGCGGCGGCCGCGTCTTAGACGTCGCTCCACTCCGCCAGCACCTCCAGCAGATCGACGAAGCCGACCTGCCCGTCCCCATCCAGGTCCGCCGGACACGGTGGCGGGCAGGGCCCCCAGTCGGCAAGCACCTGCACGAGGTCGGAGAAATCGACGAGTCCGTCGCCGGTGACATCACCGCCGATGAGCTCGAGCGCGGTGACGGTCCCGGCGAACCGGAAACCGTCGAGCTGCACGGTCTGCACGCCGAAAGGCGGACCGAGATCGACCTCGATCTCGCCCAGCGCGATGTCCTCGAGCACGAGCTGGCCGAAGCCGGCCTTGTCGATGCCGACGCTGAAGGTGGCCGCCAGCGCCGGGGGATCCGGGGGCAGTGGAAAGGCGATCGGCAGCGACAGGAGCTCGAGCGGCGCCGGCCCGGGAAGCACGGCTTCGGCGGTGCGGGCCTCCGGCGGAATCTGCTCCGTTACGTCGAGCGTGAAGGAGAAGACGAGCCAGGTCACGTCGATCTCGACGAGGTCGAGCTGATAGCCGATCCGGTACCGCGTCGCATCCGGGTCGACACCGGTGGGGCTGGTCCACGCCACATCCTCACCGCTGGTCGCGATGTCGAAGGGCCAGATCAGGGCCTCCCCCGCTCCCGCGTACGACGTCATCCCCGCCGCGAGCACGCACACCGAAAGCCATGACGCTCGTTCCATCCGACACCTCCTGCGTTTCGGGCTGCCTTCAGGTCGAAGCTACTGTCCGCATTCGGGGCGGTCAAATAAAGGATGGCCTTCGCGGCGTGAAGCTGGGCGAGCTGGGGGCTCAGCGGTGAGGATCGAGCCAACGGAGGAATGCGCCGGCGTCGGGCTGGCCGTCATACCGGCTGACGATGTAGCCATCGGCGTCGTACATGTGCAACGCCGGGATCGCGCGCACACCAAGCTCGCCGGCGAGCGTGCTGTTCGGTCCCGACCGCTCGGTGAGGTCGATCTTCACCGTCGTGAACGACGTCCCGAGAACCTCGGCGACGTCGCCGTCGCGGAGCACGTGCTGCTTGAAGAACTGGCACGGACCGCACCAGTCGGCCGTGAACATGACGACGACGTTGACGTCACGTGCGCCCGCGTCCGCCAGACCATCGGCGAGCGTGACGTGCCAATCGCCGGTGCCCGTCGGCACCGGCATGAGCTTCCACGCGGCGCAGACTGCCACGACGGCGATGATGAGAAGCAGGATTGGTCCCCCAGCGCCCCCCCGCCGTGCGAGTCGGTTCCGTGCCATGACTCAATTCTCCTCTCGACGCCTCGCGTCCTCATGCGACATCGACACCCCGCCGCCGCGGCTGCGGCCGAACCGTGACGCGTGAGGTGGTTTGTCGAGGATGCACGTCCGAGAAGACGAGCGGGCGACGGGTCAATCGGCGCTGATGACGTCCGGCCCCTTGCCCGCCTTCTTCTCGAAGAAGCCATCACCGGCCCGGCTGTATTTCGTGAAGCCAAGGCGGTCGAGGTTCTTGTCGCTGAGCTTCTGCTTGGTGGCGTGATCCGACCAGTTGCCGGGAATCGTCGGCGCCTGCGGAATCCGCCGCACGGGCTCGCCGGTCTCAGGATGCTCGGTGAGCGGGTCGTCCGACATCGGCTGAACGACCTCGAAGATCTCGGCGTCGGAGCCGTCGGAGGGGATTGTTTCGTAGACGTAGGTGGGCATGGTGGGGTGCGTGATTCTAGCGGGTGGGGGAGGGAGCGGACGCGGGCACGGACACGGACTCGGTCGCGGACGCGGGCACGGACCCGGACACGGACGCGGGCACGGACACGGACCCGGGCACGGACGCGGACGCGGACCCGGTCACGGACCCGGGCACGGACCCGGACCCGGGCACGGACGCGGACGCGGACGCGGGCACGGACGCGGTCGCGGTCGCGGACGCGGACGCGGGCTCAGACCCGGACGCGCCGGTCACGCTGCCCCCATCCGCACGTCCGCGGGCAGCGTGTCGACGATGTTCTGCAGGATCTCGTCGGTGGTCTTGCCCTCGGCCTCGCCCTCGAAGTTGAGCAGACAGCGGTGACGCATGGCGGGCAGGGCGACGCCGCGGACATCGTCGATCGACACGTTGCCACGCCCGTCCAGGAGCGCGCGAACCTTGCCGGCGAGGACGAGCGTCTGGGCCGCGCGGGGGGAGGCGCCGAAGCGGAGGAACTGGTTCACGATCGGGGGCGCGAGATCGCCGCCGGGATGGGTTGCGAGGACGAGCCGAACCGCGTAGTCCTGCACGTGGGGCGCGACGAGCACCCGTCGCACCAGCTTCTGGTGGGCGACGATGCCGGGACCGTCGATGACGGCCTCGATGTTCGACGTCGCACCAGTGGTCGTGCGGTCGAGGATCTCCGAGAGCTCCGATCGGTTCGAATACCCGACGAGGAGCTTGAAGAAGAACCGGTCGAGCTGGGCCTCGGGCAACGGGTAGGTGCCTTCCTGCTCGATCGGGTTCTGCGTCGCCATGACGAAGAACGGTGCGTCGAGCTGGTGCGTCTCGCCGCCGACCGTGACGCTCCGTTCCTGCATCGCTTCCAGAAGCGCCGACTGGGTCTTCGGCGTCGCGCGGTTGATCTCGTCCGCGAGAACGATCTGCGCAAACAGCGGCCCGCGTCGGAACTGGAATTCTCGTTGCCCCTCCGTCTCCACCACGATCGTCGTGCCGGTGACATCCGCCGGCATGAGGTCGGGCGTGAACTGGATCCGCGAGAACTGCAGGTGCAGGGCCTCGGACAAGGAGCGGATCAACAGCGTCTTGCCGAGACCGGGGACGCCCTCGAGCAACGCGTGGCCGCCCGCAAACAGGCAGGTCAGCACGCCGTCGACGATCTCCTCGTGCCCGACCACCGCCCGTTGGATCTGGGCCTTGGTCGTCTCGTAATCGTTTCTGAACTTCTGCGCGGCGGCTTCCACCTGCGCCAGATCGGTTCCAGACATCCCGGTTCTCCTGGTGTCGGGCCTCGGCGAACCGGTGATGGTAGGGGGTCCGCGGCGAATCAGGAATCCGTCCGGCTCTCGACGATCCGGAATCCGCCGGGTCGTTGGCACGGCCCCCGGAGTCCGCGGCGGACGGCGACACGGCCGCCCGCCGCGGTGAGGTGTGGTCTCGTTTACCGCGGGACGAGGGCGAAGTCCTCCCGGCGGGCCTGATTCGCCCAGTGCCGCATGTCCCGAAGCTCGTTCGTGGTCAGCCGAGCCGCGTGTCCGTCGGCGAAGCCCACGACCGCGGCATCGGCATAGCGCGGCGAGAGATAGCCGTAGTCGGCCGGAGGATTCGATGCGTCGAACGTCGCCGTCCACCGCTCGCCGTCGATCGCCGTGAGCCGCGGCGGAGTCACCATGAAGTAGCCCTCCGCCGGCCCCTCGCCCGAGACGAGGGGATCCTGCCCGCGGGCAGAGGCGAAGACGAGCAGGTCGGACGCCCGGCGGATCTGGGCCGCGTGCGTGACGTAGAAAGTGCCGAAGGCGGCGAGGAACCCGGGATCGAATCCGTGCTCTTCGGGGTGTTCGTTGCCCCCGATGAACGTGCCGTTGATCCCCAGCGACGGGCTCAGGCTCATCAGGTACGAGCGTTCGATCCCGAGATCTGCTTCCTCGCCCTGCTCCAGCTCGGCCAACACCCGCACGTGCTCGTTGATGTAGAGCCCACGCAGGTTGTAGTCCAGGTACGGCGCGATCCGCCAGGGGTAGCGGGCGGCCGCCTCCCCGGCCATTCGCACCCCGAAGTTGTCGCGGGCAGTGAGACCCGATCGCTTCCCGGGCAAGACGGCGTCACGCGAGTCGACGGCGTAGCTCGTCCAGGCGAGCATGAGCTGCCGGGCCGCCGACATCTCACGCGCTTCGTGACCGGCCGCGCGGACCTGGCCGAGGACCGGCACCAGGATGCCCAGCAGCACGGCGATCACCGCGATCGCCGTGAGAAGCTCGACCATCGTGAATCCCCGGCTCGCGACGATTCTTGATCGTGCATCCATTGCTCACCTCCTACGGGCAGACGCCCCACGCCGCGAGCACGGCAATGAGATCAGTGAAGCCAACGTCACCGCTGTCGTCGAGGTCCGCCGGGCACTCCGCGGGACAGGCGCCCCACGTCGCGAGCACCGTGAGCAGGTCGGAGAAGCCGACGTCCCCGCTGCCGTCGAGATCTTCGAAGCAGTCACCCGCGCTCACCTCGACGACGATCTCCAGCGCCGCGGGGTTGGCGAGCCCCAGCGAGACCAACGTGTTCTCGCGGTTGTAGAAGAACGGGAACGCACCCTCCATCGGCGCTGCCGGTACGAGGCACGTCACCGCGAAGCCGAGCCTGCCGTCATCGAGCGACTCCGTCAGGTACGCGTGCACCGCCGGATTCGTGACGTCGAGATCGAAGACGACCGTCGTGCCGAGCGGGACGAGCGCGCCGGGCGCAACCCCATCGATCGTGCCGATGGCCCACGGCACCGGGTCGAAACGCTCCTGCACGCTGAGCGAGACATCGCCGAGCGTCTCGCCCGCGGGCGCACCGAACGCGTAGGCGTTGCGAACACCCTGGCCGATGGGATCGCCGAACGCGTAGGGCGTGGTCTCCTGGAAGCTCATCCGCGTGAGGCCGTTGCGATAGCCGACGCCGAAGAGCTCGAGCGGTTGACCGTCGTCGGCGTCCTCCAGGTACTCGGGATCAGCCGGATCCAGCAGGACCCGATAGGAGTCGTGCGAGTCGTCGTAGACGAACGTCTCGTTCTCGGCGGTCTCCAGCAGGAGGCGAACCGAGACGACGGTGTAGGCGTCGGCGCCGAGTCCGGGCGTGATGTCGGCGGCCGTGTCGAACCCGACGAGCATCTGCCCGTCGCGGTTGTCGAAGTCAGGTTGGTCGATCGCGCCGAAGACGCTCGAGGAACCGCGGACTCCCGGCGTCGGGTTGAACGGGTACATCCAGCGATCGAGGGAGGGGACGTCGTAGGCGATGGTGACGGGGCCGGCGAGGGCCGGCGCAGCCACCGCGAGGAGGCCCGTGCTGATCACGAGGCCGATCATGGGACGAGTCATGGCGTTGCTGCCTTTCGTTCGAGCGCGCAACGGGCGGCCCTCGTCGAGGGCGTCGTTGCGAGAGTCTGTTCAGTTTGATGATCGAAGCTCGGCCGGGCGTCAGTGCGGCGGCGCGCGTGGGGCCCGGGCAAAGCCCCCGCGGTGCGTGCGCCCGGAGAAACGCTCCGGCTCGATGACGCCGGTGGGCGTTGCGAGAAGCGGCGGCGTCATCGCGAGGAAGGCACCCGCAAGATGCCGCCACCGACCGGAGATGAGCACCCCGGCCGAGACCGCGGTGACCGACACGACCAACGCAAGGGGCTCGTTCGCGGCCGGCAGCACCTCGTGGTGCGCGATGGCCGCGATGAGGAGCACTGCGATCAGCGATCCGCGTCGCGAGTTGAGCCGGAGCCACCGAACGTCCAGCGTCTTCAAGAGGAAGAACGTGGTGGTGGCGGCGAGCCCGAGCAGGCTCCCGGTGGTGGCGACGTCGACGTCGCCGACGAGAACCGCGGGGAGCAGCCGGGCGAAGATCGGGAGGTGGACGAGAAACAGCCCCAACCACACGCACCGCGCGGCGGCAATGCGCCTGTTCGTGCTGTCGGCTCGCGCGGGGTTCGCGGGGTTCATGGCTCGGGTCCGGTGGCGATGGTACCCCGACCGCATCGGCTCGTCGGTGGGGATCCCGCCCCATTCGAGCCGTCCGGACGCGGTGTCGTCAGGGCTCGGTCCAGTACTTCGTGATGACCCCTCCGGCCGATTCGAAGTAGGTTCTGGTGACGTGACGCGTCTCGGATCCTCCCGCGAAGATCAGGAAGACCGCGCCGCCCTCGGCGTGCTCTTCCACGTAGTCGTATCGCAGGATCGACACGTCGGGCGTGCCCGGCACGGTCGTGATGGCGGTGGGCTCGCCGAGCGTCGCGAGCACCCACGCTTCGGTGGTCACGCCGGGTTCGATCTGGCTGAGGGTGTTGGCGGTGACCAGCGTGCCGTGCTCGTCGATCGACTTCCCGCTGACGACGAGGCAGCCGGAGGCGAACGCGAGCGTCAGGCCCACGAGCGTGGTGGCGAATGCGGTTCGCGGATGCATTGGGGACCTCCTCGGATGGGCCCGACGCCACGTTCGCGTCGGGCGGTGATAGTCTTCCGTTCATGAAGCTCTACACAAAGACCGGCGACGATGGCTCAACCGGCCTTTTCGGGGGAACGCGGGTTCGCAAGGACCACCCGCGGGTGGCCGCCTACGGGGCCGTCGATGAGCTGAACGCCGCCCTGGGCCTCGCGGCCGCGGCGGCCGGCACGGGCACCGAGGTGGAAGGACGCATCCGGTCCATTCTCGTCGATCTCCAGTCGCGGCTCTTCGACATCGGCGCAGACCTCGCCTCCCCCCCGGCCACGAAACACGAGACCAAGGTTGTTCGGATCACGCCCGACCACGTTGCAGAGATCGAGGCGGCGATCGACGAGATCGACGCGGAGAACGAGCCGATGCGGCACTTCGTCCTCCCCGGCGGCACCGAGCTGGCCGCCCGCCTCCACCTGGCCCGCACGGTCTGCCGACGCGCGGAACGGGAGATCGTGAGCCTGGCCGAGGACGAGACGGTGAGCTCGGCGTTGATCGTGTGCGTCAACCGTCTCAGCGACCTTCTGTTCGCGATGGCTCGCCGCGCCAACCACGCCGCCGGCGTCGCGGACGT
>JABDLI010000087.1 GCA_013003065.1 Phycisphaerales bacterium | reverse complement strand
TCCGCGTCCGGGTCCGCGTCCGGGTCCGCGTCCGGGTCCGCGTCCGTGTCCGAGTCCGGGTCCGCGTCCGTGTCCGCGTCCGTGTCCGCGTCCGTGTCCGCGTCCGTGTCCGCGTCCTTGTCCGCGTCCGTGTCCGGCCCGGTGACCGCGTCTCCTACCCCGCCCACCCCCGCAACCGCTCCGCCGCCCCTTCCGCATCCCCGATCGCCCCCGCCGCCGCCGCTGCCGCCGCGACCCGTACGAGGTGATCCCTCGAGCGTTCTCGATCCAGCCGATTCGGCAACATCGCGTTCGTCTGGTGGCCGTTGAGCCAGTGGACGAAGGCCAGACCGACCTTGTACTGGTGGACCGGCGGTTCGAAGATGACGCGGCCCAGCTGTTCGCACGCGCGCATGATCACGCCGTACCCGGCGTGGTCGCCGTGGTCGAGGCACCGCAACGCGATGCCGGCCGGAGCGGATATGGCGTCGAAGATGCCCAGCAGTCCGTGGCTGAAGTCACCGACCGCGACATCGCGATCGACGATGCGGGTCCACCGACGCGGGCGTCCCGAACCCTCGATCAGCCCGCCGAAGTGCAGGTCGTCTCCCGTGAGCAGGATCTGGTTGCGTGGGAGCAGCCGGCGCCGCAGCCGCGTTTCGAGCTCGGCGTCGAGCATGGACAGCTTCGCGCCGCGGATCGCCAGCGGATCGGCGTCCATCACACGCTCGAAGCTCTCGCCCGGGAAGTAGCCGGCGAGGTCGGGGGCGAACATCGGACCGAGCCAGTGGATGAAGAGCGGTCCGCCGAGCGTCGCGGCGATGCGTCGGTAGACGTCGACGTACGCATCGGCGTCCGCGTCGTGCTGCGGGAGCCACGCCATGGGGAGGACGATCGGGATGCCGCCCGCGGCTCGGATGAGCCGGCCCTGCTCGACGACCGCCGCGACCAGGTCGTCCGGCCCGTCGATCCCGTCGCGATGATCGACCCCGGCGCCGGCCACGAAACCGTGCGGGAACGCAAGCCGGCCCGTCTCCTCGATGAGCCGGCGCGCGATCGGCCAACCGACCTCGAACCGCTGCGCGGTGTCCATCGCCTCGGCCACGCCGAATCCGTGCGACGCTACCCGACGACGGAGGTCGAGCGTCGCCGGCCAGTCGATGTGTTCAGCGACGAGACCGGGGTCGGCGTGCGCGTACGCGTCGGTCATCACGACGTGGGTGGCGGCGTAGACGAGACGCGTCGGGGTGACGTCCGGGGCCCCGGCGTGGCGGCGACGCAGATCTGAGAAAAGATCGTCGTCGATCGTGAGCGGATCGGGGCGACCCGGGATGGTGACGGCGACGCGGGTCATGGGGGTTCCGGGGCCGGGGCCGGGGCCGCGTCCGGGTCCGCGTCCGGGTCCGCGTCCGTGTCCGCGACCGGGTCCGCGACCGGGTCCGCGACCGGGTCCGGGTCCGTGTCCGTGTCCGGGTCCGTGTCCGGGTCCGTGTCCGTGTCCGCGTCCGTGTCCGCGACCGCGTCCGTGTCCGCGACCGCGACCGCGACCGTCTCCTCGCTCCCGATCTTCAACACGTCCCGAATGTACCCCGGCCCCTTCGTCAGAGCGCTCCAAGCGAAGAACGCCGTCAGGAACACCGTCACGATCACCATCGCCCCGAGCCACGTGCGCCCTCCCGCGCCGCGGGGCGTGTCGGCGCCGAGGTACCGGGTGTTTCGCTGGAGCAAGATGATGCCGATGTACGCAACCGGCAGAAGAAACCCGCACACGATGCTCGTCGGCACGGCCAGCCAGACGGCGTACTCGCCCCAGAAGACCGGGCCGAAGACACCGACGGCGGGGACGAGCGTTGCGAAGCGGTACCGCCAGCTTCCGAAGGGCCAGCCGAAGACCTCGATGGCCACGAACCCGGCGCAGAGCATGTGCAGGGTGATCGAGCTGAGCGCCATCGCCAGGACACCGGCGCCGAAGACGAGCCGGCCGCCCGCCGGCCCGATGGTCACGCCCAGTGACTGTGCCGCGTCGATCGGGGAGATGCGGGCCGCGCTGAACGAGGGGTCGAGGTGGATCGTGTTGGCCGCCGCGATCACGATCAGACTCGTGGCGAGCAGATAGGGGATGAACGTCCCCAGAACGAGGTCGAATCGCGCCAGGCGGCGATGGGGGCGCGACCAGCCCCGGGCGAGAAGGCTGTACGGGTACAGAAACACCATGTTGATGCCCACCGCCGCCGCCAGCCCTCCGAGCACGATGGTCACGGCCGCGACGCCATTGCGTTCGCCGGGAATCTGGAACGTGAAGAACCCGCGGAAGAGCGCGCCCCAGTCGTCGACGCCCGTCCGGAAGACGACCCAGCCGAAGCAGACGATGATGCCCCACACCATGTACTTGAGGAGGCGTTCGTACCATCGCACCAGACGCGCGTTCCCGTAGAGGAACGAGATCGCCACCGCCCAGGGCAGCACCACGAACGCCATCGCCTGCGGCCGGAGTCCTTCGATGCCGACGACGTCGGCCATGTCCACGAGGCACGCCGAAGCGAGCGAGTACTGCGGAAAGTGCCAGATCACCGACGCCGCGAGCGCGCCGAGCGCCCACCCCCACGCGAAGAAGGGCCCCGCGTACCGACGCATGGCCTCAAAGGGGCGCATGCCCGTCGACAGCGTCTGGTGCGCGAGCGCCGCGAGCATGACGAGCCCGATCAGCATCGCCAGCGGCGCGACCCACAGCAATGCGTACCCGAAGAGCGCGCCCGCCAGCAGCGAGCTGACCGCGGTTCCGCCGCCGAGGGTCATGGCGCTCTGCAGATAACCGGGGCCCACCAGTCGCAGGTACCCCGTGAACCGCTTCCACCGCGTGGCGGTTTCCAGACGCTCCAGGTGGGCGCGTTCGGCCGCGAGCGTGGCCGGGTCGGGCGGGTGCGCGATACGCAGACCCTCTTGCACGCGGGCGATCGCGTCGGCCGGCATTGGCGCAGGGTCGTTCATCGGGAACCGGCCTCCGTGGCCGCGACGCGGCGTTTCTTCTTGATGACCTTGAGCTCGACGGCCTCCGGGCGTTGCTTGTACGCGGGGTCGAGCGGATAGCACCCGCTGACCAGACCGTGGCGCGGGGCGGTCGTGCAGTCGCTGAACGTGCGGCACAGTCGCCCGTGTTCGAGGGGCCGGCCCGTGAGAACGTGGTGCGGGAGATCCGGATACGAGAGCACCATTCGGCCGAGGCCGACGAGATCGACGTGCCCCGCATCGACCTCCGCTTCGGCGACGTGCGGCAGGTATTCCTGCAAGTACGAGTAGCCGCTGCCCACGATGACGAGCCCGGGGTGGGCCGCCTTGAGCGTCCGCACCGTCCGCAGGTGCAGGATGACGCCGGCGAGCGGATCCTCCGGCGGCAGATACCCGTCGCTGGGCGGGTAGGCGGCCGGACGCTGCACGTGCGGGCAGTAGTACGGTGAGCCGAGCGTGATGTTGACCAGCGGAATGCCGAGCGATTCCAGGAGCGTGAGCAAACGCAGCGGCTCGGCCAGGTCCGCCCGCCGGGGGTCGCCCTCGTCGACACCGAATCCGTACCGGTACGAACCCGCGTACTCCATGGGCCGACCCGTCCCGCCCGGATCGGCCGGCTCGAACGGGATGAGGTCCGTCGCGGACAACCGCACGCCGATCATCAGGTCGGGGCACGCCACGCGGACACCCGCGACGATATCGCGGAAGAGACGCGTCCGGTTTTCGAACGATCCGCCGTAACGACCCGGCCGCGTGTGCGCGGCGAGCAGCTCGTGGAGGAGATACCCGTGGCAGCACTTGACGTCGACGAAGTCGAAGCCGGCCCGTTGCGCGAGCACTGCCGCGTTGATGAAGTCATCGCCGATCGCCGCCAGCTCGTCGTCGGTGAGCAACGGATGATCCGGCGCGAGCCCGAACTTGCGTGCCAGCAGCGGGTGCCCGTGTGCGATCATCGGACGCGGTCCGTGGTCGTCGGGGCGCGCGAAGCGTCCGGAATGAGTGAGCTGCAGCCCGATGACGAGGTCGTCCGCCACGCCGCCGACCGACGCGTGTCCCTCGAGAACTTGCCGGCGGAGGTCGGCGAGACCGGCGGCGGTGTCCGCCTCCGGGTTGACGAAGAGCTGGTTGGGGTTCGCGCGACCATCGCGACGCACGGCGACCGCTTCGCCGCCCCAGATCAGCTTCGCCCCGCTCGCCCCGAACCGCCGCCAGCGTCTTCGGGTCAGATCGGTCGGCCGCCCGTCCGGGTCGCCGTCCCAGCCCTCCATCGGGTGGATCGCGAATCGGTTGCCGATGCGGCGGCCGCCCACGGAGATCGCCGACGCGAGCGGGCCGTCCCCGCCCCGCAGCGGAATCGCGCAACGCACGGAGTCGTCGAATGCGCGCAGATGACGATCGAACGCCTCGACCGAGCGGAACCGTCCCGGGGGATCGTGCTTCAGGTGTCTACTCCGGCCAGGTCCACGCGTCGGCGGGCACCCGCTCGTCGAAGCGGATGGGCAGATCGTACCCGTATCCCGCCCCGTGCAGGGACGCGAGCGACAGGCGGCCGGCCTCGATGCGGAGAGCGATGCCCCGCTCGTCCTGCTCGTACAGATCGGGATGCCGTTTCAACGCATCGGCCGCTTCGGTTCGCGGCAGATGGTCGAGCCCGCGGAAGTAGTGGTGGCCGTTGCGTTCGACGTGCGGCAACCCGAGCGTCGCGACCGTCGCGAGATCCTGCTGCAGCGCGAGGACCGGGAGGTTGGTCAGATCCTCCGCCGACTGGAACAAACGCCCGCCCCGGACATCGCAGAGACCGCGGTTGACGAGCGCCCGAAAGACGCCCTTGCAGTTCTTGACCGACACGCCCTCGTATCCGAGCGCGATCGCCCGCGGGAACGACGACAGCGTGGCGTCCGCCTCGTCGATGAGCACCGGAGCGAACGCGGCCACCGCCGCGAGCGCGGCGTTCGGCGCCCGCTCGAACGTGCGGCCGCGGGCCAGCGGTTGCTCGATCGCGAGGAGGTGCCGCAGGAGATACCCCCCCCGCGGCCGCTCCGCGAGCGACTCCAGCAACGCGGCCAGGTCGGCGCAGCGTTCGTACTGTTCGTTCCCGTCGAGCGTGATGCGGGCGGCGTCCCCGACCGTTGCCTCGAGCACGGCCCCGATCGCGTCGAGACGATCGAGATCGCGTTCGCGATCCCCCGCGATCTTGATCTTGAAGTGATCGAGGCCGGCGACCCGGATGTCCTCCTCGAGCGTCTCGGGCAGTCCGTCGCCGACACGATCCCGGGCGGCGAGATCGGCGGCCGTGAGCGAGTCGAGCATGCCGACGGTGTGACGGACGGCCACCGACGCCGGGGGCGTCGCCGGCAGGGTCTGCGCCGGAAGCCAGTCGGCCAGCTCCGGCCACGCTCGACCAGGATCGAAGCCCAGGAGATCGGATCGCACGGCGTCGAAGAAGCTCCGGCCCGCCAACCGGCACGCCGCGTCGATGAGCGTCCGCTCGAGGAGCGCGACGCCGAACCCCCGCACGAGGGTGTCGCCGGCGGGTTCCGCGTTGACGCCGACCCGATCGTCGTACAGCTCCCACCACCGGTCGAACACGGACGCCGGCCGCCGCGCCGCGAGCAGCGTCTCCCCCGCCTCACGCACGCTCGCCAGGAGCGATTCGACATCCGCCCGGAGCGTCGTGTCCGGATTCTTGGCGAACCACTTGGGAACGAGCAGGTCGGCCGCCGCCCCCTCGCCCCGCCGACCGTCGTCCGTCTCCACCCGCACCCGCACGGTGAGCAGCGGCGCCGCGGTGAGCGTCGTGATGCCAAACCGGAACGGCAGCCGCGTGCGGCAGTCGGTGACGAAGAGATCGACCTCGGTGGCCCGGAGCCTCATCGATGGCAGCGTAGCCGACCGCCCAGGGCGGTGCCACGGACAGCGAAGCGTCCGTGCCGCGCGTCGTCCGTGACGCCGGGGCGTCTCGCTCCCCCTCGCAAATGGACGCTGACGGCACGGACGCT
>JABDLI010000080.1 GCA_013003065.1 Phycisphaerales bacterium | reverse complement strand
CGCGTCCTGCGGCTCGCCTTCTTCGGTTCGGACGTGGGGGAATGATGGGCGTCCTGCCCTTGGGCGGTCAACGTGCTTGTCGCGAGCCGGCCTCCGCGTTGTTCACGCCGCGTCCTGCGGCTCGACCCCAGTCGCCGGGGGCCTCCACACACCGGCGGCGTCCTGCCGCCTGGGTTCCTGGACATGTATCTGAAGTTCACATTTCTAGTTTTCGCACCGCCATCCGGCGGGTGCAGGGGACCGCGTGGGGGACCGGCGGCGTCGTGCCGCCTCGGTTTCTTTGGTTCGGGTGGGTGCGCGATGGATACTGGTCGTGTGTTTCCAGCGGAACCGGCCCATGCGCGATCACGCGGTTGCCCGGCGTCCTGCCGGTGCAGGTCGCGCAGCGGACCCCTTTGCGCGAGACGCCGCGTCCTGCGGCTCGCCTTCTTTGGGCCGGATGCGGGGGAACGACGGGCGTCCTGCCCTTGGGCGGTCAACGTCCTTGCCGGACGTGGGGCCCCCGCGCGATGACGCCGCGTCCTGCGGCTCGATCCCACTTGCCGGACGCCCCAATACGCCGGCGGCGTCCTGCCGCCTGGGTTCCTGGGCATGTATCAGCGGTTCACATTTCTAGTTTTCGCACCGCCATCCGGCGGTGCAGAGACCGCGCGGAGGGCCGGCGGCGTCGTGCCGCCTAAAGCAGGTTGGGTTGGGCCTGCGCATCTGCGGCGCTGTCCGTTTCGCGGCGGTCGCCCTCAAGTCTGGCCCATGCGCAACAGCTCGATCACCTCAAGTGGCGAAGACGCTTGCATGATGCGTTCGCGCAGCTCGGTCACCATCATGCGTCGGGCGATCTCGGCGAGCGTGGCGAGGTGGCCCTCGGGGTCGCCCTGGGGGCTGAGCAGCATGAACAGCAGCCGCACCGGTTTGCCGTCGTGGGCGGAGAAGTCCATCCCCGCCGGTATCTGGGCGACGACGCACAGGCGGGTGTCCAGGGCGGGGCTGTAGGCGTGCGGGACGGCGACGCCGTGACCCAACGCCGTGGGGAACCCGGCCTCGCGTTCGATCAGCTCCGCCACGGTCTCCTCACGCGGCAACGCCGGATAAACCGAGACCGCGCGATCGACGAGACGCTCGAGCAGTCGACGCAGCTCCAGTGACTCCTCGATGCGGACGACGAGCTCGGGGCGAATCGCGCGACGGAGATAGTCGACCGAACGCTGAAGGTACAGCATCGGCCTCGGATCAGGCTCGTCGGATTCCCGATCGATGTCGGGATCGAAGACGACGCCCGACGGCTCCACGGCGATCAACGGCGACGCGATCCGCGTGATGGCCGCGTCCTCCGCGGTCGCCGTCAGCAGGTTCGCCTCGCGTCGCTGCAGTTCGCTCGCGATGAGCGAGGGCCGGGGCAGCTTCGGCCACACGACCATGCCGCGGGTCTCGTCTTCGTCGTCGCCCGCCACCGCCGTCTCGGTGCCCTTCGGATTGCAGCGGAAGACGTGGTCGGAGCCGAGCACGTCGCTCCACGTCGTGCACAACCGAACGTTGAGATCCTCGTTGTCGGTCAACGCGAGGAGATTCCCCACCGCTTCGACTTCGAGCCGTTCGCCCAGATCCGGCTCGCGGGCATCGGCGATGATCGCCGTGAGTCCGGCCCGGTGCGATTCGCGGACGGCCCGCGGGTTCGTATCGACGAGCACGACGGGCAGTTCCGCCGTCTTGGTGAGGAACTCGGCCAGCCCCCGGCCGAACCGATGGGCGCCGACGATCATCCAACCGACCGGTTTCGCCCGCTGCACGCCCAGCCACCGCGCCAGTGGCGCCGCGGTCAGACCCTGGATCACGATCGTGGAGATGATCACCGAGTAGACGAAGGTCTCGACGAACCGCGGGTTCTCGTAGTCCAACTCCTCCAGCGTGATCGTCACCAGCGAGGCCATGGACGCGGCCACGATGCCGCGGGGCGCGACCCAGCTCAGGAACAGCTTTTCCTTGCGTTTGAGATCCAGCCCGAACGAGCAGAGGAAGATGCTGAGCGGACGCACGCCGAGCATGACCAACGCGACCACCGCCACGCCGCGCAGACCAAATTCACGAAACTGATCGAAGCTGAGACGCGCGGCCAGCAGCAGGAAGAGCGTCCCGATGAGAAGGTCCGTGATGTCGGCCTTGAACTCGCGCACTTTCTTGACGCGATACGAGCCGCTGAGGGAGAAGATGAAGCCGGCGATGGTGACCGAAAGAAGCCCGGCTTCGGAGCGGACCATCTCGGCGATGCCGAACACCAGCATCGCGCCCGCCAGGGCGAAGATGTTGATCGTCTCCGTCGGGACGAGCTTGCGCCGCACGAGGACGGTCATGATCACCCCGCCGCCGACGCCGATCGACAACCCGGCGCCGAGGCGGATCCCGAAATTCAAGAGCGCTTCCGGGCCGGTCGCCCCGCTGAATACCCACTCGAAACACAGCAGGGCGATGAATACGCCGAGCGGATCGATCAGCACGCCTTCCCAGTGAAGGATCGAATGCAGCCGCGGCGTCACCTTGATCCGTTTGAGCAGCGGCGCGATCACGGTCGGACCGGTCACGATGACGAGGCTGCCGGCGACGATCGCCTGCGGCGCCGCGAGGTCGAAGATCCACCAGACCACCGCGGCGGTCGTGAACCACGTCGTCGCAACGCCGATCGTCAGCAGCCGCTTGATCATCGCCGGCGCCGAGCGATAGCCGCCGAGGTCGAGCGTGAGACCGCCCTCGAAGAGGATCAACCCGATCGCCAGCGACACGACGACGAGCAACCCGTCGCCGAGCGATTCAGGGTCCACGACGCCCACGCCGGCCGGGCCCAGACCGATGCCGCCGAGCAGCAGCAGCACGATGGCCGGCACCCGCAACCGGTGCGAGAGCACGATGAGGATCGCGCCGGCCGCGATCGCGCCCACCACGGTGATGAGCATCGTGTTCCGCTCGTGGCTCGCCACGGCGGCGCTGATCGACCCGAGGAGCTCTGGCATCGCCGAGATCGTACTGGCGATGGCGGGACGACGCGCGACGCGAGTGCCTTCCACTCACGGCTCTGCTACGCTCCCGCCGATGCCCGGCCCCCGGCTTATTTCGACCTGGTCGTTCTCCCGACGTGGTCACGCGTCGGCCGGCGACGTGCTCGCCGGCGGCGGCAGCAGCCTCGACGCGGTGGAGGCGGTCTGCCGCTGCGCGGAGTCGGATCCGCAGGTCGACTCGGTCGGCTACGGCGGTCTCCCCGATCGATCCGGCGTGGTCTCGCTCGACGGGTGCGTCATGCTCTCCCCGCGGGCGGCGGGGAGCGTGTGCAACGTTCGCCGTCACCGGCACCCGGTCACCATCGCCCGGGCCGTGATGGAGCGGACGCCGCACCTGATGCTCGCGGGCCCCGGCGCCGACGAGTTTGCGGACGAGCTGGGCTTCCCCCGCGAGACGGTCCTGGCCGACGTCGCCCGGTCCCGATACGAGGCGTGGCGACAGGACCCGACCGCGATCGACCAGAGCCGCGACGCCGCGTTGCTCCGCCCGCTCGACGATGGCGTGGGTGGCGCGTTGTTCGGCGCGCCGGACGAGAGGCGGTGGGCCGGTCACGATACGGTCGGCGTGCTCGCGCTCGATACAGCGGGGATCATGGCGGGAGCGTGTTCGACCAGCGGGACGCCCTTCAAGCGACCGGGTCGCATCGGCGACTCGCCCATCTTCGGCCACGGGCTGTACGTCGATCCCGCCGCCGGCGGCGCGACCGCGACCGGCACCGGCGAGCTCATGATGGGGGTGTGCGCGTCGTTTCTCGTCGTGGAAGAGATGCGACGGGGTGCGACGACGCTCGCCGCTCTGCGAACGACCCTCGAACGCATTCGCGACGGCGGCCCGCTGAAGCCGGAGGATCAGGTCGCGCTGATTGCCATGCGGCCGGACGGGACGGTGGCGGCCGGCGCGTTGCGTCCGGGGTTCCGGTACGTCCTCTCCGCCGACACCCGCTGCGCGGTGCGGGAGCCGGAGCTGGTGCTGATTCCGGAGTGAGACGATCCGTCCGGGTTCGCCGCGACCTACGATGCTCGGTCAGCACCTCCCGGGAGTTTCCAATGCCCAGCGTCCCACGTCCGATCCTGACGGCCACGCTCCTTCTGGTCACCGGCCTCCTGGCCGGCGGCGTCCAGGCTCAGATCGACCTGACGCGGATCGGGGGCGCCGGGGACAGAGACGACGTCACGGTCGAGCAGCTCGTGCAGACACGGGTCGTGACTCCGACCCGGCGTCTCGAGCCCGGCGGCACGTTCGAGATCGCGGTCATCTTCAAGATCGCGCGGGGCTGGCACATCTACTGGCAACACCCCGGCGACGCCGGGGCCGCGACCGCGGTGACCGTGCGCACGCCGGCAGGATTCACCGTCGGAGCGACCCGGTTTCCGCGTCCGCAGACCTTTCAGGAACCGGACGGGACGACGTACGGCTACGAGCGTGAGGTCGCGTTGTTCGTGCCCGTGACGACGCCGGCGACGTTCGATCCGGCGACGCCCGTGACGTTCCGGACCGAGGTCTTCTTCCTGGTGTGTCGCGAACGGTGCCTCATGGGCACGTACCACGCGAGCGTCACGCTTCCGACGCCGCACCCGATCTCGTCCGCCGACCACCAGGTGCTCGATCGGTTCGCCGCTCGCGTGCCGCGTTCATTGCCGGCTTTGCGGGGGACGGCGGCGCGGCTGGTCGATGTCGGCGAGGACGGCGCTCGGCTCGTCCTCACGATTCCGGCCGCGGGGGCCGAGGCGGTCGAAATCCTGCCGATTCCCGGACCCGGCGTCGAACCGGGGGCCGCGCGGGTCGAACGGAGGGGGGACTGGTTCCGGGTCGAGCTGCCGGTGGAGATCCGGCCGCACAACGCCGAAGGGAATGAATTGAGGGTGCGTGGTGTCCTCGGTTTGGGACGGGACCCCGAGGGCGTGAGCTATGCCTTCTCCGTCCCCGTGCCGACCGCCGACCGCCGGGAGCCTTGACCATGTCCACCATCTTCGCATCACCGTCTCGCCTCGCGGCGTGGATCGTGACGCTGGCGATGATGGCTGTGCTCCTCGGATCGGCCGCCCCGCCCCGTGCGAAGATCGACGCCCCGGCTCCGGACTTCGTGCTCACGGATCACACCGGAAAGCAGCATCGCCTGTCCGACTACGCCGGCCGCATCGTCGTGCTGGAGTGGACCGATCCGATGTGCCCGTTCGTCGACCGCCACTACGGCGACGGTCGCATGGTGGCGGTGTACCGGGCGGCGCGGCGTCTGGAAAAAGGCGTCGTCTGGCTCACCATCAACTCCACGCCGGGAGCGACCGTCGACCAGAACGCGAAGTGGGTGCGGCGACATCGCATCCCGTACCCGGTCCTGCTCGATGACGATGGCCTCGTCGCCCGCGTCTACGACGCGCGGATGACGCCACAGGCGTGCGTCATCGACGCCAAGGGCGTGCTGCGCTACCGCGGCGCCGTCGACGACAACGCCAAGGGCAACATCCCCGCCGACCGCGTGACCAGCTACATCCTCGACGCGGTGCGGCGAATCGCGGCCGACAAGCCGGTGCCGAAGGGCACCCGGCGGGCCTACGGCTGTGCGATCAAGTCGGCCCGCTGAGGCAACCTACTCCCCGCCGAGCCGGTCGGAGACCTCCTCGACGTCATCCTCGAATGCCGCCAACCACACCGGCAGGCACAGCAAGAGGATGTACGCGAAGAGGAAGGGAATCGCGATCAGCATCGTCTTGCCGCCGAAGAAGACCAGCGCCATGATCGCCGCCAGCAGCAGGACCGCGCCGACGAGGATCGAGAGCACCTTGGTCTCGTGCTTGAGAAGCGGCATCGCCACCTCGGGCATCACCTGGGCGACCTCCGCCCCGGCGTCCTCGTACACCTCCCCGGCCTCCGCGTCGGCTTCGGGGGCGGCCGTCTCGACGCTGGCCGCGGGCGATTGGTCGCTGCGTTTCTCGACCGCATTGACGAACATCAGCGCCCCGTACGCGATCAGCAACGCGGTGGCGGGGACAACGGCCCAGAACCAGAACGTGACCATGGTCAGGATGGTCACGACGAGCAGGATCTGGACGGTCCACCGCAGCCAGATCTGCCCCTCGCGGGCAAAGAAATGAACAGCGTTCTCGCCGTCGGTGGCGTCAGGCGCATTGGCCTCGGAAGCGGTTCGGAGCGAAACGGGTGCCGGCATGACGTGCCTCTCGCTGATACGCACGGCCTCGCTGCGGGCGACCATGCCCGAGTCGAAGCGGGGCCGCGTCATCTCAGCGTATCGAGACGCGACCGACGCCGATTCGTGAAAAATAGTACGAACCGTTCGCGCGACGCTCGGGTCGGTGATTCCGCGACCGTTGCTGCTTCGTTCGCAGCGATCCACCGGTAGAATCGGGTGATGCGTGCGGGCGACGACATCACGCGGTGTGGCGGGTGCAACTACAGCTTGCAGGGCACCGAGCCCACGCGTTCACGGTGCTGCCCGGAGTGCGGCACCGCCCTGACGTTGGGCGCGATGGCCCGCGCGCGCGAGGCCAGCTTCTTCCGCGCACTGTGGTGGCGGCTCGGCTTCGGACTCTTCGCCGGTCTCGTGGTCGCGGCGATCATCCTGGCCGCGTTCGCGCAGCACGCGATGTACGTGGCCCCCCTGCTCATCCTCGTGATCACGCCCATCATCCCATCGCTGGCGGCGATGGAGTGCGCGCGGCGAATCCCCGACGAGGGATCGAAGACGCCTTGATGGAAACGACTCGGGACCTCAGGCGAGGTTGACGGGCATCACCACGTAGGTGAATTCGCTGCCGGTCTTGAGGACCCCGGGCTTGTTCGCCGCCTTCAGCTCGATCAGCACCTCGCCGGCGTCGATCACCTTCAGGGCATCGGTGATGAACCCGGGATTGAAGCCGATCTCGACGGGATCGCCCTCGTAGGCGTCGAGGTCAACGTGAATCTCCGCCTCGCCCATCTCCGGAGCGCGGCTCGTGAGTGTCAGGCCTTCGCCCGTGAAGCTCATCCGCACGCCCTTGGATTCCTCGTTGGTCAAGAGGGCGGCACGGCGGATCGCGCTGCGGAGGATCTCGACGTCGAAGGTGACCTTCTTGTCCTGGTCCTTGGGGATGACGTCCTCGAAGGGCGGGAACGTGCCCTCGACGAGATTCGTCGCGAGGACGGCGGCGTGCTCGCTCTCGCCGATCCGAAAGACGGCCTGGTTCTCTTCGAGCGCGATGGAGATCTTCGTGTCCGGATCACGCGCGAGCTTGTTGAGGAGCGACAACGCCTTGGCGGGAATGATGCAGGTCGCCTTGCCGTCCGACGCCTCGCAGCGACCCCGCGCGAGCGCGAGTCGACGACCGTCCGTCGCGACCATGCGAATCTGGCGTCCTTCGCGATCGAAGAGGATGCCGTTGATCGCGTACCGGCTGTGTTCGGCGGCCGCGGCAAAAAGCGTGCGGCTGATCAACCGATGAAACGTGCTGCCGTCGAGCTCGCAGTCCAGCCGGCTGTTGTCGAAGGGGCGTCCCGGCGGCGCTTCCTTCGGGTCGTACCCGAAGATCGTGAAGTGCGAGTCCTCACCGCGGATGTGCACCGTGTGATCATCGGACTCGATCGTCAGCGTCGTGTCGGCGCTGTTGCGGACGATCTGGGCCAGCTTGTCGGCGGGGATCAGCACCTCGCCGTCGGACTCCACCTCGACCGCCTCGACGCACGCGCGCAGCGCCACCTCCAGGTCGGTCGCCGCGAGCGCAAGCACGCCGTCGGCCGCCGTGAGCTTCACGCACTGGAGCACGGGGCTGGGAGTGCGGCTGGCGACGACGCTGGTGACGTTGTTCACCACATCGACGAGCGCCCCTCGATCGCAAATCACCTTCATGCTGGTTGATCCTCCGGGCCACGGCCCAAGCGACAGAGTGTATCAGCCGTCTCTCTCGCCCGGGCCGGCGGTCGGTCCGGCCTGGCGGAGGCCGGTATCCGACGCAGCTTGTCCACCGATCGCCCTCCCGTTGGGGCGAATCCGGCCATTGCCGACCGCTGTTGCCGCCGGGTCCGTGTTTTTCTCTTGCCGGACCGACGAGAGGACGCCAGATCGGTTGCCGGAGCGGCCGGTCCGTGGGATACTCCGGGGTTCATCGTCGGGCACCGCTGGGGTGGGTTCCCGTGATCGTCATTGGTCGCTGCGCTGTCCATGAGGGCTCTCCATGTCGTTTGAAGCCGCCGTTCACGCCAAGGCGATCCAACTGGATCGCACCTGCCTCGAAATGTGCGCCAACGCGGGAAGCGGGCACCCAACCACCGCGATGAGCCTCGGGCACATCACGACCGTCCTTCTGTACAACACCATGCGGTGGCTGCCGGATCATCCCGGGTACCCGTCGAGCGATCGACTCGTGCTCTCCGAGGGACACGCCGTGCCCATCATCTATGCGGCGATGGCCGACCTCGGCGGCGCCGTCGGCAAGGGCAGCGAACGCCGTCCGCTGACGAGCGACGACCTCCAGCACTTCCGCGAGAACGACTCGTATCTCGACGGTCACCCCAACCCGATGGAGGGGTTTCCGTTCTTCGACGCCGCCACCGGCTCGCTCGGGCAGGGTCTGTCGGTCGCGGCGGGTCTGGCGATCGCCGCGCGACGCGACGGTATCTCCAAACGCATCTACTGTCTGATCGGCGACGGCGAGGCGCGGGAGGGCCAGATCACCGAAGCCCTCGATCTGATCATCGACTACAAGCTGTCGTCGGTGCTGCCGATCTTCAACTGCAACCACTACGGGCAGGCCGACCAGGTCAGCGAGCAACAGTCACCGGAGCGAATCGCGAAGCGGCTGGAGGCTTTGGGTTTCGATGTCACCGTCATCGACGGGCACGACCCCGACGCGATCCGCACGGCCTTGACGACGCACGCGGAGATGGCCGACGGCGGCGGCGACACGCCGATGGCCGTCGTGGCCAAGACCGTCAAGGGCTGGGGCGCTCCCTCGGTGCAGGGGGGTGGCTGGCACGGCAAGCCGCCCGCCGGCGAACGTCTCGACCAGGCGCTCGAAGAGCTGAACGCCACGGGCGTGAGCCTGACCTCCGCGCTGTCGTCGGACGAGCAGCTCCGCATCTATCCGCCGGTCGAGTTCGAGCCCGCCACCACGCCCGAGGGCGAGACCCCCTCGCTCGCCGCGGCGATGGAGCAGTGGGACATGGGCCTGCTGCTGAAATCCGGCAAGCTCGCTACCCGCAAGGCATTCGGCATCGGCCTCCGGGTGCTCGGCCACAGCAGCGAGCGTGTGTTCGCTCTCGACGCCGACGTGCGAAACTCGACGTTCACCGAGTGGTTCGCCCAGGACAAGGACCTCGCCGACCGCTTCGTCGAGTGCAAGATCGGCGAGCAGAACATGGTCTCCGCCGCGGCCGGGCTGTCCGCCGCCGGGAAGATCCCCTTCTGCGCATCGTTCGGCAAGTTCATCACCCGCGCCTACGACCAGATCGAGATGGCGATCAACTCCGGTGCGAACATCAAGGTCGTGGGGAGCCACTGCGGCATCTCGCTTGCCGCCGACGGCCCCAGCCAGATGGCATTGCCCGACGTCGCATGGTTCCGCAGCTTCACCACGATGCGTGATCACTACGGCAACCCGGGGTGCTACCTGCTTCAGCCGGCCGACGCGTACGCCGCGTACGGTCTCACGCTCGCGATGGCCGAGCATCACGGCGCCTGTTACATGCGGACGGCGCGTCCGGATGTCGAGTTCATCTACGACGAGAACACGGTCTTCAACCTCGGCAAGTTCGAGGTGCTCACGGAGGGCCGCGACCTGCTCATCGTGACCGCCGGGTACATGGTGCACGAGTGCAACAAGGCGCTCGACGCCCTCGACCGCGCCGGCATCGACGCGTCGCTGGTCGATCTCTACTCGATCCCCTTCGACGCCGACGCCCTCCTCGATCTCGCCAACCAGAACGGCGGCAACGTTCTGGTCATCGAGGACAACTACGGCGGCGGTCTCGGCTCCGCCGTCGCCGACGCCGCGGTCGAGTCCGGTGACGCGTTCACGATCGAGCAGCTGTACGTCAAACGCATCCCCAAGTCCGCCCGCGACGAGGAGGCCATCCTCAAGCAGTGCGGTCTGCACCACAGCGACATCGCCCGGGCGGCGGCGGGAATGCTGGGGGTCGTGAGCGTCTGAGGTTGGGGCTGCGTCCGGGTTCGGGTGCGTGTCCTTGCCCAAGTTGGGCCGGACGATTGCGCGGCGGGCGTCCATCTCGAAGGTGCCACGGACAGCGAAGCGTCCGTGCCGTCAGCGTCCATCGGGAAGGGGAATCTGACTCCCCTGCGCGACGAG
>JABDLI010000059.1 GCA_013003065.1 Phycisphaerales bacterium | reverse complement strand
GCTCGAGCACGAGCTCGATGGCGTCCAGGCCAGTCAGGTCCGCCGCCCGCAACGAGATCGGCAGGTCCGGGTCGATGCCGTGTCCGGCGGGGTCGTCGAGGTAGCGCCCCGCGATCGGGACGCCGAGCGTGTTCGCGATGAACTCGATCGCCTCCCGGGCGGGCGTCTCGTCGAAGTTCACCGTCACCCGGCCGTACAGGAGCGTCTGCAGCGTCTTCACCTGCGGCGAGACAGTAGCTCGCCGCGTGTGCTGCTGCCGCACGGCCTGGATACGGCCGCTCAGACTCTGCGCAAGGGCCGGCGTCGCCAGAAGTGCGAGCAGGCACGAGATCGTGAGCAGGGTGCGTCGCATAGGGGTCTCCGGACTTCGAACGCTCACTGGGATCGCCGCAACGGGCCGATCCTTCGGTTTCTCGCGGATCAAATCAATGGTAGGGGAGAGGAGGCGGACACGGAGGCGGACACGGCCCCGGACCCGGACCCGGACGCGGACTCGGGCACGGACACGGACGCGGGCACGGACCCGGGCACGGACGCGGACACGGACGCGGACGCGGGTACGGACGCGGGCACGCACACGGACGCGGGCACGGACGCGGACACGGACACGGTCACGGTCACGGACGCGGCCCCGGACCCGGCCCCATTCACGGCCCCCCACCCCCCACCTCCGCGTCGATCACCCGAAGCGACTCGATGAACGGCGTCCATCGTTCGACCAGCCGCACGTGCGCCGGATGGACGAGATACGCCTCGTACGCCTTGACGGAGTCGAACTCCATCGAAAGCGCGACGTCGAACGACTGATCGAAGCCCGGTCGTTTCGAATCGAGACGAGTCCCCACCCGCAGGTCCCCGATCGTCGGAATCTCGAGCGCCAGCATGCGGCTGTCCGCGATCAGGGCGGAGGCGTCGCCCGGGTCGGCGAGATCGAAGGTTACCACGTGGAGAAGGGCGGCGGACGAACGGTTGCGATGCGTGTTCGCGCAGCCGGGGACGACGCCGAGCGTGGAGAAGACGACGTTCGCGGCAACGACGAAAGTCAGGTGGGAAGCCATGGCAACAGCGTACTTGGGCGTCACGCGCCCGCCAACCGATCAGCCGCCCATGACGGCCACCGCGGTCCAGCAGATCAGGGCGCCGAGCCCGAGGGCGAGCGGCAGGGTGATGATCCACGTGGCCAGGATCTCCGCCATCGTCGACCATGACCGTCGCTTGTTGACGATGCCGATGCCGAAGATCGACCCGCACGAGACGTGGGTCGTCGAGACCGGCACCCCCATCCGCGACGCACCGAGGACGAGCGCCGCGGTGACCAGGTTGGCCGTCAGACCCTGGCCGGGGTTGAGCTCGGTGATCCGGCGGCTCATCGTCCGGGCCACCCGCCGAGACTGGATCCAGCCCCCGATCGCCATCGCCGCGGCGACGACCGCCAGCTTGCCGCCGCTCGCGACGGCGCTCGACGCGAGCAGCAACGCGGCGATCTTCGGCGTGTCGTTGACCGCACGGGCAAAGCAGACGGCGCCGGCGCTGGCAAAGTGAGTGACGTCCACGACGGTCTGCGCCTGGATGCCGACGACCTGACCGTCGTACCGCTCGACGCACTCGCTCGCGGGAGCGAGCGCGAAGCCGCGACGCTCGCCGGTACGTGACCGCGTCGCGGCCGCCGCAGCGGGCACCGGCGCGGGCAGCCGAGCCGGCGGCCGGCCGGGGAGACAAATGCACGTGTGACGCTCGATGCCCAGGCGGCCGCGCAGGGTGCGCAACAGGAGATAGATGATGGCCGTGCCCCCGATCGCGAGGAGCGGGCTCAGCAAGAGCGGCTGCGCGAACTTCTGAAGAAGCAGTCCCCAGTCGATGCCGCCCGGTCCGGCGGCGACGAGCGAGGCTCCGACGAGCCCGCCCGTCAACGCGTGGGTCGTCGAGGTCGGCATGCCGAGGAACGTCGCGAGCAGCACCGTTCCGCCGGCCGCCGTAGCGACCGAGAGCAGCAGGGCAGGTCGGGTGGCCGTCTCCGCGCCGACGAGTCCGGCGCCGCTGAAGGTCTTCACGAGCGCGCCGGCGATCGCAATCGAAACGACGCTGCCGAGGATCGTCGCCCCGGTGGCCCAGATCAACGCGTTGCGGTAGGTGGTCGTCTGGCTCCCCCAGAGCGTCGCGACACCCTTGAAGTTGTCGTTCGCGCCGTTGCTCCAGGCAAGCCAGATCACGGCAACGGCAATGAGGAAGCCGGTCGTCAAAAGGGGTCTCCACGGAGCGTCGGCGTGGAGAGAACGGTGTCAGCTCCAGCCGTATTCCGAGCCGTGGATTCTCATCAAACGGCCGACCCCTGTCCAGCGGACGCGATTTGGAGATCACGCGAAAGAGATGACCCGGAAGAGATGCTGCCGCGGACAGCGTCCGTGCCGTGCGTCGCCCATTGCGCGGGGGATTCAAGTGCCCCCTTCTGCCGTGGATGACGACGGCACGGACGCTTTGATGTCCGTGGCACCCGGGGGGAATCCCGGGGTTCACGACTCGTCGCCTCAGGTCCCCGGCGCTGCCGCCTGAATGGCGTCGATCGCCGCGGCCCGCGAGAGACGGACGGCGTCCCTCGCCTCGTCGGCAACCTCGGTGACGAGCTCGGCGAGACCCGGCGCGCCCAGGCTCAGCAGCACGTGCACGCACGCGACGGTCCGGTGGTTGATCGCCGCAATGCAGTGCGTCGAGCGGTGGACCACCTTGGCGATGCAGTGAATCGCGAGGTGCTGCGCCTGACCGGGATGACCAGCGTCGATGAGCGCTTCCATCCGCGTGACGCAGATCTCGGCGGTCGCCTGGTTGCGGTGGACGCAAGTTTGAGCGATGTTCGTGATCCGGTTGACGCAGTGCTCTGCGATGACCGCCGGATCGCCGCCCGTGCCAGCCCATGCCGAGTGGGAGAGTCCAAGCATGAGTGCCACGAGCATCAGATGTTTGAGTCGATGGATACGCATTCCAAGCTCCTGTTCGCGTTGCTCCGGCGCGGCCGAGCTCCCCGAAGGACGGGTCCCGCCTTGGAATACGCGTGGGTGACGTGACGTATCCCCGGGGCCCCCGCGAATTTGCCGCCGCGTCCGGCGGCGTGCCCCTCGGCACGCGGGCGGGTGCGGGATTCGCCCGTTGAAGCCGCGTTCGGATGACGTTCTGGCGGGACCGGACCGGGAATTTCGGAACGAGATCGACGCCGGCGGCGGATGGCTCCATAATGTCAGCGAAGGAGACGAAGGTCATGGCCCGTTCCCACTTCCCGCGGTCGAGAATGCTCGGTGTCCTGGTGCTCGTCGTCGTCCTCGGCGGCATGACTCCGGTGGAGGCCGGGTCGCACCTGTGGCGTTTCAATGAGATCTTCAGCAACGCCGACGGGACGATCCAGTTCGTGGAGCTCAAGGAGTGCTGCGGCGCTGCTTTCGAGACCGGCCTGTTCGGCAAGTGGGTTCGGAGCGACACGACCGGGAACCAGTTCGACTTCATGACGACGCTGCGTCCGCCGACCTCGAACCGGCACCTGCTGCTGGCGACCGAGGCCTTCGCGGCGCTTCCCGGAGCGCCGACCCCCGACTTCATCATCCCCGAGCAGTTCTTCGATCTGACGCAGGACGAGCTGACGTACTGGCTCTACTCGGAAGCGTTCATGATCTTCGGCCCCGGCGATCTGCCGACGGACGGCGTCGCGTCCCTGGCGGTCGACGGCACGACGGCGACCAACTCGCCGACCAACTACGCCGGCGACACCGGCTCCGTGGTCGTGCCGTGCAACCCCGCCGACGTCGACGGCAGCGGTGGCGTCGACTTCCTCGATCTGCTGGCGATCCTCTCGAGCTGGGGACCGTGTGCGGGATGTGCCGCCGATGTCGACGGCAGCCGCACCGTCGACTTCCTCGATCTTCTCGCCGTCCTCGCGGCCTGGGGCCCGTGCGAATGAGGATCCTCGTCGCGACGTCGCTGGTTCTGGCGACGACCGCGATGGCGGCACCCCCGCCCGACGCCCGGGCGATCCTGTGGCCGGGGCTGTTTCGACCCGCGCTCGACGCGGCCACGCACGCCCCCGCGTCGCACTCGGCACCCGCCGACGAGACGGCGTCGTGCCGATGCGCCGAGCAACGCATCCGCAACGGCTGGTGCACGCGTTGCGACGTCGGCCACGTCGCCGGCGTGCCGATCCGCTCCCGGACGCTCTTCGACTTTCTCGACGCCCACGGTCACCGGATCGACCCCGACCGGCTCGAGTGCGCCGAGTGCCGGGTCGCCGTCCGGAACGACCGCATGTGCTCCGAATGCAAGTGGGGCTTCGTCGACGGGCTGCTGTATTTCACGGAGCTCACCTACCGATTGGCCCGGGGCACGCCCCTCGCCGCGGAGGATCGACCGTGCCGCCGGCTTCGACCCGCCACGCCCGCCGCGGTCTGGTGCGGTGGATGCGCGATCGGCGTCGTCGGCAACGCCGTGTACACGTCACACGGCGACTTCGCGTCGGCCGCCCGGGAGTTCGCGCGTCTGAAAGATGCGGTGGCGACCTCGAGCCGGTGCGAGCTGTGCGCGGTCGTCCTGTTCACCGGCGCGGAGTGCCCCCGGTGCGGCCCGGATCGAGTCGACGCGGAGACACCGTGAGATGCCGACGTTCGGTCCGTCCAGCCGGGACGAGCTGATCGCGGTGATGACGGCCGCGCTCGTCGACTTTCCGCCGGCGCGGGCGGCGTGGCTCGGAGGCAGCGACGCGACCGATCGCACCGACGATTACTCGGACATCGACCTCGTCGTCATCGCCGATGACGACGAGGTCGAGTCGATCTTCGAACGGCTCGAGCAGACGCTCCGCGCGCGGTTCACGATCGACCGCACGTGGCGACTTCCCAGTCCGACCTGGCACGGGCACGAGCAGGTCATACACCAGTTCGCCGCCACCCCGCACTGGCTCGTCGACCTCGTCGTGCAGCAACGCTCTGCGAAGGATCGCTTCCTGGAGACGGAACGGCACGGCACGCCCCTGGTGCTGTTCGACCACGACGACGTGGTGCACGCCGTCGCCCTCGATCGGGACACCCACGCCACGCGTCTCCAGACGCGACTGGAGGCGGTCTGCGCACGCTTCGAGATCCTCCAGTGCCTGGTCCACAAGGCCGTGGCCCGCGGACTCGACGTCGAGGCGATGAACGCGTACCAGGGCTGCACGTTGCGACCGCTGGTCGATCTGCTGCGGATCCGTCACTGCCCGGATCGCTTCGATTTCGGGCTGCGGTACCTGGAACGCGACTTGCCGGCCGAGCGGTACGATGCGATCCGCCGCCTGTCCTTTCCGCCTGACCCGGCCGCGATCAGCGGGATGCAGGCCGAGGCGGAGACGCTCTTCCGCGAGACCCTCGGCGAGATCCACGCGGAACGCGGGGGCGGCTGAGCCACCGCGCCCTTTCCGGTATCCTCCAGCGAGTTCACACGACCGGGGTATGACTGATGCGTACACGACTTGCTTTGGCGTTCTTCGCGGGACTTCTTGCGTTGTCAGCGGGCTGCGACACGCTGCCCGGGCGGGTCGTCATCGGGCCGATGCCGCCGTCCTCCGGGGAACCGACCCCACCCGTCGCGCGCCCTCCCAGCTCCCCCCCGGACACCACGCGTCCGCCGCGTGACGACCGGACGACCCCGCCGCCGGCACCACCCACACGCCCGCTCGATCCCGGCCGGATCGGCCCGTCGCTCGCCGAGCTCGACGCGATGGCGTCGGCGCTGCTTCAACACGATGCATCGCGAACGCCGCTGCGGGGCACGATCGTCGACGATCGCCAACGCTCCGGCGGGGTCGCGGCCATCGCGTACGCCGGGAGCGACTCGACGATCTACGTCCATCCCGATCGCCGACGGGAGTGGTCGGTGAACACGTGGGCGTTCATCCTCGGTCACGAGCTTTCGCACGTGCTGCTCCGTCACCGCGGCACGGGACCCGGAGAGGAGTGGGACGCCGATGCGCGTGGTGCGCAGCTTGCCAGCGCGGCGGGCTACCACGTCGAACTGTACATCGCGTTCATCTGCTCCGATCAGCCCAACAACTGCTCGCCGTCCCACGGGTGCTTCCACGATCGCATGCGTCGACTGGAGGAGCAGTTCAGCGTCAGCGCCTGCGACGACGACGGGGTGGACCACACGGGGCACGTGCCCCCGATCGGCATCGGGGGTCTGGCCGTGGGGCTCGATCAGGTGGATCTGCCGCCGAGCAGCTGCATCCTGGAAGCGCGACCGTAGCTGCCTACATCTCGTGCAGACGCGCTGCGATCTCCGCGAGCTTCTGCCGCATCTCCGGGCCGAAGTTGATGAACTGGAGCCCGACCTCGTACTGGCGGAACCGCAGCTTCTTCACCCACTTCACCTCGGCGCGATGGATCAGCCCGGCGCGGTCGTCCCACAACCGGACGGAGACGAAGCCCTTCATCCGCCGCTTGCTCAGGATCTTCACGCCGTCGGCGGAGATATCGAGCACGTACCCGGCGTCGCACTGCACCCAGTAGGGCTTGATGCGGTTGAACACACGCCGGTCCTTCGGGGCGGCGGGGCGATGGCGGTTGAGGAAGAACTCGAGTCGGCTCATCCGGAGGGTTCCCAGGGAGGTGGGGGCCTTCAGTGAATCGACCGGATCGGCTGCAGGCTTGACCGGGGCCCGGGTGACGTAGGATTGGGCGGCAATCCGGATCGGTGGGCCCGCGTTGGGACCGGGGACACATGTCGATGGCTCAGAACGACACACTTCAGCCGCTCCCCCCGGAGCGATTCGACTACTGGCACGCCCTGCACCTGGTGAACCGGGCGGGTTTCGGCACCGATCCGTCACACGTCCACCACTTCGCCCAGATCGGCGTCGACGCCGCCGTCGACTTCTTCGTGCGGTTCTCGGACCGGCGATTTACCGCGGTCGCTCCCGACGACTTCGACGCCGACCTCCTGCGACCGGCGACCGAAGAGGAGCTGCGACAGACCCGGCGGGCGCGCGAACGCGGCGACGAAGCGACGATCGCACGCATCCGTCGCGATCGCGTGAAACGCAGCCAGCTCAACCGCACCCAGATGATCGACTTCCAGCGGTGGTGGCTGCGGCGGATGATGGAGACGCCGCGACCGCTCGAGGAGCGGATGGTGCTCTTCTGGCACGGACACTTCGCATCCAGCTTCCACGTCGTCCGCGACAGCTATCACATGTTCCAGCAGAATCGACTGTTCCGCGAGCATGCGATCGGCGACGTCCGCGCCCTGACGCACGGGGTCATCCGTGACCCGGCGATGCTCAAGTATCTCAACAACAACCTCAATCGGAAGGAACGGCCGAACGAGAATCTCGCGCGGGAGCTCCTGGAGCTGTTCACGCTCGGCGACGGTCGGGGGTACACCGAGCGTGACATCAAGGAAGGCGCGCGATCGCTCACCGGCTACTCGTTCGACGACGATGCCTTCCGGCGGCTCGAGCGGTACCACGACGGTGGAACGAAGACGATCTTCGGCCGGACCGGTACGTGGGACGGCGACGACTTCGTCGACCTGATCTTTCGTGAACGCGATCCCGCGCCGTTCCTGTGCGAGAAGCTGTATCGGTACTTCGTCAACGATCTGCCGAACGGCGTCGACGCGGACGCGAGGGCGGCGATCGACGCGATGGCGCACGAGCTCCGCTCGCATCAGTACTACGTCGGCCCCATGCTGGGCAAGCTCTTCCGTTCGGCTCACTTCTACGACGCGCGACACGCCGGTGCGCAGATCAAGAGCCCGATCCAGCTGCTCGTCCAGACCCGGCGCTCGCTGGAGACGCCCATACGCGACCTCGACGCGCAGCTCGCCGCGGCCCGTCTGATGGGTCAGACGCTCGGCTATCCCCCGTCGGTCCAGGGATGGACGGGCGGACGGGCGTGGATCAACACGGCCACGATGTTCGTGCGTCAGAATCTGCTGCTGTATCTGCTCACGGGGCGGCGTTCGGCGCCCCACGGATGGAAGGCGGATCGCACGCCCTTCCGGGCGACGGGCCTTGTCGCGCACCTCGAGTCGACGCTCGATCACACCGGGCCGGAGGAGGTCGCGACGTACCTGCTCCAGATCACCGTCGGGCGTCTCCTGCACCCCGATCGTGCCAGCACGCTGACGCAGTTTCTGGAGCAACGGGGCGGCCGGATCGACGACGCCACCATCACCGACGCGCTCGCGCTCATCGCCGTGATGCCCGAGTTCCAGCTCTGTTAGCAGCGGCGGCCGCTCGCCATGCTGAACGCGGCCGATTCGATCGGCCGCGTTCAGGGTCAGTCACCGTGACGTGACGGGCGACGTCACGTCAATCGCCCGGATCCAGTTCGAGGGGCGTCAGCAGGAACGCGCGGGCGAGCCCGTCCAACGTCCGTCCGGATCCGACGATCCGCCCCTCTGCATCGATGGCGGTGGCCTCCTCGAGCCGGGACCAGCCGAAGTCATCGGCTCGCAGCGGAGCCAGGGATGCACCGGTCAGCCGCACCGACCGGCCGTCCGACCAGAGCATGGCTTCCCACGGATGTCCCATGTCTCGCGCGGCCCATCCGACCACGGCCCCGGCGTCATTCAAATCGTTGGCCTCGCCGATGCCGCCGCCCGGCACCGGAAGATCCAACCGTTGTCGACCCAGCCACAGCGTCGGGTGCGGCTGCATCAGGGTCGGTCCGATCCACCCGACGGTCCATTCGCCGGACACGGCCAGGGCCATGCTCACGACGTCGGGATCTTCGATCGCCTCCATCACGCCGTCCTGGTATCGAAAGGCCTGGGTGCCGCTCATGCCGACGACCGTCCGATCCTCGGAGATCGCGGTGGCGATGCAGTCGGACGCCTTGGGAAGCTGCCCGAGGTCGATGTATCGGTACATCGGCTCGGTGGGGAAGATCGGCATCAACGGGTACAGCAGGAACCCGTGGAGGGCGTCGTCGGCCTCCACGTAACCGCACGCGACGATCCATCCCTCGTCGTTGATGCCGTTCGCCTCGATCAGCACGCGGAGCGGCGCCCCGCACTCGGCGATGGAATCGTTCGGGACGACCCTGCCGACCGACGGCACCAGGTCGTTCAGGTCCAGGAGCATGTCCTGGTAGACGTAGAACGCGTGCTCCTCTCCCTCCGGGGTTGTCGACACGCCGACGATCTGCCCGGCGTTGTTGACGGCGCGGGCCTCGCTCCAGGGCCCGCCGAGGGTGCCGAGGTCGATCATGCCCTCCTCGCCGATGACGAACGCGTGTCGCTCCCCGCGTGGGCTCTCCGCCGTCGTGGACCAGCCCACGATGACGCCGTGGTCGTTCATGTCGAGCGCACGGCTGAGATCTCCGCCCAGGGTTCCGAGGTCGGTGAGCGCGAATTGGATCCGATCGACCGCGCTGGTCGAGGCGGCGATCGCGAGCGCGAACGCCAGTCCGGCCGATCCGATCCCGTGACGACGAAGACTTGCTCCGTTCATTTCGGGTGCTCCTTATGCAGAGGGGTTTTCCGTGTCTCTATTGGACTGCGCCCGACCGTCACCGACCATCCGGAGGCGAACCCTATTCGCTGTCGTTTTCGCAAGAAACGGCGGGCGGGAGGACATCACGTGGTGTCGCCCGATGACGGCGGCAGACTCCCCTGCGCTGCACGCGGGTTGGTGACGACATCCGTTCGACAGGAATGCGGTACCGTCCTTCGCGTCGTCACTGATCTGCGGGCGCGCGGGGGGCGCGTGTCCGCGTCCGTGTCCGCGTCCGTGTGCGCGTCCGTGTGCGCGTCCGCGTCCATCTCGCCGGTGCCACGGACAGCGAAGCGTCCGTGCCGTGCGTCGCCCGTTGCGCAGGGGAGTAAAC
>JABDLI010000057.1 GCA_013003065.1 Phycisphaerales bacterium | reverse complement strand
CCGCCCAGCAGCCCGAGCTCGCCGGACGCCCCTGGGGGTTCCGGCGACGACCGCCCGGCGACGCCCACGGCCGCCGACATCGAAACGCTCGCGCCGATGCCCGGACGCCCCCCGGTCTACCCGAAGGACACGGTCGTCTACCGCGTGCCGATCACGTTCGAGATCGAGATCATCGACCCGAACGCCGAGGAGCCGAAGCAGACGGCGTCGATCGCCGGGGGAGACGGGGCATGAGCGCGGTTCTCGGTTGGATCAAGTCGAACCTCGTCAGCGTGATCTTCTTCGTGCTGATGGTCGCCGCCGTCGTCGCGTTGCCCCTGCTTTCCCGCTGGCTCAACACGGGCGTGCAAGAGGCGATGACCGAACGGGTCAGTCGGTACCGCGAGCTGGAGAAGCTCGAGAAGACGGACGTCACCGTCAGCTCCCCGGCGGGGGGCGAGGCGGTGAGCGGAACGGTGCTCGTCAACGAGAAGCTGCTCGAACGCTACCGCGCCGTCTCCGAGGCCGAGGCCGCCGACGCCACGGAGGTTCGCACGCTCGCGCTCGAACACAACCGCAAGGGCCGAGGGGTCATCCTGCCGCGGTTGTTCCCCGAGCCCCCACCGGCCGAGCGTGAGGTGCTGCCCGAGCGTTTCCACCGCCAGCTCGAAGACGCCTACGCCGAGCTGCTCGAGCGGGTCAACGCCGGCGGGCCGCCTTCACCGGAGTCCGTCGCGGAGGATCTCGAACGCCACCGCGCGCAGTATCTCAGCCAGATTCTCGCCAAGGAGGTGACGGACACGCTCGAGCCGGACGAGGCCGAGCAGCTTCAGGACGTCCTTCGCAAGCAACGCATGAGCCTGTACGCCGCCCAGGCCGAGGGACTGGGGATGTACGCGGACATGACCGCGCTCAACGTGCCGATCTGGCAGCAGGCTCGGCAGCCCACGCCGATGGAGCTCTTCCAGTGGCAGTGGGAGTATTGGATCATCGAGGACATCCTGCTCGCGCTCTCGGAGGCGAACGGTGAACAGTCCGTGCAACGCGCGCCGGTCAAACGCGTGATCTCGGTGCTGCCGTTCGACGACATCGTGGCGGCCGGGGGCGGGGAGGCTTCCGGTGGCGCGCCGAGCGGGGGCGGATCGCCCGGCATGGGTGGCGGAAGTCGTCGCGGCGGCGGTGACGAAACCGCGGCGCCGAAGGCGAAGGCGGCGAATCCGTCGCAGGAGGTCAAGCTCGACTTCTCACGCAGCTTCACGGGGCGGTATTCGAATCCGCTCTACGACGTGCGGTGGGTCGAGGTGCAGCTCGTCGTCGAGACCGCGCGTCTCACGGACGTCCTGGACGCGCTCGCGCGTCGCAACTTCATGACGGTGATCGACGTCAAGCTGACGCCGGCCGACCACTACTCCGCCGCCAGGGATGGCTTCTTCTACGGCTCGGAGCCGATTTCCAACGTGACGTTGACCGTGGAGACCGTCTGGCTGCGCGAGTGGACGGCCGAGTTCATGCCGGCCGCCGTCCGCCAGGCGCTCGGCGTGGCGGATCCCAAGCCAGCGGCCGGCGGCTGAACGCCCCACGCCCCTCTTCCCGGCCGTCCGCGGCCCGGGCTCTGACGCAGGAACACGATCATGCAGCGAAAAGGCATTTCGATCTGGGAACAGCATCTGGAGAGGCTCGTCCTCGTGGGGGCGGTCATCTTCTTCGTCGTGTTTACGGCGATGCAGTTCCTCCGCGCGCCCAACAGCGTCGAGCTCTCGTCGGAGGGCACGGTCAAGCCGGGCGAGGTCGACGAGCTCCTGAGAGACAAGGCCGTCGCGTTGCGAGCGCGGCTGGCGCCCGAGGCCGGGCCCGAGCTGGACATCCCGAACCGGGCGCGGGTCTCCGATGAATTCGAGAACGCGCTCGCTGCCTCGGTCAGCCCCGACGACGGCGTCACGCCGTCGCACCGCCGGGTCGTGATCGTCGGTGAGTTCGACGTGCGGCTCGACGTCGAGTACGTCGAGCCGGAAATCCCCGCCCCGACGCAGGTGGTCGTCGAGCAGTACTTCGACGCACTGGCGGACGAGGTCGTGTCCGCGCATCCCGAACTGCAGGAGCGTTTCCCGGAGGTCCCGTACGACCTCACGTGGATGACCGCGGCGGCCGTCTTCGACATCAAGGCGGTGCGGGACGAATATGGGAAGACCGGGCCCGACGGCGAGTCGCCGATCCCGGTGAACTGGTTCTACAACAACATCCACGTGTTCGACGTCGAGGTCGAACGCGAGGAGCGCGCCGGCGACGAGTGGACCAACCTGGTCAAGCTCGACCCGCTGCCGGGGCAGATCACCCTGCGTGACCGTCTGGAGGGTGAGGTCGACAGCGCGTTGCGGAACGAGCTGATCGCCTATCTCGGCGAGCCCGGCGCGCAAAACGCGATTCTGCGTCCGGACTTCTTCGCGACGCGAAACGAAGCGTGGTCGCCTCCCGATCCGCGGTTCGGCGGCGAGGTGGCGGGCATGACCGACGACGAGCGCGAGGCGTTGCGTCTGCGGAAGCGGCTCGCGCGGACGACGGCGGACCGCGACCGGCTGTTCGAGAAGCACGCCGAGCTCGGCGGAAGCATGGATCGCGAGGCGACCGGGGAGACGACCCGTCGCCCGCCGCCCACCTCACCCCCGGGCGACGACGAGACCGGCGGACGATCCGGCAGCGGCGCGCCCCCCGGCGGGGGCGCGGGCAGCTCCGGCGGCGGCGGCGGCGATCGGCGGCAAGGCAAGAAACGAGCGCCTCCCGGAGCGGGAGCCGGCAGCGGCTTCGGTATGACCGGCGGCGAGCAGGCCGGCGCGGGACGTGATCGCACCGAGGCGCTCACCCGGCTCGAGAAGCAGGTCTGGAGCAAGAACCGGGCGATTCGCCGGTACCAGTCGGAGCTCGATGCCTTCGTGGCGGAGCGCGGCATCGGCGTCGAGGAGACCGACGTCGACCCCGACTCGGTCACGATCTGGGCGCATGACATGACGGTCGAGCCCGGCAAGAAGTACCGGTACCGGTTCACGGTGAAGGTGTACAACCCGTTCTTCACCCACCGGCGGAACCTGCTCGAGGAGCAGCACGAGCTCGCCGAGGAGATCACGCTCGCGTCGCTCACGAGCGACTGGTCGGAGGAGAAGGAAGCGATCCCGCCGCTGAAGGTCTTCATCACCAAGGCGATGAAGTCCGGCCGCAGCGCCGGCGATCTGAACATGGGCCAATGTACGGCCGAGGTCTACCGGTTCTTCTACGGCCGCTGGTGGATGCACAGCTTCTCGCTCCAGCCCGGAGATCGGGTCGGCGAGGCCCGACCGATGACCACCGCACGCGACGACGACGCCCCCGAGATCGACTTCGGCACCGACTGGTTCGTCCTCGACGTCCTTCGGGACATCGACGTGGACCGCTCGAACGAAGATCGCGGCCTGGGCGCGTACGCGTGGCTCCAGAGCCTCAGCGATCCCTCGGTCACCATGCTCGGCGACCCCCGGCGGACGGAGAACGACCCCGACCGGCAGCAGCTTCGCGATGCGGTGGAGGCGGCGGAGATGCCGGAGGAGTTTGCGAGCGCTGGCGGGGACAGCTCGGGCGGGTGAGTGCGGGGCCGGGTCCGGGGCCGGCGTCCGTGACCGCGTCCGTGACCGCGTCCGTGACCGTGTCCGCGTCCGTGTCCGTGCCCGCGTCCGTGTCCGTGCCCGTGTCCGCGTCCGTGCCCGTGTCCGCGTCCGTGCCCGCGTCCGCGTCCGTGCCCGCGTCCGTGTCCGCGTCCGTGTCCGTGCCCGCGTCCGCGTCCGCTCACACCACCCGGTGCCGGACGATCGATCCCTCGACGAGGAAGATCACGTCCTCGGCGATGTTCGTCGCCAGGTCGCCGATACGCTCGAGCGCGCGGGCGATCGACAGCGTGTTGATGACGCCCTCGGTGGACTCGACGTGCCGCGGGATCTCCGCGGTCGCCCACTGGAAGATCTCCTTCTGAATGTCGTCGAGCTGGTGGTCCGAGCGATGGATGCGGCGGCAGGACTCGGCGTCCTCCTCGGCGAACGCGGCCATCGTCTCCGCGAGCATCTCCCGTGTGCGGTCGGCCATCTCCGACAGCGACGGCGGCAGTCCGTACTCGGGCGACTGCGAGAGGTCGAGCACCCGTTTGGCGATGCTCTTGGCGAGGTCGCCGATTCGTTCGAGATCGCTGTTGATCCGGAGCACCGCGAGCAGGAAACGCAGATCGCTCGCCACCGGCTGGGACAACGCGAGCACACGCAGGCAGGCGGCCTCGATGTCGAGGTCCATCTGGTCGACGTCGCGATCGCCGTGCCGCACACGCTGCGCCTGCGGGTAGTCGTGGTTCACGATCGCGTCGACGACGACGCTCAGACGCTGCTCCACGATCGCGCCCATCGACAGGACCATGCGACGCAGTTCGGTCAGCTCGTTCTCGAGGTTGATGGCCATGGGTCGGATCCGTTCAGCCGAAGCGGCCGCTGATGTAATTCTCGGTTTCCTCGTGCGCGGGCTGCGTGAAGATCGTGTCGGTGAGCCCCGACTCGACGAGACGCCCCTCGCAGAAGAAGGCGGTGACGTCCGAGACCCGTGCCGCCTGCTGCATGTTGTGGGTGACGATGACGATCGTGTAGGTCTGCCGGAGCTCGCGGATCAGCTCCTCGATACGGGCCGTGGACTTGGGGTCGAGCGCCGAGCAGGGCTCGTCCATCAGGATGAGCTCGGGCTCGACGGCCAGGGCCCGGGCAATGCAGAGACGCTGCTGCTGGCCGCCGGAGAGCCCGAGGGCCGACCGCTTGAGGCGGTCCTTGACCTCGTCCCACAGCGCCGCCTGCCGCAGGCTGCGCTCGACGAGCGCGTCCAGCTCGCGACGCGGGATCCGCCGATGCAGACGCGGCCCGAAGGCGATGTTGTCGTAGATCGACTTCGGGAACGGATTCGGCTTCTGGAACACCATCCCGACGTGCTGTCGCAGCTCCACGACGTCCATCGCGCGGGACAGGAGATCCCGGCCGTGCAGGTCGACGGTCCCCGTGGCGCGGGCGGTCGGCACGAGATCGTTCATCCGGTTGAGCCAGCGCAGGAACGTGCTCTTGCCGCATCCGCTCGGGCCGATCAACGCGGTGACGCGGGCGTGCAGGATGTCGAGGTCGATCTCCTGCAGCGCCTGGAAGTCGCCGTACCACGCGTTCAAGCCGCGGATCCGCACCGCGACGCGGGCCTCGTCGGCCGCCGTCGGCGTGGCGCTGGGGGACGTGGTCGTCTTTGGTCGCATCACTTCGATCACCGGTTGCTCGCGGGGACGCTGGGTTCGGGGCGCATCGGCCGGGGCGGCGGGCGCGGGGTTGGTCATGGCATCGCCTTCTGGAATCTCTGACGGATCACGATCGCGATCGCGTTGAACGTCAGCAGCACCGCGAGCAGCACCAGGATGCCGGAGGCCGCCACGCGGTGGAAATCTTCCTGGGGACGTCCCGCCCAATCGTAGATCTGGAGCGGAAGCGCGGTGAACTCGTCCATCACATTCTGCGGAAGGAATCGGATGAACACGATACCGCAGATGATCAGCACCGGCGCCGCCTCGCCGATCGCGCGGCTCATGGCGAGGATCGATCCGGTCATGATCCCCGGGATCGCACTTGGAAGCGTCATCCGACGTATCGTCTGCCACCGCGTCGAGCCGAGGGCGAGCGAACCCTGGCGGAGCGAATCGGGCACCGCCCGCAACGCCTCCTGGGCGGAGACGATCACGATCGGCAGGATGACGAGCATGAGCGTCAGACCGCCCGCGAGCACGCCGCGTCCGAACGGCACCTGGAGGTAATACCACGCGTCCGGCGTTCCGAGGGTGAACCACGGGTCGTTCGGCGTGCCGAGCACGTCGAACATCTGCACGAACGCCGTCAGCCCGATGATGCCGTAGACGATCGACGGCACGCCCGCGAGGTTGGAGATGTTGAGCTGCACGAACGCGTGCGCGGCGCGGGCCCACCGCGGCTTGGGACGGTACTCCTCGAGGAAGATCGCCGTCCCCACGCCGAGCGGCAGCGCGACGAGACCGCACACCGCGCAGATCCAGATCGTTCCGGCCAGCGAGGGGCCGATGCCCGCACGCTCGGGACGTCGCGACGGCGGGGAGGTGACGAACTGACCGATCTCGGAATTGCGCCACGTCGCCGCAATCCGCCCGAACCCCGGGACGGTCATGACCTCGAGCGCCCGGTCCCAATCGACCGTGCCGAGCGTCGCCAGCTCCGGCCACGCGAGCGTGTCGGCCGCGGCCGGCCAGTCGACGTCGATGATCTCGTCCGCGTACTCGAAGGACTGAGCGCGTCCGAGCCGCCGCCAGGGCATGTCGGTGAGCGTGGCGAGCGCCGGCGTCTCCAAACTGGCGGCGAGCGCGGGCCAGTCCACATCGGCGAGGTCGGTGAACTCGTCGGGCGGCTGGGGGGCACGGTCGGCGGTCACGCCGGCGCGATCGAAGCCGATCAGGTGTTTGGTGCCCTGCTTGACGACCGCGAAGAGGAGCACGGCGAGGGCCGCGATCGACACGCTCGTGGCGGCCACGCAGACGACGACGAACCCGCGGTTCTTGATCGTGCGAATCATCCGGCGGCGGTCGGTCATTCGTACTCCTCCCGGAACCGCACGCGGATGCGGTGGCCGATGAGCGTGAGGCTCAGCGTCATCACGAAGAGCGTCGCCGCGACCGCGTACGCGGAGAAGTACTCGACGCCGAAGTTGCTCGCGTCCCCGAGGAAGATCTGGACCATGTACGCGGTCATCGTCTGCGTCTGCTCACGCGGGTCGGCCGTGAGATGCGCCAGGTTGCCGGCGGCGAGGGCGACGATCATCGTCTCACCGACGGCGCGGGCGATCGCGAGCAGAGAGGCGGCGATGATGCCCGAAAGCGCCGCCGGGAACGTGACCCGGAGCGTCGTGTCGAGCTTCGTGCCGCCGAGGGCGTAGGCGCCCTCACGCAGGCTGCGGGGCACGGCCTGGAGGGCGTCCTCCGACAGCGAGCACACGATGGGGAGGCACATGATGCCGACGGCGAGCCCGGCGCTCGTTGCGTTGTAGACGTCGAAGCCATCGTGCATCGACTGGAGGGCCGGCGTGATGACCGTCAGGGCGAAGAAGCCGTAGACCACGGTCGGGATGCCCGCGAGGACCTCGAGCACGGGCTTCAGCACCGCCCGCACCCGGCGAGGTGCGTACTCGCTGAGGAAGATCGCCGTCAGGAAGCCCAGGGGCAGGGCCAGGAGCATCGCCACGACGGTGACGAGGAGCGTGCCGCAGATGAGCGGCCAGATGCCGAAGTGCCGCTGCGCGCCGAGGAGCGGGTTCCACTCGGTGCCGGTGAAGAACTCGGCGACCGACACTTCGGGCTGCTGGAAGAAGCGGATCGTCTCCGTCACGAGCACGAAGATGATCGCGAACGTGGTGAGGATGGAGAACGTCCCGCAGCCGACCAGGCTGGTTTGGATCGCCCCCTCGCGCAGGCGGAGAAGACGCTTGGATCGCGCCCGGCCCGCCGTGAGTGTCGGGACGGCCGGAGTGGGAATCGACGTCATCGCCGCTCCAATCTATCCGGATGGAAAGGCGGGGCGTCGTCGCCAAACGACGCCCCGCTCATGATCGACTCGTGCGCGTTCGCGCGTCGTCTCACTTGAAGGCCGCCGTGACCGGCTGGCTGATCTTGTTGCCGACCGTGTCGAGGAAGTGGCTGCCGGTGACACCCGCGGCGAAGTTCTGCCGCGCCTTCTCGTAGACGAAGGTCGGAAGCTTGACGTACCCGACCTCCTCGGCGAGCGCCGGGCCCTCGGCGAGGTAGAACTCGACGAATGCCTTGACCTCCGGTCGTTGGGCGGCGTCCTTGTTGACGTAGATGAAGAGCGGGCGACTGAAGGGAGCGTAATCGCCCTCCTCGATCGTCTTCGGGCTGGGCGTGACGGTCTTGCCGGTCTTCGGGTTCACGATCGGGACGATCTTGAGCTTGTCGACGTTCTCGAAGTAGTACGCACAGCCAAAGAAGCCGATCGCGCCCTCATCGCCGGACACGCCACGCACCAGGACGTTGTCGTCCTCGGAGACCGACATGTCACTGCGGATCGAGCCCGTCTTCCCCGCAACGACCTCCTTGAAGTAGTCGAACGTGCCCGAGTCGGTCCCGGGGGAGTAGATCTTCACCGGCGTGGCGGGCCAGCTCTGGCGAATGTCCCGCCAGGTGCGGACCGGCGAGCCGTCGAGGAAGATCCGCTTCAGCTCGTCGACCGTGAGGTGGTCCACCCAGTAGTTGGACTTGTTGACCACGATCGAGAGGCCGTCGTACGCGACGGGGACCTCGATGAACGAGACCCCGTTCTGCTGGCACTGCTTGTACTCCTTGCCCTTGATGGGCCGGGAGGCATCGGAGACGTCCGTCTCGCCGACGGAGAACCGCTTGAATCCACCGCCCGTACCCGAGATGCCCACGGTGACGCGGACCCGGGGGGCGTGCTCGGCGAACTCCTCGGCCACGGCTTCGGTGATCGGGTAGACGGTCGAGGAGCCGTCGATCTTGATGGCGCCGCGGAGACGCGCGTGGTTCGTGTTCTGGGCCTGGGCCGGGACGGCCGCACCGAGCGCGGCGACGAGGGCGAACGAAGCGATCGCGAACGTTGCCTTGGGCATGGGTCGGATTCCTGTGCTGAGGAGAAGGGAGGCTGGACCCTCGGCCCAGCCCGGAAAAGCAAATCTTGCCGAGAGGAGCGTCGCTTCCGGCCGTTCAGATCCCGTTCAGATCGCGTGTGGGTTGGTTGAGTGGCACAAACGATGACCGGCCCCCAGGGGGGCCGGTCGGGGTGGTTCCGCCGTTCGGAAGCTAGGAGAGCCAACCGATCGGCGGGTGGATGACTCGGTGGGCACCCGAGGGTTCGCACCGCCGGGAACCCCAGTTCCCCCGTCGGAGGAGGGTCAGAACGTCAGCTGGACCTGGCTCCGGAGGACGAGCTGACCGTCCTCGCTCGGGGCGTCCGCCCGCCAGCCCACGCCGGAGCTGGCCCAGACGGGGTCGACCTCGTCGACGCCGAAGCCCAGATCGGTGGTCCACTTCAGGCCGTGCTTGTTCCAGTAGCGGCTGACCCCAACGGTGATCGCGCTGAGCTCCTCCACGCCCGCCGAGTCGTAGTCGCCGTACTCGTAGCGGGCGAACAGCTCGGTGTCGTCGGAGACGAACATGCCCCCTTGGATCACGAAGCCGTACCGGTCCGCGTCGAGCATCGCGTCGTCGTCGAGGGTCTGGTAGACGAACGCGGCGAAGATGGTCGCCCCGTCGAAGGCGAGGCTGGCATCGGCGGTGAAGCGCAGGTCCTGGACCTCGTTCGCCGACACCGTGCCGTACTCCTCGACCTCGTAGTGGATCGCGGCGCCGATCATCATGCTCTGCTCGGTGCCGGGGAACGCGTTCATCCCCTTGAACGCGCTCCAGTCGCCGCTGGCGAGGAACTCCGCCCGGGCCGTCAGGCCGCCCCACTCGGTGTCCTCGTCACTCCAGGGCGAGTTGCTGCTCCGGAGGCCGTCGCTGTACATCACGGCGTACCGCATCTGGTCGCCGGACCACGACAGCTCGATGCCCTGGGAGCGGTCCTGGTTGAACTCCTCGTTGACCAGCGATCGGTCGACGAGCATCTGACGGGAGCTGGAGACGAGCTCCTCCCGCATGAACGGGGCCTTGAACTGGCCGCCACGGGCCTTCCAGCCGTTGCCGAGGTCGTAGCTGATCACGAAGTCCTCGAGCTCGAAGGCTCCGCCGCTCCGGTCAAAGGCGCCGTTGATGACGTAGCCCCAGTCCCCGAAGGCGTTGCCCTTGAACTTCAGCTTCGTTCGGCGCATCTCGAAGCCCGATCGGTTGTCGTCGGTCGGGCTCAGGTCCTGCTGGTTGTACACGTACCGCAGCTGGAGCTGTCCGTTCACTTTCAGGGAGAAGGTGCCGTCACCGCTGCCGATGAAGAAGCCGCCGTCGTAGCCGGAGGTCATGCCGCTCTGGAGGAGGCTGGCCCTCGTGTCGGCATCGGCAAGCACGTCGTGGACGAGGCCGCGGATCTCTTCCGCCCGCTGCTCGGTCAGCCACTCCGCCTCATTCGCAGCCTGGAGGCGGTCGACCTGTCGCTGCAGCGTTTCGATCTGCCTCATCAGGGTGTCGTTGCTCGCCACGCCCGGATCGGCCTGGACGATCCCGCCGACGAGGACGATGGCGGCCAGGCCCGCTGTTCTCTGGATCATGTGTTTTTCCTTACGCCGTGTGAGAGTTCCGTCCCGAGCGGGACATTCCGCGGGCAGAGTCGACCCTGCGCGCTCAGGAAGCGTGAAGATACCGTGTGGGATCGATCAGACGGTTCGATCGGCGCACAGATCACGTGTTCGACCCGCTCAGGTGGGCGTGACCCCGGCACCGACCCCGGCCGGGAGGACGATTCGGAACGTGCTGCCCTTCCCGACCGTGCTCTCGACCTCGGCCCGGCCCCCGTGCACGAGGGCGATGTGCTTGACGATCGCCAAACCCAACCCGGTGCCGCCGAGGGCGCGGCTCCGGGCATGGTCAACGCGGTAGAACCGCTCGAAGAGACGGGGGAGGTGGGCGCGGGCGATCCCCGGCCCTTGGTCGGCGACCTCCAGCCGCACGTCATCGTTGTCACGGGCGCAGCGGATCGTGACCGTCGTGCCCGCGGGACTGTAGTTGACGGCATTCGAGATCAGATTGCCGAGCGCCTGTTCCAGGAGGCGGGGAACCGCGACGACCCGGAGCGTTTCGTCCGCCTCGACCGCCACGTCGATGCTCTTCGCCGCGCGCCGCGCCGCGGTGGGGCGAAGGGCCGCCTCGATCGTCTCGATCAGCCGCACCTCCTCCAGCGGAAGCTCATCCCGGGCGTCATCCTGCTCGAGCCTCGCCAGGGAGAGCAGATCCTCGATGATCGCCTCCAACCGATTCGCGTTGTCGTGCACGATCCTGAGGAACCGGTTCGTCTGGTCCCGGTCGGTGGTCCCGACGTCCTCCAGCGTCTCCACGTACCCCTTGATATTGGTGATCGGGGTCCGGAGCTCGTGCGAGACGTTCGCCGCGAAGTCGCTCCGCATCGTCTCCAGCCGACGGAGCTGCGTGACGTCCTCGAGGAGCATCAGCAGACCGACGCGGTGGTCGTCCGCGTCGAGGAGCGGCCCGCTCACGATGTTCACGCGGGCGGCACGGCCCTCCAGCACGAGCTCCTCCTGCCGACGCCCGGCGGTGGCCAGGGCCGCGTCGATGAACGTGTTGAGCGCGGGCTCGCGGATCACCTCCTGCAGCAGCCGGTGCCGGGCGACGGCCGTCTCGAACCCGAGCATCCTCTCCGCGGCCCGGTTGGCGCTCAGGATGCGTTGCCGATCGTCGATGGCGAGCATGCCGTTGCTCATCGACTCGAGGATGGCCCGCTGCTCGGCCCGCTGGCTCTGGAGCTGGTTGATCTGGCCGTCCAGGGCCCTGGCCATGTCGTTGAGCGCTCCGGCGAGCTGCCCGAGCTCACGCGTGCCCGGAGCCGACGCTCGATGGGCCAGCTCGCCCCGCGCGAACCGCGTCGCGTCCCGGGCCAGCCGATCGACGGTCCGGCTCAGCCGTCGCGAGACGACGAAGGTCACCGCGAGCGTGAGCAGAAAGAGCAGGAGAGCGGCGAGGCCGATGTTGCGATACAGCGGCGCGAGGCTGGTGCCGATGTCCGCCCGGGGCCGGGCCAGCCGGACGACCACGAGCGGGTCCGCATTGACCCGCCGCGCGACGTAGATCATCTCCCGATCGAGCGTCGCGCTGAAACGCTCCGCCCGCCCGACCCCGGCGGCAAAGGCCGCGTCGATCTCGGGTCGGAACCGGTGGTCGTCGAGAAGCGCGGGATCGTGGGCGCTGTCGGCCAGCACCTGCCCCGTTTCGCCGACGATCGAGATCCGCGTCTCGCTCGAACGCGCGAGCCGATCGACCTGGGACTGAAGGGTCGCCCGTTCCGACGGAGCCAGGCGGGGTTCGCACTGCTCCGCCACCAGCGGCGCGAGCCGATCGAGCTCGGCCGCCGTCTGCTCCACCTGGAACCGCTGAATCTGGTGCCGCGTCGCGATGACGAGGACGACCGCCACGAGCGCCTGCACGCCCATCAGCGCAACCACGAGCTGCGCAAAGAGGCCGATCGGCCGGCGGCTCACGACACTCCGGCGGCGGCGCCGTCGCTGAGGCGATATCCGACGCCACGCACCGTCTCGATGAGCGAGCCCAACGGTCCGAGCTTCCGACGCAAGCCCGTCACATGGACGTCCACCGTGCGGGGCGAGAGGACGGTGTTGCCGCCGTGCACCGCCGAGATGATCTGATCTCGCGTGCGGACGAACCCCGGACGCGACGCGAGGTAGCGGAGGATGCCGAACTCGGTGAGGGTGAGATCCACGACCTGCTCGTCCACGCTCACGCGGTGCCGCTCCTCGTCGATCACGATCGTGCCGGCCGGCGAGGCGATGCGGCGGGCGGGTCCGTCGTCGAGGCGGCCGGCCCGTCGCAGGACGTTGCGGATGCGGGCGATGAGCACACGCGGGCTGAAGGGCTTGGTGACGTAGTCATCGGCTCCGAGCTCGATGCCCGCGACGATGTCGGGCTCCTCGCCCTTCGCCGAGACGATGACGATGGGAAGGTCCTTCGTCGGCGGATCGGACCGCAGACGCCGGCAGACCTCCAGCCCGTCCCCGTCGGGCAGCATGAGGTCCAGCAGGACGACGTCGGGCCGCTCGCGGCCGATCTCGTCGAGCGCCCGCCTCCCGGAGACCGCCCACGCGGTCTCGAAGCCGGCGCGTTCGACGTTGATCCGGATCAGCTCGGCGATCTCCGGCTCGTCCTCGACGATGAGCACGCGTTCCTTGGTCACGGCCATATCTCCACGGCGTCGTTGCCGTGTCCGGATGGTAGGGCCCGTGTGTTACGAATGTGTGAAGGTCGCCGGGTCCGGATGGCGGTTCAAACATTGCACCCCCCGGAGCGGGCGAGCCGATCACACATCGGGAGCCGCGGCGGTGGCCACCCGCCGGTCGCAATCCGGATTTAACATTTCATCGGGGTCGAGCCCCGGTGTAGGATTTCTTACGTTTCCCTTAACGATTTGGAGCGGGCCGCGTCGACGGGCACCCCCCGATCGTGCCGAGGCCGTTCATGTCCGAGCCCGCCCCCCGCGAATCCGCGTCACTTCGGTTCGTCCGACTCCTTCACCCCTACCGCCGGGGTCTCGGTTTCGTCATCGGCCTGCTGTGCCTGCTGGCCCTGGCCGACATGGTTCTGCCCGTCTTCCTGAAGCTGCTCGTGGACGACGTCTTCCTGCCGGGTCAGGACGGCAACTGGGCGCTGCTCTGGCTCATCCTGCCCGGCATGGCGGTGATCTACGTCGTCCGCAACATGCTCTTCTACATCTCACGCATGCGGTCGGTGCGGATCAGCGAGAACGTGTGCTTCGACCTGCGCAAACGTCTCTTCGATCACCTGCAGCAGCAGAGCCTGCGCTACTACCGCTCCCACCAGCCCGGCCGCATCAGCGCCCGGCTGATGGACGACACGTTCAAGCTGCAGACCTTCCTCCAGGAGAAGTTCCCGTCGCTGCTGCGGTACTTCATCGAGTTCCAGGTGCTGCTCGTGATCGTGTACGTCGTGAACTGGCGTCTCGCGCTCGCCACGACCGTCGTGCTCCCGCTGCACTTCTGGGCCTACTGGCGTTTCCGGGCGCCGATACGCCGAAGCCACTCCGAAGCGCAGGAGCACCTTGCCGCGGCGCAGGGCAACGTCATCGAGAAGATGCTCGGCATCGAGGTCGTCAAGGGCTTCTCGGCCGAGGAGCGCGAGTCACGCTCCTTCCGCAAGGCCATCGACGCGAGCCGCACGAGCAAGATCCGGTCGCAGCACTATCACTTCTCGCAGAAGGTGGTCGCCGATCTGCTGGTCGGTCTCGGCACGGTCACGCTGCTCGGCTTCGGCGCGTGGGAGGTCAAACGAGGGCGAATGACCGGCGGCGAGTTCTTCATGGCGTTCTGGTACATCCGGATGCTCTATCCCGCCGTCCTCGGGGTCATCAGCGGCGGGGCGCACCTCACGCGGGCCTCCGCCAGCGCCGACCGCGTGTTCGAGATTCTCGACGAGCCCGCCCCCGAGCAGGACGTGGCCGAGACCGCGGACGCCGGGCCGCCTCTCCTCGGCGACCTCGAATGGCGTGACGTGAGCGTGGCGTACGAGCCGGGCGCTCCGCTGGCGCTCGAGGACCTCTGTCTCAGCATCGGCGCCGGCGAGCACGTCGCGATCGTGGGGCCGAGCGGATCCGGCAAGAGCACGCTCGTGAACCTCCTGCCCAGATTCATCGAGCCGACTGGCGGTTCCGTGCTCGTCGACGACACGCCGATCTGGTCGGTGCCGCTGGGCCGCTTGCGACACCTCTTCGGCATCGTCTTCCAGGAGGTGTTCCTCTTCGATGCGTCGATCGAGGAGAACCTCCGCTACGCCCGGCCGGACGCATCGATGGACGAGGTGATCGAGGCCTGCCGGCTCACCGGCGCCCATTCCATCATCGGGCGTCTGCCGGACGGCTACTACACGAATGTCGGCGGCTCGGGCAGCGAGCTGTCCCGCGGCGAACGGCAACGCATCGCACTGGCCCGGGCGCTGATCCGCGACCCGCAAGTTCTGATCCTCGACGAGGCCACTGCGTCGCTCGACGCCGCCGCGGCCCGGGCGATCATGGAACGCGTGCTCGAACGCATGGCGGGTCGAACGGTCATCATGATCACGCATCACATGGAGCTTCTCGGCATGGTCGATCGAGTGATTGCCGTGAACGGCGGCCAACTGGTCTACGACGGCCCGCCGGCGGATCTCCCGGCACCGGCGCCGGCCCGTCCCGCCATGTCGCTCGTCGAGCCGCGTCCGGAGCGACCGGGGACGCGGCGGCCCGGCCGCTCGGGCCCGGGGCTCTCCGGCGGCGCTGCCGCGCTGCTCGCGGC
>JABDLI010000055.1 GCA_013003065.1 Phycisphaerales bacterium | reverse complement strand
GCGTCCGTGACCGCGTCCGTGTCCGCGGCCGTGTCCGTGTCCGCGTCCGCGGCCGTGTCCGCGTCCGATCCGATCCTACGCGGCGAGGTCGGCCGTCGTGCCGGCGCAATGATGCTCCAGCGTGTGCATCACGTCGTCACGATGGCGGGTCGCCGACCACCACCGCCCCGCACACTGGAGGTCGATGCCGCCAACCCCCGAGGCCGGGTCGTGACCCGGCAGCGTCTCGGCGATCTTCTTCAGACGCGCGATCCACAGGTCCGGCTCGCCGGTGCCACCGAGCATGATGACGCGCTCGGTCTCGGGGACGACCAGCACGACGTCGGTCGGATAGCAGAGGCCGGCGAGGGCGCTGCGCAGCGTTTCGAGCCGGTCGGTCGGGTCGCCCTCGGCGTCCGCGGGCAACTCGTGCGTCGCCGCGGGCGTCGCTTCGAGGATCGACAGCGGCCGGTCGCCGAGGCGATCGATCACCCGTGACGCGATCACGCCCGGGACGTTCGCGGGGAGGGTGAAGGAGAACGTGCTCCCGACGCCCACGGCGCTCGTCACCGACACCTCGCCGAGGTTCAGCGCCGTCAGCTCGCTCACGATGGCGAGCCCGAGCCCGAAGCCCTTGACCGAGGCCGACTCGCCCTCCTCAGCCTGCCGGAAGCGGTCGAAGATCACACGCACCGTTTCCGGCGGCATCCCCGGACCGTGGTCGGTCACGCCGATCTCGACGCCCTCACCGTTCGCCTGCCGCCGGGCCCACAGCGAGATCTCACCCCCGCGGGGCGAGAACTTGATCGCGTTCTGCGTGAGGTTGACGAGAATCCGCCGCACCTTCTCCTGGTCGGCGAACACGCTCGGCAGGTCGTTCGCGCACTCCTCGACGAGCCGGATCTCCCCGCCCGCGGCGCGCGTCCGCAGCATCGGGCCCACGGCCGTGAAGATCTCGGCGACGGTGTGCGGACGGCGGTCGACCCGCAGGCACCCGGCCCGGAGCTTACTGCTGTCGAGGAAGTCGTCGACCATGTGGGCCAGCTCGCGCGTGGCACTGTGGATGACGCCGAGATGCTCGGACTGCGCGTCGGTGACTGGTCCGTCGAGGCCGTCCATGATGATCGACGCGAACTCGCCGATCACCGTGAGGGGCGTCCGGAGATCGTGGGCCACGTCGTCGACGAACCGGTGGGCGGTCTCCGTCATCCCGCGCAGCTTTCGGTTCTTCGCCTCGAGCACTTCGTTGGCGAGCTTGAGCTGCCGGGTGAGGTCGCGGTTGCGGTGCTCGAGCTTGTGACGCCGCCACGCCTCGCCGATCGCGCGTCGCAGCAGGTCCGGATGCTCGAGCACCTGCGACTTCACGAGGTAGTCCGACGCGCCGGCCCGAAAGGCCCTGGCGGCGATCTGCTCGTCGCCGTGACCGGTCATGATGAGCACCGGGCCGCGATCGAGACGCAGGAAGTCCGGCAGCCAGTCGAGCCCCGTGCCGCCGGGCATGCTGTAATCGCACACGATCACCACCGGTCCCTCGGCCGGCATGGCCGCGAGGCCTTCGGCGGGGTCGGCGTGGCAGAGCACGTCGAACGCCGGTCCGTGCGCGCCCTCCGGCACGGCGTCGTGCAAGGCCCGGTCCATGAGCGTGAGGTGCTGCTCGTCGTCGTCGATCACGAGGACGTGGATGAGCTGGTCGTGGAAGGTCATGGCTCTCCTGGCTCCGTCACGGGGTGATTCGCTGCGTCACGTTCCACACGGCCCAGAATTGACCGAGGTCGCGGATCATCGCACTGAACCGGTCGAAGTCGACCGGCTTGGTGACGTAGGCGTTCGCATGCTCGTCGTAGGCGCGGAGCCGATCGGTCTCGGCGTCCGACGTGGTCAGGATGACGACCGGTATCGTGTTCAGGTGCGAGCTCGTCTTGATGTACCGCAGGACTTCGAGTCCGCTGTACTTCGGCAGGTTCAGGTCGAGCAGCACCAGGTGCGGTCGCGTCGCGGATTGCGGGTCGGCGTACGCGTTGCGTTGCTCGAGGTAGTCGATCGCGGCTTCGCCGTCGCCGACGCGGGCGATCGAGTCGGTGATGCCGTGCTCCTCGAGGGCGCGCATGATGAGCGTGGTGTGGTCGATGTCGTCTTCGACGACGAGGATGTGAGCGACGGGAGGGGGCATGGCGAAGGGTCCTCCGGGAGGCGGGAGTGTTGCGAGTCGTCAGGCGGCGACGGCGGTGTCGTCCTCGAGCGCGTCCGCGAGGGACGCCGGGAGGTCGAGGCGGAAGGTGGCGCCGCGGCCCGGCTCCGATTCGACGCAGATGCGGCCGTTCAGATGCTCGACAACGCGTTTGCAGATCGCGAGACCGATGCCGGTGCCGTCGGTCCCCGTCGAGAGCCGGGCGAAGAGGTTGAAGATCTTGTCGTGGTAGGCGGGGTCGATGCCCGGGCCGCGGTCGGCGACCCGCACCGAGATGGTGTCGTCGACGCGGGTGGCCTCGATCTTCAAACGCACGACGCCCGCGTCGGCGCCGTACTTCATGGCGTTGCCGACGAGGTTGTCGAACACCTGCTGGATGCGTGTCGGGTCGACGAGGAGGCAGGGAAGGTCACCGATCTCGGCGACGAGGTTGCCCTGCTCCGCCTCGTCGGCAAACGACGAGAGGCTGCGGTCGACGACCTCCCGCAGGTCCACGCAGCTCGGCTCTCCGACGACGCGGCCCACGCGGCTCAGCTCGAGAAGGTCGTCGATGAGGTCGCTCATGCGGTGGGTCGCACGCCGGATGGCGTCGATGTCCTCGCCGATCCGCTTCTCGTTGCCCGCCTCGACGTCCTTCGCGAGGTGGCCCGCGAATCCCCGGATCGTCACCAGCGGCGACTTGAGGTCATGCGACACCGTGTACACGAACTGCTCCATCTCGGCGTTGCGCGCTTCGAGCTCGCGGGCCGTCGTCTCGAGCAGCTCCTGGGCCGCGGTGAGGTCGGAGATGTCCCGGAGCACGGCCACGAAGCCGTCGAAGCCGCCGTTCGTGTCGTACTCCGGCGCCACGGTGATCGCCGCCCGGAAGGTGCTGCCGTCCTTGCGCGTACTCGTGACATCCTGCGAGTACTTCGTGCTGTCGGGCTTCGTGCGCCACGCGTCGATCGCCTCGAGTGCGGTCGCGCTGAGGCACGGCAGCCGGGAGAACGGCCGGCCGACGACCTCGTTTTCGTCGAATCCGGTCAGCCGCACGAACGCGCGATTCAGATACGCGATCGAACCGCTCGCGTCGGCCAGGATGAACGCCTCGCCCGCCGACTCGATGCCGCGACTGAGACGCCGCATGTGCTCCTCACGCTCGAGCCGCTGGCTGATGTCGCGGATGATGCCAGCGAAGAGCGGTTTCTCCCGGCGATCGGCGTTGACGGCGTTGATGCGGAGCTCGCAGGGGAACGTGGAGCCGTCGTGCCGGCGGGCCCGCATCTCGCGGGTCTGGCCGAGCATCTTGGCATGGCCCGTGCGGCGATACTCGGCGAGGTAACCGTCGTGCCGCGATTCGTGCGGCTCGGGCATCAACATGCTCACGTTGCGGCCCTGCAGCTCATCCACCGTCCAGCCGAAGACGGTCTCCACCGAGTCGCTCGCCGACTGGATGATGCCGCGTGCGTCGATGGTGACGATGGGATCGAGCGCGGACGCGAGAATCGATCGCAGCTCGGCCTCCGAGGAGCGACGCCGGTCCACCTCGTGCTCGAGCCCGAGGTTGAGCCGGCGGAGCCGGGCGAGCAGCCACAGCAGCGACACGCCGAGGAGCACGACGAGGACTCCCACCGCGCTCGCGGAACGCACAAGACGGTCGATCCGCTGCGACGTGTGACTTTCGAGCTTCACCACGACGTCGTCGGTGGCGGCCAGAAGCCGGGCATCGAGGTCGAGCAGCCGTTGGACCATTGCGTCCTTCTCGGCGCCGGGGGGGGCGACCGTCAGCGCATCGGCGACGGACTCCAGCTCGATCATGAGTGTCTCGGCGCGGGCGACCCCGTCGCGTACGGCCCGCGTCGGGGCCGGGGAGAGAACGACCGAGTCGCCCTCGGCCCACACACGCGGGATCGTGCCGCCCTCGCGCAGCACGGCGGAGCGCCGATGAAACTCGCGGCGGGTCGTGGCGTGGTCGGCTTCGATGCCGTTGAGGGCGAGCAACACCTGCTTCGTGTGCTGCTCGCACAGCATGCGTTGCTGACCCGCGACGTCGATCATGCGGGCGTTGGACCGAAGCTCGGCGAGCGTGCCGGTCGTGTAGACGATCGCGGCGAGCGACCCGACCACGATGACCATCGGCACCAGGAGCAGAAGCGAGTCGATCCCGCGGCGAAGTCGCCCGGAAAGCACGCGTTGGGGTTCGGCGGAGGTGTGCATGTGCCCGTGGCCCAGGTTGGTGGATGGCGACGCGCAGCAATGGCGCCACGCGCCGGCATTTGCGGACGTTCCCCGACGCTCATCGGGCCGATCGCCGGCCGCCTTGACGGGATTCGCGCGTGAGCGGGAGCCTGCCGTTGCGCGTCGCGGGAGGGACGACATCACCCCGGACCTCGCCGTCCCGGGCACGAAGATCGGGGCGTCGTCGCGTTCCCGGACGAACCGCGCCGCCTTCGCCCCGTATCACCGGCGGCGAAGAAACACGCACACCGCGACGAGGGCGACGGAGCATGCCCAGGAGAAGGCATCCCCGATGGCGGCGTAGAGCGTGCGGTGGCCCCGCGTCGGCACGTCCGCCACGAGCGTTCCGGTCTGACGGTCGTCGAGCGTCAGCGATGCGAGCACACGCCCTTTTCCATCCGTGAAGATCGTCACGCCGTCCCGCGTCGGACGAACGAGCGCGAAACCCTGCTCGATGCTCCGCATTCGCGCCATCCGCGCGTGCGTGGCCCGGGCTTCCGACCAATCGTTGGACGGGGCCAGGAACAGGTCGGCGCCGGTGCGGCCGGCCTGGCCGACGAGGTGGGGGAAGTCCAGGTCGAAGCAGATGGCGGTGGACACCGCACCGAGCGGTGATTCGAGGAGGGGGAGCACGCCATCCCCGACCACGTGGCCGGCGCCCGGGGGACGCGTGGCCTTGATGAAGTCGATGGCGATGACGCCGGACGGCTCGACCAGCACGAACTTGTTGATCGACGGCTCGCGTGTCTCGGGGCGGAAGATGAAGAGCCCCAAACCGAGATACAAGTCGTGGGCGCGGGCGACCTCACCGGCGCGGGCGATGAGCCTTGTCTCCTCGGCGCTCGTCAGCGTGACGCCGGCCTCCGGCCAGAGGACCATGCGGGCCCCGGTCGCGGCCGCGTGCTCAGCGAGCGCGAAGTGCTCGTCGATCGATGCCTCGATGCGGGCGATCGCGCGTTCGGTCGACTCCGCGGGCGCCTCCACGCCACGCGTGTACGCCCAGACATCGTTGATGTGCTCATCGTCGAAGGTGCTCGGCGCGACGATGCACGCGACGCGGGCCGTGTCGGCCTGGTCCGCGGGCAGGAGACGGACGGTGCCGTAGGCGAGCACCGCGACGACGACGAGGCCCACGCCGACCAGCCCCCGTTGCCACGCCGGGGCTCCGAGATCCCAGGCCCGATTGACGGCGGACGCGATCCACGCGACGAGGAACGTGATCGTGACCCAGCCGAAGAGCGACGCGGCCTGGGCGACGACCAGGTCGTCCACGAAGCTGTACGCGACGCTGCCCCAGGTGCCGCCCGGGCTCAGGCGGGCCGAGAGGAACTCGAACGCCACCCAGCCGCAGGGGAGGACGAGCGTGGTGAGGAGGGACCGGGAGCGTCGCGTTGCCCATCGGTCGAGCAGAAACACGAACGCCAGCAGCACGGAGACGCCGGTCTCCATGCCCAGACGCGCGCCCCACGGCAACGGCACCATGCCGCGGTACGCGGTTTCCCACACCAGGACGTGCGCCACCACGAACCCGATGAACGCCGGCAATGCCGACGACGCGCGGAAGAAGCGCACCATGCAGATCGCCCCCACCAGGGCCGCGACGCCGATCGGCGCGTGGCCCTGACCGAACGCGAGCCCGATCCCACCGGCGAGCAGCCAGCCGAGCGCGACCCGATCTCCCAATCGTCCTCGTTTCATCGTGCGTCACTCCTTGCGGGCGCGAGCTGCTCGCGAATCATCGCCTTGGCCTCGCGGCACCACGCGAGCCGCGCCCGGTTGATGTGTCGGCCCGACGACAAGGCCAGCTTCCAGTACAGCCGGCGCTCCGCCGTGGCCGGTCGCTCGTCGATTTCACGTGCGAAGAGCGTGTAGAGATCCCGAAGCTCCCTCTGGGACGCTTCGTGCCGCTCGATGTGCTCGAGCACGTGCTCGGGCGACATCTCGGTGCCGAAGAAGATCTTGAGGAGCAGCTCGTTCCGCACGGTGCTCGGGGCGGCGGGTTCCGTGAGCCACGCTTCGAAGGCTGCGCGGCCGCGGGCGGTGATCGTGTAGACCGTGCGCTCGGGCCGGCCCGGGCGGCGTTGCGTGCGGGCCGAGACGAGCTTCTCGTCGCGAAGCCGGTGGAGCGTCGGGTAGATCTGGCCGAGGCTCTCGCTCCAGAAGTGTCGGATCTGCTCGTCGAAGGCTTGCTTGAGGTCGTAGCCCGAGCGTGGCCCGGCGACGAGCATGCCGAGGACGGCGAATCGGGTTCGGTTGACGCGGGGCATTGGGTCCGATCTGTAAGAAATGTATCTAAAAGATATAATGCCGCTGCGGACTGTCAACCCCTGCGACAGCGTTTCGGCGGTTTGCCCGACCGGCGTCAGTTTGGAAGGTGCCACGGACATCGAAGCGTCCGTGCCGTGGGTCGTCCATCGCGCAGGGGCGTGTGACTCCCAACCCCAAGGTGCCACGGACAGCGAAGCGTCCGTGCCGTGGGTCGTCCATCGCGCAGAGGCGTGTGACTCCCAACTCCAAGGTGCCACGGACAGCGAAGCGTCCGTGCCGTGGGTCGTTCATCGCGCAGGGGCGTGTGACTCCCAACTCCAAGGTGCCACGGACAGCGAAGCGTCCGTGCCGTGGGTCGTCCATCGCGCAGAGGCGTGTGACTCCCAACCACCATCCTCTGCGGTTGCGTGGGGACCGGCGGCGTCCTTGCCGCCTCGCGTGGGAAGGTTCGGACGTGGACCCTTGCGCTGGCATCCTGCCAGGGGACGGTGGTTGTGCTTGCCGGACGCCGGTGGCTGCGTTGTTCACGCCGCGTCGTGCGGCTCGACCCCAGTCGTCGGGGGTCTCAAGGTGGCGCTCGCATCCTGCGAGCTGGTCAGTGAAGATTTGGACGTGGGTTCGGACTATTTTTTCGCACCGCCTCCGGCGGGTGCAGGGCTGCGCGATTACCGGCGGCGTCCATGCCGCCTCGGGCAGGTTGGGTTGGGCGGTTGCGCAATGGGCGTCCGTGCCCGTGTCCGTGCCCGTGCCAGAC
>JABDLI010000054.1 GCA_013003065.1 Phycisphaerales bacterium | reverse complement strand
GGCGAAGGGGTGGTTGACTACCTCTGCGCAACGGACGACGCACGGCACGGACGCTTCGCTGTCCGTGGCACCGTCCGTTTGCTGCGCGGGGACCGGCGGCGTCCTGCCGCCTCGCTTGGGAAGAGTTGGGCGTTTGCGCGATGAGCGTTCGGGTCTTACCGGCTTCGCTTTCCGCGTCGCCCTTTCTTGTAGCCCTTGCGTTTGCCCTTTTCCCGCCCCTTGCCTCCGCTTCCGTGACGCGGGGCGACGCTCGCCGTTTCGTGCGCCGAGCGTTCGGGCATCTTCGTGATCATCAGGTCGAGGTGGCGGGAAGCAAGGTCGACGTTGACGATCTGCACGGTCACGATGTCACCGATGCCGAGGACGGCGCGACTTCGCTGGGCGATCATGCGGCCCGTCGATTCCTCCGGGGACCACTGGTCGGGACGATCGGACGCGCTGCTCATGTCCTGACGACGCACGAGCCCTTCCACGAGGAAACGCTCGATCGACACGAACACGCCGGCGGACGTGACGCCGGTGATCACGCCGGTGAAGTCGTCGCCGAGGTGATTCTCGTGGAGGAACTGCATGACGAGGAAACTGCGCAGCTCCCGCTCCGCCGCTTCCGCGGCCTGCTCGGTCTCGCTCAGATGGCGGCCGAGCGTCAGGAGCTGGGCTTCGTCGGGAACCCGGCTGTCCCCGAGCAGCCGTTTGCCGAGCGAAAGCCGTTTGCGTCCGCCGGGTACGGCGTGACCGTTCTCCGTCAGCTCGAGGAACGCGGTGAGCGCCCGATGCGTCAGAAGATCGGGGTATCGCCGGATGGGGCTCGTGAAGTGCGCGTAGTGATCGGAGGCGAGCGCGAAGTGCCCGATCATTGCGGGGCTGTAGGTCGCTTTGCTGAAGGTGCGCAGGAGCGCGAAGTGGATCGCGCGGGCCGCTGGCGTCTTCCGGGTCGCGTCGAGCAGGCGTTGCATATCCTCTCGCGTCGGCTCGTCCGGGATGCGGTGCTGGACGGCGAGGGCGTACATCTGCAGTTCCTCGAGCGCGCTGAACGAGGGGTCGGGGTGGATCCGACGCAGAACGGGCACGCCGATCGCGTCGAAGAGCCGCGCGACGGCCTCGTTGGCCTCCACCATGAACATCTCGATGAGCGTGTGCGTGAAGGCATCGTCCTCGGGCACTGCGTCGATGACGTGCCCGTCGTCGTCGAAGACGAGCTCGACCTCGGGGAGGTTGAGGACGATCATGCCGTCACGCAACCGGCGTTTGCGGATCGTGCGCGCCAGCCGATCGGCCTGACGCAACGCGTCGATGAGCTCGTCCGTATAGACCGGATCGGTGCGGGCGTGCTGGCGGGCGAGTGAAACGTCCCCGTCGATCAACGCCTGCGCTTCAAGATACGTCAGACGCTTGCGTGAGCGGATGATGGTCGCGGCCGCCCGCTGGTCGACGACCCGGCCGCGGCGGTCGAGGGTGATGAAGACCGATTTTGTCAGCCGCGGGACGCCCTCCTGCAACGAGCACACGCCGTTGGAGAGAACCTCGGGCAGCATGGGGATCACGAGACGCGGCAGGTACACGCTGTTGCCCCGCGTGTGCGCTTCGACGTCGAGCGCGGAGCCCCGCTTGACGAACCGCGCGACATCGGCGATGTGCACGCCGAGCGTCCACTCGCCCCGCTCCTCGTCGAACTCGATCGAGATCGCGTCGTCGAAGTCCTTGGCGTCGGGCGGGTCGATCGTGAAGATGAACTCGGCGGTGAGATCATCTCGTCCCTGCTCGCCCGGGTCCGTTTCGTCCCACCCGCGGGCCGCGTCCTTGGCGTCGGCCATCACATCGCCGGGAAATTCCGTGCGGAGACCGTGGGCCTCGATGACAGCCTGCGTCTCGACGTCGGGCCGACCCGCCTCGCCGAGCACCTTGGTGATCACGCCTTCCGCAACCGCGTCGTCCTCGGGATAGTGCACCAGCTCGATGACGACCTTGTCGCCCGGCTTCGCGTTCTTGGCGTGCGGGTCTCGGATGAGAACGGGGTCGCGCAGCGACCGACCGTCGGGCTTGACGAACCAGCGTTTGCCGTCGCGTTGCAGCACGCCGACGAAGTGCTCCTGCCCGCGTTCCAAGACCTCGACGATGCGGCCGATGGCGTCGCTCTTTCCGCGACCGGCCCGCGCCCGCCAGGGCTGGCGGATGACTTCGGCCCGCACCAGGTCACCGGAGATCGCGTCGCGGGATGAACCGCGTGGGACGAAGAGATCGCCGTCCTGCACTGGATCTCGCGGGATGATGAACCCAAAGCCACGCGGGTTGAGCCGGAACCAGCCCACGATCTCGTCGCCCAGCCGCGGGAGCTGGAAACGCTCGTCCGCGTCACGCTCGATACGCCCCTCTTCTTCGAGGGTTGCGATCGCTGCGGCGAACGCGTCGCGTTCGTCGATCTCGATCCGCAGCTCGCGATGGAGCTGCTTGAGGCTCCGCGAACGCTCGTTGCTGCGGGCGAGGTGCTCGACGATGCGGGTTGTGTAGCGGAGGGGCATGGTGGGCGGGGCCCAGCGTACCCGAAGGCGGCGTCCGTGTCCGCGGCCGGGTCCGTGTCCGGGTCCGGGTCCACTTCCGGGTGCCACGGACAGCGAAGCGTCCGTGCCGTCAGCGTCCATCACGGTAGGGTGTCTGACTCCCCGGCGCGCCGGACGACGCACGGCACGGACGC
>JABDLI010000030.1 GCA_013003065.1 Phycisphaerales bacterium | reverse complement strand
GGACAGCGAAGCGTCCGTGCCGTGCGTCGTCCTGTTGCGCGGCGGGGTCACACTCCCCTTCGCGATGGACGCTGACGGCACGGACGCTCCGCTGTCCGTGGCACCTCGAAAGGTCTACGAGCACACGCCCCACGCCGACAGCAGCGAGAGCAGGTCGAGGATTCCGACGTCCCCGCTTCCGTCGATGTCCCACGGGCAGGACGGTGGGCACTCCCCCCACGCCCCCAGCAGCGTCAGCAGATCGAGGAAGCCGACCGTCCCGTCGCCGTCGAAGTCCTGCGGGCACGTCCCCGCGAACGTGATGACGTTCGTGTAGAGCTCCGACGAACCGTTCGACGTGTCGATGTACACCGGATAGACGCGATCGTCGGCCGCGGACAGCCCCAGGTAGTCGCCGATGAACTGATCGCTGCCGGCGATCCCGTCGTCGGCGCTGTTCCACGAATCGGGCGTGAGGCGATGCTCGGTGAACGTGTCGCCCCCGTCCTGGCTGACGGCGTAGTACGCGTCGAACATCCCGTTCGTGACGCCGTCCATCTGGCTCGTGTGCCGTGAGTCGAAGTAGACGAGGTGGACCCGGCCGCTCGTGTCGACTTCGATCCATGTGAAGAACTGATCGCCGGACGGCTCGGCGGCATTGATGACGCGGGGCGTCTCCCAGGAGGAGCCCAGGTCGAAGGACCGGGTGTAGTACACGTCGACGATGGCGTTGCCCTGTCCATCGAAGCCCGTCGTGTCGAAGTAGGCGGCGTGCAGCGTCCCGGTGATCGGATCCACGTCGAGATACGACAGCAACGGCACGCGGAACGTTCCGGGGAACCGCGATCCGTCCTGGGTTCCCCACACGTCCATCCGGGTCGCGATCGTGTGCGTGGTGAAGCTCGCGCCGTCGTTGAGGCTCCGCTTCAGCCGCACGCCCACACCGAAGTCCCAGTACGCCACGTAGATTTCGCCGTTGGGGCCGACCCGAGGCAGGAAGCCGATGCCGGCGCCGAGCGACATCGGGTTGGTCCAGGTCTGGCCCAAGTCGTCGGACCAGATGATGCCGAGGTTGTAGACGCAGAAGACGCGTGTCGTGTCGGGCTGGCCGAACCGGGGACCGGCCGCCATCCATCCCTTGTCGATGCCCGCGCCGGAGTCGGCCATCACCGCGGCTTCGAACTGCGTCGCGCCGGGATCCTTCTTCGCGACGTAGAGCCCGCCGGCCCCGCAGAACGCGATCGCTCCGGCCCACATCGTGCCGGTGCGGGGATCGACGGCCGTCATCGGATCACCCTCGGTGCCGCACTGGTCGCCGGGCGCGGGGCGCAGGATGAACCCGTTCCACGTCCGTCCGGAATCCTGGCTGAGCGCGAAACCGGACCGCACGCCGCCGGCGAACAGATAGTTGTTCCAGCCGGCGATGATCTCGGTGGGGTTCGCGTCCTCGCCCGAGACGGTGGTCTCGTTCGCACCCGCCGTGCCGCCGACCGTGTTCACCCGGACCTGCGGACCGACGATCGCGTCGCCCGCCAACGCCGTCGTTGCAAACGCGGTGACAATTGCCACCGCGAGCCAGGCGGTCATCCACCCGTCTCCGGCCCGAAGATCACGGCGTGGGGTCGAGGTCGCGAGCATGGGATGCACTCCTCTCGAGGACGGACGGAGAATCAAGTCCAGCGTACAACGACGCCACCGTCGCACCAAGGCTTCGAACGGACGTTCGGCGTCGGGACGGGGTGCACGCGTGAGAAAGGGCCTCGTGACGGGGGGGGCGGCGTGTTACCATCGACGACGAGCAACCGGATGGTCGAGCGTTGGAGTCCAGAGCCATGCCCCGGAAACGCAGCATCGTTCTCATGACGGCGGGCGTCTTCGCGTTGACCGCCACCGCCTGCCGCCCGCCCGCAGAGACGGCCGCGACGGTCTCGCCCCCGCCGGCCGCCCCGGCCGTCCGGACGTCCGCGGGCGACGCGGCCCCGGTTTCCGAGCGTGATCTCGCGCGGAAACGAGCATTCGAGGACGCGATCCGCGGCCTGCGTTTCGAGGGCGAACGCGTCATCGTCGATGACCGATTGCCCGGCAGCGACGAGGATGCCCGGACGCTCTTCCAAGCGGGCCGCGACCTCCACGAGACGAACCAACGCACGGCGGCCATCAAGTCGTACGCCCGCGCGGTCCGCACGGCGCCCGACCGGCCGGACCTGTACGTCGGGCTCGGCGACGCCTTCATCACGAAGGGCCGCACCGACCTCGCCGTGGCCGCCTACCGAACGGCCGCCGAGCTGGATCCGACGAACCCCGAGCCGCTCTCCCGATTGGCGCTCACGCTGTCCCGCGAAGGCCGCGCCGGCGAAGCCATCCGGACCATGCACGCCCTGCTCGCCGTCGACCCCGACCACGCCGTCGCCCACGAGCGTCTGGCGATCTGGCACTACTACGACGGCGACGACGTCGCCGCGTGGCGTCACGTACAGGAGACGCGTCGGGTCGGCCACGACGTGCCGCCGCAGTTTCTCGAGCTGCTGCGAGCGCGAACGCCGGAGCCCGGCTGACCCGCGACCCGGCGACGATGCACGGACGCGGGCGCGGGCACGGACGCGGGCACGGTCGCGGTCACGGTCGCGGTCACGGACGCGGACGCGGACACGGACGCGGGCACGGACACGGTCGCGGTCACGGACACGGACACGGACGCGGGCACGGTCGCGGCCACGGGCACGGTCACGGACGCGGTCGCGGACGCGGTCACGGACCCGGACGCGGCCGCGGGCACGCACGCGAACGCGGTCGCGATCAACGCCCAACCGGCACCGGGACGACCGATGCCGGGGCCGGCGTCAAAGCGAAGTGACCCACCCCCCACTCCCGCCCCCCGTCGTACGCAAAAAGCTCGGCGCACGCCATGAAGAACACCCGCCAGCGTCGGAACCAACGCGTGGCATCGGCGGCGTAGACCTGCTCCATGATCGGCATGATCGCCGCTCGCTGCGCGTCCATGTTCGCGAGCCACGCCTCGGCGGTGCGGGCGTAGTGGGTTCCGTCCCACCACCACTGCTGCGTGACCGCAAGATCTTCGTCGAACCGGCCGAGGAGATCCACGCTCGGCATCAGGCCGCCGGTGAAGAAGTGACGGCCCATCCAGTCGTCGCTGTCTTCGGTCTGGAACGGATACGCGTATTCGCGGTGACAAAAGACGTGGACCAACAGGCAGCCCTCGGGACGCAGCCACCCCGCCACCCGCGCGAGCAGCTCGTCGTAGTTCCGCATGTGCTCGAACATCTCCACCGACACGACGCGGTCGTAGTCACCCGGCGCGGCGAACGAGTTCATGTCGGCCGTGAGCACGCGGACGTTCGACAGCGACCGGCGGCGGACTTCCGCTTCGATGAACCGGCGTTGCGACGCCGCGTTCGACACCGCGGTGATCCGGCTGTCCGGGTACCGCTCCGCCATCCAGAGCGTCAGCGACCCCCAGCCGCACCCCAGCTCGAGCACATCCATCCCGTCGGCCAGCTCCGCGTGCTCGCACGTCGCGGCCAACGCCGCCGCCTCCGCGTCGGCCAGCGTCTGCGTCCCGCCGGGCCACCAGCCCGAGCTGTACTTCCGGTGCGGACCGAGCACGAGCTCGAAGAACGCCGGCGGCAGCTCGTAGTGCTGCTCGTTCGACGCCCGGGACGCGGGCGCAATCGGTCCCTGCCGCATCGACGCGACGAGCCGATCCATCACCCGCACGCGAGCCGCCGGATCGCGGCGGCGATGCTCGTCCAGCCGTTGTCGGCACAGGCGGCGGATGCCCGCGCGGACGACGGGGTCGGGCAGCACGCCGCGTTCCATGGCCTCGATGCCTGCGTTCACCAGCAGATCACGGATCATCATGTTGCCTCCGGCCCCACGCTCATGTCACCACCTCCGTCGCCGCGGCGTTCGCCGGTCGTGGTGCGTCCGGCGTCGTGCGGGCGGCAACCCATCCGAGCAGCGGCAACGCGATCGCGTACTCCGCCGCGACGGCCAGCAGGCCGGCGGCGACGCCCGCGGGCAGTTCGATCGCCCCCATTCGCGCCCCCGCGCCGTACGCGATGGGGCCGGCGACGAGGCCGAGCGTCGCCGCGAGACCGGGGCGCGGCACCAGCCACGCAAGCGACAGACGCAGCGTCGTCGCGAAGTTCACCCACAGGCCGACCATCCAGAGCGGGCTGGGGCCGCCCCACGCCGCCTCCGGCGGGAAGCCGATCACGCCGGCCAGCGTCAACGCGGAATCGGCGAGGTAGCCGGCGAGGCCGGCGACCGCGAGGAGCACGAGGTCACCCCGCCACCGGTGCCGCCGCAACGCCGCGTGCACGACGAGCGCGCCGGCGAGCACGAGCAGGCCGATTTCCGGACGCCCCCGCGTCGCACCGAGGAGCGAGGCGAACCAGACCGCCTGGAAGGCGACGAAGTTGACCAGCCGCGGGCTCACCGAATCGGTTCCGGACGCCAACCGGGGCGTGCGAACACCGTCTGCACGCTGCCGGCAAGGTGTTCCTCGAACCCGGCGAGACAGTAGCAGAGGTAGTACTCCCAGAGCCGCAGGAAGGACTCTGAGAAGCCGAGATCGACCACGGCCGCGCGAGCGGCGCGGAAGCTCGTGCGCCAGTGACGCAGCGTCTGGGCGTAGTGCGGCGTCATGTCGTCGAGGTCGATGAGCCGGAGGTCGCTCGCGGTCCCTGCGGCGGCCGTCATGGCCGAGATCGAGGTGAGGCAACTTCCCGGGAAGACGCACCGCTGGATGAAGTCGACCGCGCGGAGGTACTGCCGGTACCGGTGGTCGGGCATGGTGATGGCCTGGATCGCAAGGAGACCGTCCGGCTTCAGACGATTCCCGCACGCTTCGAAGAAGCGGCCCAGGTTGCGGTGGCCGACCGCTTCGATCATCTCGATCGACACGATCTTGTCGTAGACGCCATCCAGCTCGCGGTAGTCGTCGAGCCGCACGTCCACGCGATCGGCCAGGCCGGCGTCCCGCACACGCGTCTTTGCCAGCGTGTGCTGTTCACGCGAGATCGTCGTCGTCGTGACCCGGCAGCCGTAGCGGCCGGCGGCGTGCAACGCGAGGCTGCCCCATCCGGTGCCGATCTCGAGGAGGTGATCATCCGGTCCCAGGTGCAGCTTGCGGCAGAGACGATCGAGCTTCGCGATCGACGCCTCGGCCATCGTCGCGTCCGGCCGCTCGAAATATCCGGCCGAGTACGTCATGGTCTCGTCGAGAAACGACGCGAAGAACGCGTTGCTCAGGTCGTAGTGCGCACCGATATTGCGCCGGCTGCCGCGGCGGCTGTTGGATCGGAGCGTGTGCGTCAGCCGACGCGTCGCCCCGAGGAGACGCGCGACGCCACCTTCCATCGCATCGTTGGCCCCGAGGTTTCGGGCAAAGAGACGCAGGAGAGCGGGCAGGTCGTCCGTCGTCCACTGCCCGTCGATGTACGCTTCCGCGGCGCCGATGCTGCCGCCGCCCGCGATCCGCCGGTAGGCACGCGGATCACGGATGGTCACCGCCAGGCGAACCGCCGCGTCCTCGGGGCCGCCGGCCGCGTCGCCGAGCGTCCGGTCGCGCAACACGACGCGGGCGTCCGTGAGCCGGTCGAGCCCCCGCACGATCGCCGCCCGCGCGATGCGATCCAGCGCGTTCGCCCGCGACACGCCGACGCGATCGACGGCCGACGGGGAGCGCGGGGTGGGGGCCGGGGCTTCGGCCGGGGAGTTGGCGTCCATCACGTCGAAACCTCCGGCGGAAGCCCGTGCCGCGGATGGGGGTGGAACGGGCAGCGTTTTCGCCACAGGCGGGCGGCCTGCCAGTAGATGGCGGCCGACACGCGAGCGGTCATGAAAGGGTGTCGCACGAGCACACGGGCCAGATTCATCCCGGTCACGGGGCGCCGCCGGAGCGTCATCGTCGCATCGAAGATCGCCTGGCCGTCCGTCCGGTTCACCATCGTCACCGGCAGCACCGACCCGGGCGGGGCAAACCGCCAGTCGTACGCGTGGTTCATGCCCATGAAGGGCGAGACGTGGAACGCCTTCGGGAAACGAAAACGCATCCGTTCCGGCGTCCCTTCGTTCTCGCTCGACGGCAAGACGTAGCAGTGCTGCTCCCCCCACGGGGTGTTGTGCACTTCCGCGACGATCGCCTCGACCGTGTCGCCGGCGGCGTCGAAGCAGTAGTAGAAGCTCACGGGATTCATCGCCCACCCGAAGTACCGCAGGTGGGTCAGCAGCGTGATCGGGCCCGCGGGACGCCGGCCGGTGCGTTCGGCGACGAGGTCTCCCACCGCCTCGACCAGCGGCTGCGCCGGATCACCGAGATGATCCCGCCGCCGGAACCACGCGAGGGCGGGCCGCCGGCTCGACCACAGCCACCGCGTGCGAAACAGCTCGTCCAGCTCCGCGAGATTCAAGTACATCATGAAGAGGCGATAGTCGAACGCGTGTTCGACCGGGGTCCACCGGCGGTGCCGCACCCGGCCCTCGTAGATCGCGCTGCGGGTTGCCGTCATGACGCCGCCCCGGCGGCAACCGCGACGGGACACGCCCGCGGGGTTGCGGTCAGCTTCGCGCACACGGCCATCGCGCTGCGGACGCCGTCCTCGTGGAACCCCGCGCCCCAGTAGGCGCCGCAGAAAGAGGTCCGGTTGACGTCGATCACCTCCGCGTGGCGACGCTGGGCGGCCTCGACGCCGGCGGCGAAGATCGGATGGTGATACACCCACCGGCCGAGCACGCGGTCGGGATCGAGACCCGCCTCATCGTTGAGGGTCACGCAGAACGCCCGCCGCGTCGGCAACCGCTGGAGGATCGTCATGTTGTAGGTGACGGAGACATCCGCGTGCGGCGTCTCGCGTACGCGGTGGTTCCACGCGGCCCACGCCCGGCGACAGCGGGGCAACGCCGACGGGTCGTCGTGCAGCACCGCAACGTTGCGTTGGTACGGAAACGCGGACAGCAGCGTCCGCTCGGTGTCGGTGACGTCAGTCAGGATCGCGCGGGCCTGGTCGGCGTGGCAGGCGAAGATCACGTGATCGAACGATCCGCGATCGCCGTCGCCGGTCTCCAGCTCGACGCGGTCGACCCGCCGCCGCGCGTGTCGCACTGGCGTACCGAGCCGCACCCGCTCCCCGAGCCCGTTCACGATCGCGTCCACGTACCGCCGCGACCCGCCGGTGACGGTCCGCCATTGCGGGCGCCCCCCGACGTCGAGCATCCGGTGGTTCTCGAGAAACCGGGCGACGAAGCGGATGGGGAATCGGCGGAAGCTCGGCCCCGGGGCCGACCAGAGCGACGCGCCGAGCGGCACGAGATAATGCTCGACGAACGCAACCCCGTACCCGTGCCGGCGGACGAACGCGTCGACGGTCTCGTCCTCGTCGCCGGCGGCGAGCGTCACCCGCGCGTCGCGGGCGAACCGGAGGATGTCGCGGACCATGCCGAGGAACCGCGGCCGGAGGACATTCCGACGCTGGGCGAACAGACGGTTGAGCGACGTTCCGTTGTATTCGAGGCCCGTCCGGTCGCACCGCACGCTGAAGCTCATCGTCGTCGGCTGCGACGGCACGTTCAGCTCGTCGAGCAACGCCGTGAAGAGCGGGTAGTTGACCGGGTTGAAGACGATGAATCCGGTGTCGATTGCGAACCGCTCACCGTCACGCTCGACGTCGACCGTGTGGGTGTGCCCGCCGGGACGCGTCGCGGCTTCGAACAGGGTGAGGTCGTAGCGGGTCTTGAGCCGGTGCGCGCAGACCAGCCCGGCAATGCCCGACCCGACGATTGCGAGACGCGGGCGGCGGGCTCCCGTCGCCGGACTGTCGGCGACGCTGCTCACGTGGCCCGGCCCTCCTCGAGCACGCGTTTCGGAACGGGGCGGAGATCCCAGATGAGTCCGGTCACCGCGAGGAAGCGGAGCGCGTAGTAGGTGAGGTCGATCTCCCACCAGTAGAAGCCCTGACGGGTGGACGCGGGATAGTGATGGTGGTTGTTGTGCCATCCCTCCCCGAGCGTGATGAGGGCAAGCCAGAAGTTGTTGCGGCTGTCGTCGCCCGTGTCGAAACGACGCCGGCCCCACGCGTGCGCGACCGAGTTGATGGTGTACGTTCCGTGGTAGACGAGCACGGTCGAGATGAAGAAGCCCCACACGAGCGTCTGCCAACCGTCCAGACCGAGGCCGGGGGCAACCGCCGAGGCGAGCGCGCCGAGGCCGAAGACACCGGCGGCCAGGATGACCGGCACGATCCAGTCGTAGCGGTCGAGAAACCGCAGCTCCGGGTACCGCATCCAGTCGCGCACGTATTTCGGATTGCTCGCGTACCCGGCCGGGGTCATGAACCAGCCCATGTGGCTCATCCAGAACCCCCGCAGACCGGGCGAGTGGTGATCGGGATCCTCGTCGGAGTGGTTGTGATGATGCCGATGGTGCGCGGCCCACCAGAGCGGACCGCGTTGCACCGCCGCGCTGCCCGCGGTCGCCATGACGAACTGGAACCACCGCGACGTCTTGAACGTCCGGTGCGAGAAGTAGCGGTGGTAGAAGCCGGTGATCGCGAACATTCGGACGACGTAGAGACCGAGCGCCAGCCCGACGGCCGCCCAGCTCCAGCCGACGAAGATCACGCCGAGGCACCCGAGGTGCATGATCACGAAGGGCACGCACCGCCCCCAGTCGATGCGATCCGGCCGCTCGCCGACTCGCGTCTCTGCCAGATCGTTGACGAACCAGCGGCGAAGTGTGACGGGGACGAGCTTCATCGGGTGGCGTCCTCGCACGCGGCCGCGGGAGCCGCGAAGTGGGCCGCGACCCGCTCGAACCGCGTGGTGAAGATCCGCCGGAGGTCGTTGGCGACGAACAACCGGTGGACCAACGGTCCGCCCGGCAACGCGTAGTCGACCTGGTCACGCATGATCGTCTCCTCGCCGCCGGGTCCGGGCACGGCCTCGAACGTGTGCTCGTGCACCCACCGTCGGTAGGGCCCGCGTCGCTGCTCGTCGACGAACCGGCGAGGCGGTGACCACGACGTGATCTCGGTCCGCCACCGGACGGGCACCCCACGGATCCGCAAACGGTAATCGATGATCGTCTCCCGTGACATCACGATGGGCGGCGGAGTGAGGATTTGGAACCGAAGCGACCGAGGGGTGATCGCCTCGAGGTTGAAGGCGTCCGCGAAGAACGGAAACACCTCCTCCCGCGGCCGCGGGATACGCTGGACGGCGACCAGGCGGTATCCACGCTCGACCCGGGTGATGGAGATGTCGGGGCGGTCGGGCGATTCGGGGGCAGGAGCGGGCACGAGGGGTCTTCGGAGCCCGCCGCGCGTCGGATTCAGCGGCGTTCACCGATCCCCGGCAACCCGCCCCGGGCGGTTAGAATCGTCGGTCGCCATGAACGAAGAAGCTCGCCAGCAGAGCATCATGCTCGACAACATCACCCGCGCCCTGGCGGAATGGACGGTCACGCGACACGCCGAGACGGACGAGTCGCTGCCGCGACGCTACGGCCAGGGGTGGCGTGGCCAATGGGCGGCGGACACCCGCAGCCGAATCGCCCAGCTCTCCCAGTCGCTCGCCGTGCGTCGCCCCGAGCTGTTCGTGGATGCCGCCCTCTGGGCCCGGGCCGCTCACGCCGCCCGCGGGATCGACCCCGGCGATCTCGTCGAGAATCTCCGGTGCCTGCGGGCTGTCCTGAACGACGAAGCGCCCGCGCCCGTACGGGCGGCGGCCGCGGACGCCGTCGACCGGGCGCTCACGCGACTCGCCGAACCGCCTCCGGAGACGCCCGTCGGCATCCACCCTGACCAACCGCACGGCACGCTCGTGCTCAGGTACCTCGAGGCGTTGCTCGCAGGCCGGCACCGCGCCGCCGAAGAGCTGATCATCGAAAGCGTCGCGGGCGGGCTGTCGGTGGCCGACGCCTACCAGCAGGTGCTGGCGCCGGCGCAGGTCGAGATCGGCCGGATGTGGCACGAAGGGGAAATCACGATCGCCGACGAGCATCTGGCCACCCACAACGTCGGGATCGTGATGTCGCGTTTGCGCAACGCGTTCCCGGTGCAGCCGGAGGCAACGCACCGGGTGCTGACGACGGCCGCGGCCGGCGATCTGCACTCGATCGGCCCGCGGATGGTCTCCGATTTCTTCGAGCTGGCCGGGTGGCAGACGTTCTGCCTGGGCGCCAACACGCCCGCCGCCGAAGTCGTGCGCGCGGTCGTCGATTACGAGGCGAGTCTCCTGGCCGTCTCCGCGAGCAGCGTGCTGCACGTGCGGGAAGTCGGTGACGTCATCGCGCTCGTCCGGGCGACGCCGGAGACCGCGTCCGTGCGGATCATCGTGGGCGGACGCCCGTTTGCGCTGGTGAGCGACCTGTGGGAAGAGCTCGGGGCCGACGGCACCGCCGCGAGCCTGGACGCCGCCGTGACGCTCGGGGCCCGGCTCGTCGAGGGCCTCCCGGCCGCGACCCGCGGCCGCGCGTGACGGGCCGGTTGAATCCGGCGGCGGGCGGGGCTCGAAGCTATTGCGTCTTCGATTCCCCAACGAGGTTCCGCCATGCTTGCCCGCCTCATGCCCGCATTCGTGATGTGCGCGTCCGCGACCGGGGTTGCGCACACGGCCGATCTCCCGGACTCCGGCGCGCTGACTCGCGTTGGTGGCGATCGGACGGTGGAGGCCGTCGCGACCACCGACGGTTATCGGAGCGG
>JABDLI010000017.1 GCA_013003065.1 Phycisphaerales bacterium | reverse complement strand
GACACGGACACGGACCCGGCCACGGACGCGGACGCGGACACGGACACGGACACGGGCACGGACACGGACACGGACGCGGACGCGGACACGGACCCAGGCACGGACGCGGACACGGACGCGGACACGGCCGCGGACGCGGACACGGACGCGTCCTACCGCGGCAACCCCACGACTCGCATCACCGGAAACACCCGCCCCACCTCCAACGCCTCATCAAAGAGACCCCACGCCACCAGCCCGTCCTCGGACTGCGGCTCCAGTAGATACACCGCGAGCGTGCCAAGGGGTTGCGCCGTAGGAACGTATCGGGTCCCGGGCGGGTGACGCCGCGTCTCGCGGATCCGATCGAACCGCACGTCCAGCGTCGCCAGACGATGACCTTGAAATGGGCGGGGCGAACGGTGGACGCCGATGATCTCCGCCGGCTGCACAAGCAGCGAACCGGGCGGAGGCGACTCGATCCGGACACCGTGCGCCGTGAGGTTCTCGATGATCGCGTCGTGACCGGCGGGGATGAGGTACCCCAAGGGTCGGGGCACTCCGAGCGTCATCTCGAAGCGGCCGCGATGGACGACGCGGTACTCGCGTGGCTCGGTGGTTGGCTGGGGGCGACGCTCGCCGTCGACGTCCTCCATTACCCACCCGCGAAGCACGACGGGTTCCGGGAACGCCGCGAGCGTGTGACGCAGACCGACGATGTCCGTCGGCTGCGGCCGGCGGCCGGCCTCGATGGTCTCCAGCCGCGCCCGCTCTTCCAGCCGGGCGACCTCGACGCGGCGTTCGACGAGGACGCCGAGGATTTCACGGACGAAGGCGTGCGTCGCGAGGACCCGATCGCGGTACGACGCGTACGCGTAGGCTTCCGACAGCACAGACATCTGCCCCCGCAAGCCCCGATACGGTCCGCCGAAACGCGGCTGCGCGGAGTACGTCGACCACGTCTCCTGGGCCCGATCGAAGTTGCCGTAGAAGAACGAGTCGTATCCCGTCCGGTCTCGCATCCGCCGGGTGACTTCGGGCAGCAGCGTGTCCCGGACGAACGCGATCGACGGCGCGTGTCCGGACGGGTTGAGCGGGGCCGCGTACGTCAGCGTGTAGCAGTGGTACGAACCGTTCGTCGTGTGGGTGTCGATCGTGAGGTCGGGATCCCACTCGGTGAGCACACGCACGAGCGCGCGGGTCTCCGGCGCTTCGAGCTTGACCCAGTCGCGGTTCAAGTCGAGCCCCTGGGCATTGGGTCGCTCGCCCATGCCCAGCTCCGGCCCGACTTGTCCCGGCCGATTCTCGGGGGCCATCCGGTCGTTGCCGTCACCATTCAGGATCGGCACGAGGAGCACGATCAGATGTTCGAGCAACGGCTCCGCGTCGAATGCCAGCTCGCGGGCGAGCCGCGTGAGCGCCTCCTTCCCGCAGACCTCACCGGCGTGGATGTTCCCGAAGGCCAGCACGACCAACCGCTCGTCCGCGTGCGCGGCGGCCGCGTCCGTCACCGGCGGATCCGCGATCACCGCCATCGGAATCGACCGATCCTCGAAGGTCCGGCCGATCTCCAGCAGCGTCATGCGTGGCGAACGGTCGGCGATCGCCTCGAGGAGCTGCATCGTTTCCGCGTGGGTGGCGGTGCCGCGGTAGTCGGTGCGCTCGGCGACGGTGGCGATGGGGGCGGGTGGGGCGAGCGTGAGGAGGGCGGCGAGGAGGACCGGGTGCATGGGGGTGGAGGATACGGGCGAGCCCGCGTTCGTGCCCGGGTCCGTGGCCGGGTCCGCGGCCGGGTCCGTGGCCGCGTCCGCGACCGCGTCCGGGTCCGCGGCCGGGTCCGTGTCCGCGTCCGCGTCCGCGTCCGTGACCGTGTCCGCGTCTGCGTCCGTGACCGTGTCCGTGTCCGCGTCCGCGTCCGTGACCGTGTCCGCGACCGTCTCCGCGACCGCGACCGTAGCCGCGTCCGTGTCCGTGTCCGCGTCCGTGTCCGGGTCCGTGTCCGTGTCCGCGTCCGTGTCCGGGTCCGTGTCCGCGTCCGCGTCCGTGTGCGCGTCCGCCTCCGCGTCAGTACTCCGCCGCCGGCTCGTACGCGCCGAAGTCGTCATCCTCCTCGTACGCCTCTTCGCCGTCCGCGTCCCACTCCGCTGACTCGGCATGCTCGTCCCACTCCTGCTCCGCCGCCCACGCTTGCTCCTCCTGCACCTGCGCAAGCAGACGCGAGGCCATGGAGCTGAAGACCAGGAACAGCACGAGGTTCGCGGCGACGCGGGCCATGATGTAGCCCTCGAAGAGGGCGCCCGCGAAGTACATGCCGATGTAGGCGATGATCAGGTCGATGAGCGCGCGTTGGTAGGGTTCGACGTACCGCCGCACCCAGAACAGCTTCCAGACCACCCGCGCGCTCACGGCGACGAGGAGCCCGGTCAGGACGACCATGCCGAGGCCGTACGCGGCGAACCCGTAGAGATAGCTGTTCTCGCTGTCGCCGGCCTCCGAGATGCCGACGCCGAAGAGCGGGCTCGAGAGGCCGTTGGAGATGAGCTTGCTCCACGCCTCGCTCCGCGTGTTCTGGGTCGAGGCGAGCCGCTCCAGACCGAGGTCGACGCCGAGGGCCATCATGAGCTGGTACGCGCCGGCGAGCGCGAAGACGACGACGGGCAGATACAGAATGGACCGTCCGACCCGGCTGTAGAGCACGCCGGTCAAGCCGATGACGAACATGCCCATGCCCGTTCGCGAGCCGGTCCAGGCCAGCAATATGCCGTTCAGCCCGAGCAGGCCCATCCACAGCAGCCGGTAGCGTTGCTTGTGATCGTTCAGGAGCAGCCAGAGCGCGATGGTGGCGGTCACCGCCAGGTAGACACCGGCGTGCTGCGGGTTGCCGGTGAGCCCGACGAACCGCGCGCTGCGGTCGATCGTGAGCTGCGCCGGGTTGATGGCGAACTGCACCGCGACGGCCCCGACCCAACCGAGGTTGGTGATCGCGAGGGTGCGGATGAGCGTCGTCCAATCCTCCCACTCCGCGAGCAACGCCGGCACGACGAGCAGGAGCGGCAGGATCGTGCACAGCGTGAACGCGATGGAGGCCGCGCCGTCCGCCGGCGACTCCTGAACGAAACGCATGAGCGCGGCGTAGAGCGCCATCACCAGCAGCACGAATCCCTGGCTCGGCAGCGATCCGAACCGCATGCGGTGCAGGTGGCCGATGACGCTGACGATCAGGAGTGACCCGGCCGTGACGTACAGCGCCGAGCGGTTGGACTGTGCCGGGTACAGCCACAGGGCCTGGACACCGCCCCACCACTTTCGGGCCACGCCGAGCGAGGCGAGAAAGAACATCACGCCGACGATGACGTATGCCCACTGGAGACGGCTGAGCAGGCCGATGAGCATTGCGACCGCGAAGGCGCCGGCGGCCATCAGAGCGGGCAGCGGGATCTCGGAGAGGCCTTCCATCGTTCGTCTCGAGCGTCTCGTGCTATCGGACCTGGGGAGGGACGCGACGTCCGCTTTGCCCGATATCGGCAAGGGTCACGGTGACCCGGAGCAGAATCACCGGTGATCGTCCGATGATCATCTACAATCGGGGCCCATCGGACGGGGAGCGATGATAGGCCGCCCCCCACCGCCCGGGACGCCCCGAAAACCGCACCCCAGAGCCCGAGCCGCGGAGCCCGGATGGCCACCGAAGCACGCCGAGGAATCCGACGCATCGCGGCGAACTATCTCCGCCTCGCCTGCCTCCTTGCGCTCGGTCTCGTGCTGGTGCCGGTGCTCATCTCGTGGGTGGGTCTGGAGGCATTCGGGCTGATCGAGCTCGTGGGCGCGTCCGTCGGCTTCGCCGGCACGGTGCAGCAGCTCACCAACCAGGGGATGGTGCGTGATCTCTCGACCGCCTACCACTCGGGCGACGACGCGATCTTTGCGCGAGCGTACAACTCGGCGTACGTCGTGTCCGCGGCGGTGGCGGTGCTCTCCGCCGTCGTCTTCGTGATCCTGCTGTCGGTGATTCACCTCCTGCGGATCCCGGACGAGTGGGTGCCCGCGGCCCGGTGGTTCATCGCCGCCCAAGGCGTCTACGCGTGCCTGACCGTCCTGGGGGCGCCGGCGTTCAGCATGTACCGCGTGCAGGAGCGTTTCGGCTGGTACGCGTTCTGGATGGTGCTCTCGCGGGCGACGGCCTTGACTTCGGCGTTGCTGCTGGCGTTCGTGTTCCGGGTCACGGACACGGCCGAGGCCATCCGCGCCCACGGTCTGCTCTGGTCGGGGCTGCTGATCGGTGTGTTCCTCGCGTCGGTCATCGTCGCCATCGCGGGGGATCGGCGATTGATCCCCGACCCCCGCCGGGCCCACGCGGCCGACGCGCGGGCGGTCTTCCACACGTTCGGCTGGAACAGCGCCGCACACGTGGGGGTGAGCTTGTACGAGCGTCTGGCGGCGCTCCTCATGAACCTGGCGTTCGGCGTCTTTGGCAACGCGGTCTTCGGCGTCGCGCACCGGCTCGTCGCCTACGTGCGGATGACGACGACCGGCGTGACCTTCGGCCTCGATTCCGCCTCGGCCCGGCTCAGCTCCGGCGCGCAGGCGGACTCCGTCCGCGATCTCTTGCGGCACTCGATCCGGTTGCAAGCGTTCGTGGCCCTGCCCGCGAGCCTGGCCGTGTTCGTCCTCGCCGAGCCGGCGCTCCGTCTGTGGATCGGCGGCCGGGTCGCCAACCCCGAGGCGGTCATCCCCCCCGCGGTCACGATCGTCCAGATCCTGATCTTCTCGATCGCCTCCCGCGCGATCGCCGACGGCTGGACGTCGGTGCTCTTCGGCGCCGGTCACGTGCGGCGGTACGCCCCGCTGGTGCTGACGGGAGGTCTGGTGAGCCCGATCGTGGGCGGCGCTCTCCTGTTGCTGCTGCCCGAATCGTTGCGATTCCAGGCGCCCGCGATCGGGTTCGCGGTGGTCTTCATCATCGTGCACGGCCTGCTGCTGCCGGCGGTGGCCGCACGATGTCTCGACACGAACTACACGGCGATGTTCACCCCCCTCGGACGCCCGCTCCTCGCCCTCGCGATCGGCGCCCCGACTTTGTTCGCGGCCAACGCGATGATCGACGAATGGACGCTCGTCCACCTCGCGGCCGTCGCCGCGGGGTACGGGCTGGCGTTCGCGATCCTGGGGTGGCTGGTCGTCATGACCGGAGCGGAGCGCCGCCGATTCGGAGGAGCCGTACGACGCCAGCTCGCGCGGTGACGGACACGGACACGGACACGGACGCGGGAGCGGACACGGACACGGACGCGGACGCGGACGCGGACACGGACGCGGACGCGGTCACGGACACGTACACGGACACGGACACGGACGCGGACACGGACGCGGACGCGGACACGGACACGGACACGGACGCGGGCACGGACGCGGACGCGGTCACGGACGCGGACACGGAAACCCCCCTCGGCCGTGCCACGGACAGCGAAGCGTCCGTGCCGTCAGCGTCCATTGCAAAGGGGTGTTTGACCCCCCCCGCGCGACGGGCGACGCACGGCACGGACGCTTCGCTGTCCGTGGCACCATCCCAAGCCCATCGCGCAATCGCGCGACCCAACCTGCACAAGGCGGCATGGCCGCCATGGCTCGGGAAGACAAAGATGCCACGGACGCTTCGCTGTCCGTGCCACCATCAACCGTTGCCTGCTTCGCTTCCGCCGCTCAGTGATGCAAATCCTTCGCAATCCCCGCAAACCGCCGATCCAGCGGCATCACCATCAACGCCAACCGCTCGAAGAGACGATCGGCGAGGCGCGCAGCCGCGGGGAAGCACTCCTTCGTGTCCGCCTCCAGTCGGTCGCGGCTGATCGACGCTTCCTTCAGATCACCCGGCTCGTCATCGGCCCATTGCAACCCGCGGCCCGCGTGCGCCTCGGGGTGATACTGAAAGGCGTACGTGCGAAGCCCGATGGCCCACGACTGGACCGGCGTGCGGGCGCTGCGGGCGAGGACACGCGCGTCGGGGGGAAGATCGCCGACCTGCATCCGGTGCCAGTGCAACTGCACGCTCGTCCACGCGTGACCGGCGAACACGGGATCCTCGCGACCGGCCGGGAGCAGCGTCACGTCGTGCCATCCCGCCTCGATGCCGCCCTCGAGCGGCGTGATCGTCGCGCCGAGCGCGCGGCCGAGAAGCTGGGACCCCAGGCAGAAGGCCACGATCGGAATCGCGGCGGCGTGCGCGTCACGCAGGATCTCGATCTCGCGATTCATCCACGGGATGTCTTCCGCCAGCGGCGACTGGGGCCCGCCGCAGGCGACGACCGCGTCGATGCCGTCGAGATCCGGCGGGAGCGGGTCATCGAGGTACACGCGGCGCACGTCGAGGCGGTGGCCGCAATCGCGGAGGATCTCACCGAAGCGGTCGGAGCCGGTGAGCGCGGAGTGTTCGATGACGAGGGTGGGCATGGCGGGAGCGTAGAGAGCCGGCGCGGCCGGTGCAAGCGTGTCACACCCGGCGGATCAGAATCGTCGCGTCGTGCCCGTCCAGGTACTCCTGCGTGAAGCTCACGCAAGGGGTGAGCCCGAGGGCCCAGTCAATCCACGCGACGGTGTCGAACCGGCGGGCCGGGGTGAGATCGCGATCGGCCCAGCGGGGGTGGGGGCGGTCGGAGAGGAAGTTGAAGAGCACCCCCTGTGCCGCGTGCTCGTAGCAGCGGCGGATGAGATCGCGGGCGGTCGCGTCGTCCATCGTGTTGAGCGTGCCGGAGAGGCAGGCGTAGTCGTAGACGCCTTCCTCGAAGAGCGTGTCCGCCAGGACGTCACGCAGCTCGAAGGTGCAGCGGGGCAGGTTGCGGGAGCGGGCCTCGGCGATCACCTCCGGCAACGCATCCAGACCCAGGTAGCGATCGAACGACACATCCCGCTCGAGAAGGTGCGTTGCAAAGCCGCCGGGACCGCAGCCGACGTCGGCGATCGAGCAGCCGTCGAGGGGGGCGAGGTCCAGCATGACGTCGAACCGCAGACGCTGGGCTTCGCGTGAGCCCCACAGCGTGGCCTCGAATCCGGGCCCGTGTCGCTCGACCGCTTCGCGATACGGGCGCAGAACTTCATCGGATCGGGAATCGGCCATGCGCGTAGGGTAGCCTATCAACGCTACGAGCCAGTGAACCGCGTGAACACTTGACCGGACTCCGAGCGACACCGTGAGACACGACCCCGCCGCCATCCTCCGTCCGCGTCTCGCCGGACTGGTCGTCGTCGGCGTGACCCTCCTCGTGCGGTCGGTCCTGGCCACCCCGGTGACGCTGGGTCCCGCCGACCTCGACGACACGCACATCGAGGCGGCAATCACGTCCATCGTCGAAGCGCTCTATGTCCGCAAGCACGCCCGGCACTACTGGGATCCACCATCGTGGGATCCGACCGTTCACGGCAGCCGATTCCAGCGTGGCGGTTACACGGCCATGACCGTGCTGGCCATGCTCTACGCGGGTCAGTCCTACCAGGACCCGCGTCTCGCCGATGCCATCGCGCACCTGGAGGGGCTGCCGATGGAGGGCACCTACGCCGTCGCCTTTCGCCTGCACGTCTGGGCCAAGCTGCCACCGTCGTTCCAGCCGCGTCTGGAGCAGGACGCGCAGTGGCTGCTCGACGGGTTCTCGCCAAGGGCGGCGGGGTGGGCGTACGAGCAGCGACCCGCGACGACCCGCAAGGACAACTCGATCCGCCAGTACGGCGCGCTGGCGTTGTGGGAAGCGGCCAAACGCGGCATCGAGATCCCCGACTCCGTCTGGCGTCGGCTCGAACACGCGTTTCTCGAGTGTCAGCAGCCCGACGGCGGGTGGAACTACAAGGGCGACGAGCAGCCCTCGACCGGTTCGATGACGACGGCGGGGCTCGCGACGCTGTTCATCACCCAGGATCTCCTGCACGCCGAGCGAAGCCGCAAGCTCGGCGGCGATCTTCCGCCTCCGGTGCGGGCGGCGATGGACGGCGGCCTCGCGTGGATGAACCAGCACTTCTCCCCGCAGGAGAATCCCGGCAGCCTGCGTGACCTCTACTACTACCTGTACGGCGTCGAGCGGGTCGGGCTGGCCGGTGGTCACACGCGGTTCGGGGGTCGCGACTGGTTCCGGGAAGGAGCGGCCGAGCTCATCCGGCGGCTGTGCGAATGGGATCCGGACGCGGGAACCATGACGGTCTACGACCGCGTCGCCGGTGACGGCCGCGCCGCACGCATCCGGACACATCACCTCGCCTATGCGCTCATGTTTCTCAGCCGCGGCCGCGTGCCGGTCGCTGTCAACAAGCTCCACGCGAAGGACTTCGCCACCGACAATCGCCCGCGTGACGCCGCCAACCTCACGCGGTGGCTGACCGAGGCGACCGAACGCGAGCTGAGCTGGCAGATCGCCGACGCGAGCGAGCCGCCCGAGTCCTGGCTCGACGCACCGCTGCTCTACGTCGCCTCGAACGAGCCGTGGCCGGGTGTCCGCGACTACGTCCGGGAGACGCGACGCGAAGGCGCGACCGGAGTCACGCCCCTGCCGGCTTCCCTTCGCCGCATCCGGCGGTACCTCGACCTCGGCGGCCTGCTCGTCGCCGTCCACGAAGGCGGCGGGAGCGGGTTCGCAGAGAGCGTCCGCGCGCTCGGATCGGCGCTGTATCCGTCACGCGAATGGCGGCGGCTTCCCGCCGACCATCCCGCCTATCAGCTGCATCATCCGATCACCCGTCGGCCGCCGCCGCTGGAGGCGCTCTCCAACGGCGTGCGTGAGCTGATCATTCTCGCCCCGCGCGGCGACCTTTCGGCCACGTTCCAGATGCGGGACGAACGCCGGCAGGTCGCCTTCGAGACGATGGGCAACCTGTACCTCTATGCGTCCGAGATGGACCGACCCCATCCGCGTCTGAAACGCACGACGATCCCGCCGCCGCTGCGCTCGGCGCGACGCACGATCACGCTCGTCCAGGCGAGCTACGACGGTCACTGGAACGCGGAGCCGGCGGCCCTGCAACGATTCGCCGACGGCTTCGACGGCGGCGACGAGCTTGCGATCCGGGTCATCACGCATCCGCTGTCCGCGCTCGGAGAGATCGAGCCCGCGCCAACACTGGTCGTCGTCTCCGGGGTGTCGACGCACGCGTTCACGGCGGCGGAACGCCAGGCCGTCCGCCGATTCCTCGCGCCGCCCGCCGGATCGACGACCCGCCCGCCGGGCATCATGCTCTTCGAGACCGCGGGCGGGCGGGGGGACTTCACGGCCGCTGCGGAGACAATGGCGGCGGAGCTGTTCAACGCCCCGATCCGGAGCGTCCGCCGGGAGCCCGTTGTCACCGGCTCGACGATCGACGGTGGTTTCGATCTCACGCGGGTCGAGTATCGCCCTTTCGCGCTCGAGGTCTTCGGCGCGCGGGAGACCACCCCGCGGTTGCGTGGTATGGATGTCGGCGGTCTTCCGCGTCTGCTCTTCTCACGCGAGGACCTGTCGCACGGCCTGCTCGACCAGCCGACCTGGGGGATCAGCGGCTACGCCGCCGGTGACGCCAGGCGGCTCCTGAGCAACATCGTGCGGGCGGCGGCGGACCTGACCGCGGCCCCCGAGAGAGTGCGGCAAACCCCGCCCCCCCGGTCAGAACCCAAATAATGAGCCAGCGGCCGAAACCGGGGATGGCCGGAAGAATACACTGCGTAAGGTGGATCGTTCGGACCCGACCCGGGAACCCCGGAGCGACCGGACCGTCTGACCAACGGGGCCCGTGGGGGCCCCGTGGCACACCGACCCTGAGAACACTCATCCCCCGCCCATGGAGATCGACCCGATGAAGACCCGACGCAGCTTTCTGTCCCTGGCTGGTCTCGTGACCGCGGCCGTCGTCACGACCGCCTTCGCCGGCCCCGCCACGCCGGACACGGCCAAGGTTGGCCAGCCCGCCCCGGACTTTACGCTCAAGGACACGTCCGGCAAGGACGTGAAGCTGTCCGACCACAAGGGCAAGATCGTCGTCATGCAGTGGATCAACCCGCAATGCCCCGTGTGCGTGCGGTGCGTCTCCAGCGGCCTCGTCGCCAAGATGGGCAAGGAGCTCAAGCAGCTCGACCCCGACGTCGTGCATCTGGCCGTCAACAGCACCCACTTCATGTCCAGCACTGACAGCGCGAAGTACCTGAAGCAGCACAAGCTCGACATCCCCGCGCTCGACGATCACGAGGGCAAGGTCGGTCACATGTACGGCGCGAAGACCACGCCGCACCTGTTCGTGATCGACAAGAAGGGCGTGCTCCGCTACAGCGGTGCGATCAACGACGATCCCCGCGGCAGCAAGGGCGCCGACGCGACCAACTACGCCGTGAACGCAGTGCGTCAGATCGTCGCGGGCGAGACCGTCGCCCCCGACTCGACCCGTCCCTACGGCTGCTCCGTGAAGTACGCTCGCGGCGAGGGCAAGGGCAAGGGCCGCGGCAACGGCCGTCGCGGCATCAACCGCGGCTCCGGCGGCAACTGAGCCGACATCACATCGTGAAACTCGCGAGGGCCCGCCGAAAAGGCGGGCCCTCGTCCGTTCTGGACCGACGCGGACGCGGACACGGACGCAGACGGACGCGGGCCCGGACACGGTCGCGGACACGGTCGCGGACACGGACGCGGACACGGACCCGGACGCGGGCACGGACGCGGGCACGGACACGGACGCGGACACGGACGCGGACACGGACGCGGACACGGACCCGGACACGGCCGCTCTCACCCCGCCCCGATCTCCCCCCCCTCCCGCTCCCGCTGCAACGCCATCAGCTCGCTGATCGTGAACCGGCTTCCGCACTCCGGGCACGCCGACTGTCCGAGACCGGTCATGTTGTAGCCGCAGACGGGACAGACGATCGTGTCGACCCCTCGCGCCCGCACTCGCGCTCGCCGCTCCCCCGCCGTCTCCCGCCACAGAAACACGGTCGCGACGAGCCAGAGCAGGATGCTGACGATGCCACCGACGAAGACCCCGAAGGCCGGATCGACGAAGCTCACGCTCGCACCGAGCGTCGAGCCCGCGAGGAGGGCAAGCGCGCCGGCGCCGATCGTGCCGGTGAGACGCGTGGCGTTCCAGCGGACGGTGCCCCGCCACAGGAGCACCCAGTAGCTGACGATGAACGTGATCGTCATCACGTGGGCGAGCGCGAATCCGGCTTCCTCCGAGCCCCGCAGGAAGTACTCGAGGAACACCGCGAGGCTCAGGCCATAGACCACCGCACCGAGCGGGAGCATCAGGAGGGCGAGCATGATGCGGGCGAGCAATCGCGACATCCGGACGCCTCCGCTGCGGTCATTGCCCGGCGGGGTCGCGGAGCAGCCACCAGAGGACGGCAAAGAATCCGACGACGCCAGCGACCTGCAGCCCGATCCACAGGAGCGTGGTCCCGGGCGACCACGCGGTGCGGGACACACGTCGCAGGTTCCGCGGGGCGGGCCGGTGCCCGGGGGGGGAAGTTCGTTCGTCGACGCTCATGGGCTTCGTCACGATAGCCCTTCCTCGCTCGCCGCGGCGTCATGCGTGCGTTGGTGAGCGAGGACGATACGGATCGTGTCGTAATCGACGTCACCGTCCAACGCAGTGTGGATCGGCTTGAGCCGCCCACGGGGCTCGGCGTCGACCGCTGCTGTCACCACCCGCTCGTACGCGGCCGGATCGACCCAGACCTCGACGGACGAGGGCCGGGTCTCTTCGATGAAGTCGACGAGGTAGTTGCACACGGTGGCCGGTGTGCGTCCCGTCGCGTCGGCGACGTCCGCGAGCGATGCCGACGCCCCGAAGAGCTCGAATGCCTGCGCGCGGGTTTCGGCCGGGCGGGCGACCCGCACCGGCCCGATGGCCGCGGGTGCGGTGGCCGGGACCGGCGGGCTCACGACATCGGTCTCCAGATCGGCCGAGTCGCAGTACGTCACGATCGCGTCGACGAACGTCTCGCCCAGATCGGCCAGCTTCTTCGCCCCCACGCCTCGCACCAGCCGCATCCCGGCGAGCGTGCTCGGTCGTTCGCGGGCCATCGCGCGCAGCGACGCGTCACCAAACACGACGTACGGCGGCACGCTCCGTTCCGTGGCGATCGTTCGCCGCAACGCCCGCAAGGCCTCGAAGAGGCCGCGATCGACGCCCTCCCACGACGATTCGTCGGCGTGGCTCCGTCGGACGGCCGCGGACTTCGGCTCGACGAGCTGCACGTCACGCGAGCCACGCAGCACGTCCATCGCATCGGGGGCGAGCTGCAGGACGGGGCGGTCACCGGGCGAGCGAACGAGCAGCCGCTGGTCGACGAGCTGGTAGATCAGGTTCGTCAGCGTCTTCTCGGGCAGATGAGACAGCAGCCCGTACGTGCTCAGCCCCTCGTGCCCGAACCGCCGCACCGCCTCGGTGGCAGCGCCACGACACACCTGCACGACGTGACCGACGCCGAAACGCTGGTCGAGCCGCGCGACGCACGAGAGGATCTTCTGGGCGATGACGGTCGACTCGGGCATCGCATCCACTTCGTCGAGGCAGACGTCGCACGCGTCGCACGATTCGGCCTCGTACGCCTGGCCGAAGTACCGTGACAAGGCGCGGTGCCGGCACTCGAGGGTTCCGCAGATTCCCTGCATGTGCCCGAGGAGCTCGAGCTGGGCGGCGACGGCCTCGGCGTCGCCATCTTCCCCCGCCCGTTCCATCAGCCCCTTCCACCGCAGCACGTCCGCGGCGGAGTAGAGCAGCACGCACTCGGCCTCCAGACCGTCGCGACCGGCGCGGCCGGTCTCCTGCTGGTAGTGCTCGACGGACTTGGGCATCGCCGCATGGACGACGCACCGCACGTTGCTGCGATCGATCCCCATGCCGAACGCCACCGTGGCCACGACCACGTCCAGACGCTCTTCGGAGAACGCTTCCTGCGTCTTGCGTCGCTCCTCGCGGGCCATGCCCGCGTGATAGGCCGCCGCCGAGACTCCGGCTGCGGCCAACGCCGCCGCGATCGACTCCGTCTCACGCCGGGTGATGCAGTAGACGATCACTGCCTCCCGGGCGTGCCGCTGGACGATCTCCAGCACCTGCGACTGCACGTCCACCCGCGGCACGATGCGGTAGCTGAGGTTCGGTCGATCGAAGCGGCCCACGAGCACTTCCGGCTCCTGGAGGCGAAGCTGCTCGACGATGTCCTCACGCACGCGGGGCGTGGCGGTGGCGGTAAACGCGTGAACGCTCACACCCGGAAAACGCTGCTTCAGGGTGGCGAGCTGTCGGTACTCGGGGCGGAAGTCATGTCCCCAGTGGCTGATGCAATGCGCCTCGTCGATCGAGAACGCCCGCACCCGCGCATCCTGGAGGGTTGCGAGAAAGTCGTTGCGCATCAACCGCTCGGGGGAGACGAACACGAGGCGATCGGTCCCCTCCCGCAGCCGCTGAATCGTCGCCTGCCGCTCCGCCGGCTCGAGCTGGCTGTGCAGCGCGGACGCCGGATACCCGCACGCCCGCAGCCCGTCGACCTGGTCCTTCATCAGGCTGATGAGCGGCGACACGACGACGTCGAGCCGGTTCGCAACGACCGGCGGCACCTGGTAGCACAGCGACTTGCCGCCCCCGGTCGGCATGACGACGAGCGAGTCACGCTGCTTCAGCCCGGCCGCAATCGCCTCGCCCTGCAGCGGGCGGAGCGTGTCGTAGCCCCAGTATCTCTCCAGCACCACACGCACGGCCGACACGAGCTCGGCGGTGGTCGTGGGGGGCGGCGGTGGCATGGGGGGGAGTGTACTGGGGCGGGCGGACGCGGGTGGGAATGTGGGGAAAACGTCGGTTCCGTGTCCGGGTCCGGGTCCGGGTCCGGGTCCGCGTCCGCGTCCGCGTCCGCGACCGTGTCCGCGTCCGTGTCCGCGACCGCGTCCGTGTCCGTGTCCGGGTCCGGGTCCGGGTCCGGGTCCGCGTCCGCGTCCGGGTCCTACTCCCCACTCCCGATCACGCGAATCTCCATCCGATTCGTCACCCCGACCTCGCCGAGCGG
>JABDLI010000007.1 GCA_013003065.1 Phycisphaerales bacterium | reverse complement strand
GTCCGTGGCACCTGGAAGTGGCCACAAACCCCCAGCGCAGGAAACCGGGCCGGGTCCCACGACCCGACCCGCTCGTCTCTCCGTCAACCAAATTCAGTCCGAGACGATATCCCGACCCTTGATCCCGTCGGTGGTCAGGATGTGATAGCTCGTCGCCGCCTGGTCGTAGCCTTCGGGAATGAAGTACCCGTCCTCGCCGAAGGTCGTATCGCGGCTCCAGAGACCGTAGCCGGTTTGCGCCATCTGGCGACCGTCGGCCCGCATCGCCTTGCGGGTGCCGATCGATTCGACGTGCCCGTCGTAGAACAGCGTCATCGGGCTCGATTCCCAGGCGTGGTTGAAGTAGTACGGCTCGCAACCGTCGTAGGTGCCGGGGACGAACGACGGGTTGCAATCGGCCTGGGTGTTCTGAAGCCAGTGGTGCTCGAGCACGCGGGTCTTGAGGCTGGGATAGGTGCACTGGGACGGCGACGGCGATCGGAACCCACCGCCGAGATCGAATGGATCCTGGAATCCGCCGTCCTCGGTATTGCGCATGACATCGGGGTTGAACATCGCGGCCGGGCTCATGATGTAGCTGCACCATCCCACGCCGCCTTCGGGCGTGTCGACTTCGGTGCAGAATTCGCCCGGCGCTTCGAGGCACGGCTCGATGATCCGAACGGCCACGACGTCCTTCGGTGCGTAGAACGTCTTGTCGTAGAACTTCCCGCCCACGTACTGGTTGAACTGCTTCGCGTTCTGAATGCGGAACGTGCCGAAATACTGGAGGGTCCCTTCGCGGAACTTGATCGGCTCCAGCCGCCAGACGTTGCCCATCGTCGGGGGCATCGGCCAGTAGCCCCAGTAGCGGTTGTAATCGCTGTCGTCGTGCCCCCCCTGCCCCGGCGCCCAGCCGAGCACGATCGGCGGGTGGTACATCGCGTACGACTCGAAGTAACCCTCGCCGGCGGCGATGCCGTCGTCGCCGTAGGTGGACCAGTTGTCGTCGATGAACGTGAGCTGGCGGTCGCTCCACTCCGCCGCGTAGCTCTCGTGCGCAACCCCGATGTTGCGGAGGTTCGTCTGGGAGATGGTCACGCGGGCCTGATCCCGCGCCTTGCCGACGGCGGGGAGCAGGATCCCCACCAGCAACGCAATGATCGAGACGACGACCAGCAACTCGATGATGGTGAATGCTCGTGATCGCATGACGCGTTTCCTTTCTCGCAGGAGACGCGTCGGAGGCGCGGAGTGCAGCACCGCTCGTCTCTTGCGGTTGGGGCACGTCCGAGAAGAAATGAGGCGGCGGACGAGCCGTTCACGAAGGGGGCCGCCCAGACCCGAGCCCGATTCTCTCACTCCGATCCCCCGCCGGCAAGACGAAAGGGGCGACCGGGCCCCGGCGGTCCATAACCGGGGTCGACTCTGCCGCCTCTGACGGCCCTGCCGATCGTGCGTGGTGGGGTCGTCAGGGCCCCTGCCCGCGTCTTGCTCGGGCCTCCGGCGAATTCGACATTCTGGGCGATGCCCGCCCCGTGCGGCGGGCCCGATCCAGGAGGTGCCCCATGCGACCGAACCGCCCCGCCGCCATCGCCGCCGCCATCTTCATCATCACCGCCGCCACGCCGGTGATGGCTCAGACCCCCACGGCCACGCCGACGAAGACCGTCGACGCCGTGGTCCTCGCCGACGCCAGCAACCGCGAAGAGTCGTTCCGGGAACGCATGGGACGTCTCCGCGCGTTGCGTCGAATCGCGTTCGAGCAACAGGATCAGAAACGCGTCGCCGAGCTGGATCGGCTGGAGGTGCGATTGCAGACGCTGCGCGAAGCCGACCACCGGCGTCTGCGGAAACAGCTCAGCCCCAAGGGCCGGCGTTCGCTCGAAGGCGCGCTTCGCATGTCCACGCCCGACTCAACGTCGGGTCGCCGGCGTCCGGGCCGCAAACGCACGCCCCCCGGCGCGCTCGGGCTCGTCGCCAAGGCCGACGGCAGCGCGGACCGGCGTCCCGTCAAGAAACGCACGCGTCTCGATTCGGCGGCGCAAGGACCGTCCTTCGCTCCGCCCGCGGACGCGACGCCCGATCGCCGGCCGGCGGGCCCGAAGCGACGCCCCCCGTCGGCGGGAGCCGACGCCTCGATGACAGGATCATCTGCGCGTCGCAACACGCGTCGCTCGGCGGCGATCACGCCCGGCAACGCCGAAGCGGAGTTTGCGCGGCTGCGGGCCGAGATCAAATCGCGTCGCTGATCGACCCATGACGCCGTGCGCGAATCGCGGCGGCGATCGACCGCGCGATGATCGCGATCAGGAGCGTGCCGGTCGTGGCGATGATCATCGGGCCGGGGCCGACGCTGGCGGCGGCGAGCGCGGCGATGATCAGCAGGGACAGCGTCATGATGAAGCCGGGGTGGGTGGGGCGGATGGTCATGCCACCGAGATTGTAGTGGGGTTCCGCGTCGGTCATCCGGCAAGCCGCTCGGGGAGACCTCGAGTGCTTGGGCCATGATCGCGACTGGGTCTTCGTGCCGGTGGACTTGCGTCGTTCTCAGCTGCTCTAGACGCACGGACCCCACGCCGAGAGCACTGTCAGCAAATCGGTGAATCCCACGTCACCACTGCCATCAAGATCCTGTGGACACGCAGCGCACGGACCCCACGCCGCGAGGATCGACAGCAGATCGGTGAAGCCGACCCCTCCGCTGCCGTCGAGATCGGCCGGGCAGTCGACGATGGGGCGGAGCTGCATGCCGTTGAGCGCAGCGCCAACGAGGAGATCCGCCCCGGCGACGTTGCCCGAGTGGGAACCGATGAACCCGCTCGTCACCTCGATCACGTGCCGCGCGTACGTGACGCCCTCGACGTGGCCGTCCGGCCACGGGCCCCCGACGTCCACCGTCACGGGCTGGAAGTCGTGCCGCACGCGAGCGCGGGACTCGGGATGCTCCGGCATCCAGGCGTACGTCAATACCTCGTACGTCCCGTTCGCCAGCCCGTTGATCCACAGGCACGTCTCGAGACCGAGGGTGTGCGTCACGATCGCGTCGTTCAGGAAGACGGCGTCGGGCCCGTCGAGCGCCGGATCATCGGCGGCGATGAGCTCGGTTCCGCCGAACTGGTAGAGCGTGACGCCGGTCGCGTTGCCATCGACGTCGACGAGCTCGTAGATGATCCGCGGATCCCAGAATGGCGTCTCCTCGCCTTCGATGCTGTTCCACACGCCCGCGCGACCGGCAGCAGCGTAGGTGTCCGGCGGACCGGCCCCGGGGAGTCCGAAGTCGATGTTGATTGCCTGCCCGGCGGCGGTGGCGACGCAGAGGAGCGGGAGGGCGAGAACGAATTGGTGGACGAATTGGTGAACGAAATGATGGATACGACGCATGAGAAGTCTCCGGGCCACGACCGGCGCGGTTACGGGCACGGACCCCAACCGCTCAAAACGACGAGGAGATCGGCGAAACCGACGTCGCCGGACATGTCGATGTCTTCCAGGCAGCCGTCACACGGCCCCCATGCAGCCAGAATCAGAAGGAGATCGGGGAAGCCCACGCTGCCGCAGCCGTCGAGATCGCCCGGGCACGGGATGAGCTGACAACCGGGAGTGAACTCGACGTCGGCCGGCGATACGAGGCCGCCCACGCCCGCACCGACGAACGCGCCGAGCGCTGCGCCGGTCTCGCCGTCGTACGCGTTCAAGCCCGAGAAGCCGAACCCGGCGACGTACAGGTTGCCGTCGGGTCCGAATCGCAGACCGTGGGCCGACGACGGGCCGCTCGTGAACACGCTCTCGAACGCCCCCGTCTTCCCGTCGTACCGGATCACCTGGCTGCTCCCGAACGAGCAGACGTACAACGCGCCGTCCGGTCCGAAAGTGACACCGTGCGGCAGCGTGAGGCCGCCACTCAATGGCGTGACGAACTGAGCCGATCCGGCCGCTCCGAGCGGGCCGGGGGCCGGCGCTCCGCTCGTGCCGTCGTACCGCATGACCGCACCGTTGTTCAGGCTTCCGATGTACAGATGTTCGTCGGCGCCGAAGACGAGGATCTCCGCCCCGGAGAGCCCGCCGCTGAACGCCGTGACGAACTCGTCGATGAACGCGCCGGTCGATCCGTCGTACCGCCGCACGTTGCTGTCATTGAGGCTGCTGGCGTAGAGGTTGCCGTCGGGCCCGAACGCCAGACCGGCCGTCTGCGAGAGCCCGGCGAGTCCGGGGGTCACGAACTGCGCCGTCCCGGCGGCTCCGAGCGGGCCCGGCCGCGGTGCGCCGCTCGCGCCGTCGTACCGCATCACGGCACCGTTGCCGAAACTGGCGACGTACAGATGACCGTCGGGCCCGAAGATCATGTGGTGCGGCTGTTGAAGCCCCCCGCTGCCGGTTGGAACGAACTCGCCGATCAGCGATCCGTCGTCCGCCGAGTACGCCACGATCTTGTGATTCCCGAAGGCCGCAACGAGCACCTCGCACGTGCTGGCGGTCGCGGGCTGAGCCCCGATGATCATCACGGCGGCAAGCACGCCACCGCGGATCGCTCCCGTCCCTGCCATCATCCGCTCCATGCCTTGCTCCTTCGGACTCCCGGGGGGTCAGCTGGGGGGGGGCAGCGGTGGGACACGGTCGCGGGGCACGACGACCCCTCTCAGTCTTCCGGAGAGGGCGTCGGGGGGTTGCAGGAATTATGGACAGGGAGGCCGGACGCCGACGCGGTCACGGATGCGGACACGGTCACGGGCACGGACGCGGGCACGGACCCAGACCCGGACACGGACGCGGACGCGGGCACGGACGCGGGCACGGACGCGGACGCGGGGCGTTGCGTGCGGGCGGGGGTCTTCTTTGTGAGTAGGTGAGCGTTC
>JABDLI010000359.1 GCA_013003065.1 Phycisphaerales bacterium | reverse complement strand
GCCACGGCCACGGCCACGGCTACGGTCGCGGACGCGGACGCGGACGCGGACACGGCCGCGGACACGGCCACGGCCACGGTCGCGGACACGGCCACGGCCACGGCCGCGGACACGGCCGCGGACACGGACACGGACGCGGCCACGGGCACGCCCGACCTACAGTGCCCTCATGAACAACACGACCCAACCCTCCGCCGCCACCGTCCTCGATCGCGCCGCCGCCCGCGCGCTCGATCGAGCCGCCGCCCGCGCGCTCGATCGCGCGGCGACGGAAGAGTTCGGCATTCCGTCGATCATTCTCATGGAGAACGCGGCGATCGCGGTCGCACGGGAAGCGTTCGACATGCGGCACGGTGGCGAAGACGGCGTGCTCATCGTGTGTGGCCGCGGCAACAACGGGGGGGATGGGTGGGCGGTGACGCGGCATCTGGCGAATGCAGGCACGCCGGTGACGGTGGCCGCGGTGGGTGATCCCCGCGACGGCACGGATGCCGCGGTGAACCGGGCCATCTGCGATCGGATGGGGATCCCGGTGGTCAGCCTCGGGGCAATCGCAACGACGGATCAGTGCGTCGTCGTCGACGCCGTCTTCGGCACCGGTCTGGACCGCTCCGTCTCGGGCCCCGCGGCCGATGCGATCGAGGCAATCAACGCCAGCGGGCGATCGGTGCTGGCGGTCGACGTGCCCTCCGGGCTCGATGCGGATCTCGGCGAGCCGCTCGGCGTTGCCGTCGTGGCCACCCGCACCGTGACCTTCGTCGGGCTGAAGCCCGGTCTGCTGACACCCGCCGGACGTGCGCACGCCGGCGAGGTCGTGATCGCCTCGATCGGCGCACCGGCGACGCTCACCGAGCGTTTCGGCACGCCGTTGTCCGCGGTGGCGACGGCGCCCTTTCTGCGCCCGCCGGCCTGATGCCGGACGCGTGGCGTCCCGGGCGACTACACTCTGCACCGCCCGTGTACCACGTCCTCCTCACCAATCGGTATCTGACCAGCCGCGTGATCCCGCTCATCGCCGTGGCGGCGGTCGCGATGTGCGTCGCGCTTGTGATCATCGTGGTGTCGGTGATGACGGGTTTTCTCGACATGGTGAAGGCTTCGGGCCGCACGCTCGTCGGCGACGTGATCGTCTCCTACCCGATGACCGGGATTCCGTACTACGAGCGGTTGATCGATCGCATCGCGTCGCTCGGCGAGGTTGCGGCGGCGACACCGGTGGTCGAGAGCCTCGGCCTTCTCAAGATGCCCTACCCCGCGGGCGAGCGCAAGCAGACCGAGACGGTGCAAGTGTGGGGGATCGATCCCGTGACCCTGGGCCGGGTGACCGGCTACGACGAGACGCTCTACTGGCGTCCGCCGGCGGGGGGGGAGATCTTCTCCGAGGATGACTTCCGGTCCGCGCTCGAGGCGGAGCTCGGCCCGGACGCGTTGACCACGCTGTACGAGCGGGGGAGCGCACTCGAGGCGGCGGACGGGTCGGACCGTGCGATCGTGCTCGGCATGCACGTCTCGATCGGCAACGAGCGGCAACGCGACGGCACCTACCGTCCGGTGTTCGGGCCGCTGGGCTACTGGTTCATGCCGAGATACGAGGTCGGCCTCACGGTCGTCCCGGTCGGGTCGTCCGGCGGTCTGCTCGACCCCGTCACCCGCGGCTTCCAGGTCGTGAACGAATTCGTCTCGGGGGTGTTCCTGATCGACGACAAGCGGGTGATGATCCCGCTTGCGCAGGCCCAGGACATGCTGCGGCTCGTACCGTCGACGATCCTCGACGACGACGACGAGGACAGCGGCTTCGTCGACCCCGCTCGCGTGACCATGGTGCTCGCCCGCGCCGTCGACGGCGTGCCGCCCGACGCGCTTCGCGACCGCATCGCGACCGCGTACAACGCGTTCCGAGAGGAGCTGCTGCTCGACCCGACGGTGCACCCGTCCGTCGTGCCGCCCCCGATCGGCGCCGGTCTTCAGGTGCAGACGTGGCGGCAGCAGCAGCGGCAGTTCATCGATCCGGTCGAGAAGGAGCGTGAGCTCATGCGGGTGCTCTTCTCGATCATCTACCTGGTGTGCGCGGGGCTGGTGCTGTCGATCTTCTGGGCGATCGTGTACGAGAAGACACGCGACATCGGCATTCTGCGCAGCGTGGGGGCTTCGCGGCTGGGCATCAGCGCGATCTTTCTCCGGTACGGCGCGATCATCGGCGCGGTCGGCGCGGTGATCGGCCTCGGTCTCGCGTACCTCGTCGTCCGCAACATCAACGGTATTCACCAGGCGATCGGCGAGCCGGCCCCGGTGTGGTCCTGGGTTGGCGCGTTCGCATTGGCGGCGGGCGCGGTCGGCATGCTCGTGTGGCGGAGCTTCTCCGGGTTCCTGCTGCCGGTGGTGCTCTGGGCGATCGCGGCCGTCGCGTGCGTCGGGCTGGGGATCGGGTTGCTGCTGCATCGCGGCACGCTCATCTGGGATCCCTCGGTCTACTACTTTTCGGAGATTCCCAATCACCTCGATCCGGTGACCGCGGTGACCACGATGCTGGGCGCGGTCGTCTTCAGCGTGCTCGGGGCGTTCGTGCCGGCGATGAAGGCGGCGGACACGGATCCGGTCAGGGCGTTGCGGTATGAATGAGCCAGGACTCGATGTCCGGGAAGCGACGCCGGACGCGGCGCGCACCACGCAGTCGCGGCTCGCCGCGCGGGACGTCGTCAAGTCGTACCGCCTGGGTCGTGTCACGGTGCCCGTCCTGAAGGGCGCAGCGCTCGACGTCGCCGAGGGGGAGTGGGTGGCCGTCCTCGGTTCGTCGGGGTCCGGCAAGAGCACGCTGCTGCACCTGCTCGGCGATCTCGATCAGGCCGATGCGGGCGAGATTCGATTCGACGATCGTCCCCTGGCGGCCATGTCGCGACGCGAACGGGACCGGTATCGCAATCGGTCGATCGGGTTCGTCTTCCAGTTCTACCACCTGCTTCCCGAGCTGAACGTGGTCGAGAACACGTACCTGCCGGCGCTCGTGGGCATGAGCCGCCTGGCCTTCTACACGCAGCGTCGCGCCCTCCGGACCCGGGCCCGCGACCTGCTCGCCGGGTTCGGTCTCGATCACCGCCTCGACCATCGGCCCCGCGAGCTGTCCGGAGGCGAGCGTCAGCGGGTTGCAATCGCGCGGGCCCTCATCAACCGCCCCGCGGTGCTGCTCGCGGACGAGCCGACCGGAAACCTGGACGAGCAGACCGGCGGAGAGATCCTGGATCTCCTCTCGGCCCAGCACGCCGAGGGCCTCACGATCGTGATGGTCACCCACGACGTCGGCATCGCAGCCCGGGCGGATCGCGTGGTCGAGCTGCACGACGGCGCCGTTCAAACCGGCGGCGGTCAGTCGTTCACGCGATAGAACCGCACGAACGTGTCCACGAGCCGTTCGCGGGAGACGCCGAACTCTTCCGCGAGGGCGGTTTCCCACGGTGCGCCGTCCTTGACGGCGTTGACCCACGCGGCAAACGGGCCGGGCCGGTCGCGGATCATCAGCTCGACGAGCAGGTAGCCGATCGGGTACCCCATGTTGTCGGGGCCGGGCCACGAGCCGTCCTGGTAGCTCCGGTCGAGCACGCCGTTGACATCGCCGCCCGCCCGCACGAACCGCAGGCCCTTCTGCCGACGCATCAAATCGATCGGCGAGTTGCGAAAGAGGACCGAGGCGAGATAGTCGGCGATGCCTTCATTCGCCCAGGTCGGCAGCCGGCGGGGCGTGCGGTAGCGGTGCATGAAGCCGTGCACGGTCTCGTGGACGAGCAACGCGGCGAACGCGAAATCGTCCGCCTGGCGGTAGAAGCTCACGAACACCTTCGGTCCGATCGGATGACAGAAGCCGTCGGCCCACTCCGGCGCGAGCTGGCCGAACGCTTGCGCTTCGACGAGCCGGAACCGGTCGCGGTCGTTGAAGACGAACACGACCGCCTTTCCCCAGAAGATGTTCTCCTCCGGCGACAGGCCGAACTGCCGCGCGAGCCGCACGTACATCAGATCGAGCTCTCGCGACCAACGCACCGACGCGCGGCGGGGCATGTCGGAGTAGAAGAGGAAGTACTTCGTCTCGACCGGCGCGATGTCCATCCCCGCCCGGGCGAGGATGCGGCTCGCATCAGCCTGCATCGTGAAGATCGCCGCCTCTTGCTCGGAGTCGGAGAGGGTTGGCCACGGTGCCGTCCCCCACGCTCGGCCCTCGGGATGATCGGTGGCCAACCGGGCCTTTTCCTCGGCCGCTTCCCGTTCGACCCGACCCTGTGCGATCCGCGCAACCTCGGCGCGTGTGAGCGCGACGCGGGCCGTGATCTCGGGGTCGAGCTGACGCGCCCGGACGAACGCGCGTTCCGCCCGTTCGCGGGCGTCCGGCTGATCGAGTCCGACCCGCAGCAGGATCCGACCGATCGTGAGCCACGCCTCGGCGTTCTCGTCGTCGCTCAGCCGCCGCAGCAACCGCCACGCGTCGCGGTGATCGACGTCCGACCACTGGCGGCGTCCGAACGAGCCGTCGAAGCCGTGGTCATCCCAGCCCGTCAACGCGCCGCTGATGCGGATCCCGTCGGCGAGGCGAAATCGGACGTCGACCGGCTCGAACGGTTCGGCTTCGACCCCGAAGGCCTCGCCGGCCCTGGTCGGTTTGGGCTCTGGGGGGGCATCCACCGGCGGCGGCGTGTCGAATGCACCGGGGGGCGGCGGCGCGGTCGGGGGGATCAGCGGTGGGGCACCGCTGGTACGCAACGGCCCCGTTCCCGCGACTGCGATGGCAACGACCGCCAAAATGGCATATCGGATCATGTTCACCAGGAAGCCGACAGGAGCAGAAACCGTCTCCAAGCCGCTCAACGGCGGGAAATTATCATTTGTCCCACCATCCGGGTCGATGAAGGGAACGCGGGAATGGTACGCCGATTGCGGCGTCTTAAGGAGTGGCCGGGATCTCTCTCGTCGCCGCTTCGAGCGTCGCCCGGAACGGGCGATAGGATACGACAGCGTCGGCGCACCCGCCGGTCGTCGTCTTTGGAGAGTGATTGATGTTTGAACGGCTCACCGACCGAGCACGCAAAGTCATGGCCCTGGCAAACCAGGAGGCCCAGCGTTTCAACCACGAGTACATCGGGACGGAGCACATCCTTCTCGGACTCGTGAAGGAGGGCTCGGGGGTCGGGGCCAACGTGCTCAAGAACCTGGACATCGATCTGCGCAAGGTGCGTCTCGAGGTCGAGAAGCTCGTCAAGAGCGGCCCCGACATGGTGACGATGGGCAAGCTCCCGCAGACGCCTCGCGCCAAGAAGGTCATCGAGTACGCGATCGAGGAAGCCCGGAGCCTCAACCACAACTACGTCGGCACCGAGCACCTGCTGCTCGGCCTGCTCCGGGAGCAGGACGGCGTGGCGGCACAAGTGCTGATGAACCTCGGGCTCAAGCTCGAAGAGGTGCGTGAGGAAGTGCTCAACCTGCTCGGCGCCGGCGTCGAGCCCGACGAGGGCCCCGAGGCGATCGAGCCCGGCGGCGAGCCCGAGCCCAGCGCCAGCCCGCGTCGCGGGAAGAGCAAGACCCCGGCGCTCGACAGCTTCGGACGTGACCTGACCGAGCTTGCCCGCAACAGCGAGCTGGATCCCGTCATCGGCCGCCAGGACGAGATCGAGCGTCTCGTCCAGGTTCTGTGCCGACGCACCAAGAACAACCCCGTGCTCCTCGGCGAAGCCGGTGTCGGCAAGACCGCCATCGTCGAGGGTCTCGCGCAGCGGATCGTCGGCCAGGACGTGCCCGACATCCTCCACGACCGGCGTCTGGTCGTGCTCGACCTCGCCATGATGGTCGCCGGCACGAAGTACCGCGGTCAGTTCGAGGAACGCATCAAGGCCGTCATGAACGAAGTGCGGCGGGCGAAGAACGTCATCCTCTTCATCGACGAGCTGCACACGCTCGTCGGCGCCGGCGGCGCCAGCGGCTCGCTCGACGCCTCGAACATGTTCAAGCCGGCCCTCGCCCGCGGCGAGATCCAGTGCATCGGCGCCACGACGCTCGACGAATACCGCAAGTACATCGAGAAAGACGCCGCTCTCGAACGGCGTTTCCAGCAGATCGTCGTCGGCGAGCCGACGTTCGAAGAGACCTTCGAAATC
>JABDLI010000342.1 GCA_013003065.1 Phycisphaerales bacterium | reverse complement strand
GACAGCGAAGCGTCCGTGCCGTGCGTCACCCATTGCGCAGGGGAGTCGATCACCCCACCGCGAGGGACGCTGACGGCACGGACGCTTCGCTGTCCGTGGCACCATCGGAGGGTTCCGTGTCGGCGTCCGCGTCCGCGTCCGCGTCCGTGTCCGGGTCCGTGACCGTGACCGCGTCCGCGACCGCGTCCGCGTCCGTGTGCGTGTTCGCGTGCGTGTTCGGGTTCGTGGCCCTTCGCGTGATCCGCGTCCGTGCGGATCAGGCGAAGGTGGCCTCGACCTCTTCGTAGGCTTTCGGAAGGCCTTCTTCGACGTTCGCGATCTGCTCGCGGGTGACGCCGAGCTCTTCGATCACGCCTTCGTCCGGCGTGAGATCGGGAAGGTCGGCGCGGAAGCCCAGGCCGAGCTTGGCCGTCATCCGGTCGGCGAGATACACGATCGAGGAAAGCCGGCGGTTCTCGCGTGGAAGCACCAGCGGGTCGTGGTGGTGCCCGCTGACGAAGCCGAACGACTTCGGGAACTTCCAGCTCTCGCAGAGACCGGCGCCGAACGCCTGGTGATCCGCGCCGAAGATCCGCTGCTCCATCTCGAGCATGTTGCCGGTGGGGGTGCCATCTTCGGCGAACGGCAACTCGTCGAAGAGCTGGACGAGCTGCTTGCGCATCGCCTGCATCTCCACCATGATGCCGATGTCGTGCATGAGGCCGGCGAGGAACGCCTCGTCGGGGAGACCGAGTCGGAGCTCGTCGCACAGGAGCTTGCTGGCGGCCGCCGTCGCGATGGAGTGAATCCAGAGATCGCGGGCGGAGAACTGCGGCGACAGGTCGCCACCGCGGAAGAGCTTGGTGAGGCTCGCGGCAATGGCGATGTTCTTGACCGCGTTCAGGCCGAGGAGAACGATCGCCCGGTTGATGGAGCCGATCTGTCGGGGCAACCCGTAGAACGCCGAGTTGACGACCTTCAGGATACGACTGCAGAGCGCCGGGTCGTTCGAGATGATCTTGTGCAGATCCTGAGCGGTGCTCGAAGGATCCTCGACGAGTTCGATGATCTTCAGCGTGATCTCCGGCAGCGTCGCGATGTGGCTGATGCCCTTGATCGCGGTATCGATGATCACGGCCTGCTCGGCGTTGGTGGTGGCACCCATCAGGTATCCCCTTGGCTTTTACGGACCCGGTGGAGACATCGACCTGCCGCCGGAGGGACTTAACGGCGAAGCACCGCCGGTCGCGAATTCATCGATCCGCGACTCCGGGGCCGATCGCGTCCGAGAACAGCCGTCTCGCTCAGTACGTGTTCTGCTTGCGGACCGGCAACGCCGCGAGGTCGACCTTCCGCAAAAGCTGCGCGATCCGCCGGCCGCTGTCGCCGCGGCCGAATCGGTGCTTGACCGAGAGCACCGGCTCGGTCTCCGCCCGCGACAGGGCCAGATCGATCGCGCGGATGTCCCAGGTGGGGCAGTTGAACACGTGGGCGGGTTTCTCCCGGCCGGACTGCCGGGGTCCGACGTTCACGCACCGCACCGGAATGGCCGCCGCCTCGATCAGCCCTGCGCTGCTGTTGCCGACGATCATCCGCACCCGCCGGAGCAGACCGACGAACGTCTCCCGCGGCAGGTGCGGGACCCGGGTCACGTCGGGGAAGGCGTCCAGGGCCCGAACGATCCCGACCCGCCCCGGGTCGTGGTTGGGATCGACCGCCAGCACCCGCCCGATCTCGAGGCAACGCGCGAGGAGCGCACCGGCGCGTTCTTGCTCGACGTCGTCATCGTCGCCGCTGGGGTGGAGCAGGAAGAGCACGGCGGGTTCACCCAGCTCCGCAAACGTCGCGTCGTCGACCGGCCCCATCGCCGGCAGATCGTCGAGCGCCGGGGATCCCACCAGAAACGTGCGTCGTGGCTCCTCGCCCATCGCCAGGACGCGCTCCGTGGACGCGGGGGAGGCGGTGAAGTGAAGATGCGCGAGTTTCGTGATCGCGTGACGCATCGCGTCGTCGGCGACTCCCTCCGCGCGGTCACCCCCGTGGATGTGGCCGACGTGCCGCCCGCCCACGGCGGCGGCCGCCGCCGCGGCGAACGCTTCGATGCGATCACCCAGGACGAGCACGACGTCCGGGTGCGACTCGGCAAACTCCTGCGCCAGTTGGCTCACGCCACGCCCGAGCGCCGCCGCGTCCGCGTCGCGGCCCACCTCGCCGGCCACCTGCATGGGGATCCGCGTCGCGACGTCGAACTGAGCGCTGACGGTCTCATGGGTGAAGGAGGGCGGCAGCAGATGGGTCCCGGTCACCACGAGCCGCAGCTCCAGCTCCGGCTCCGCGGCAATGGCCGCAATCACCGGGCGGAGCAGCCCGAAGTCCGCCCGCGATCCCGTCACCACCGCGATCCGCTTCACGCCAGGTGTTCCTCGCTGAGCGGCACGTCGGCCGGGACCGCGCACCGCAGCGTCCGCCCGATGACCTCCGTCAAACACGCCGGGCTCAGCCCCGTGCCCGGCCGCTTGATCGTGAGATCATCCGCGTCGAGCACGCGTCCGGCCGGCAACGCCCGTTTGGTGGTGATCGATTGGCGGGACGACGTCCGCACGTCCTCTTCGATGCCGGCGATGCGTTTCGCGATCGGTCCCCGCATCCGCCACGCGCGGTGGGCGAGGCGGACGTACTCACCCATCGCCGCCGGCTCGATCGAGACCGCGTGATCCGGTCCCGACGCATCTCGATCCAGCGTGAGGTGCTTCTCCAGCACGCACGCACCGCCCGCGACCGCCAACGCTCCGGTGTCCACGCTCACAGTGTGGTCCGAGTAGCCCAGAGCGTGCGCGCTCAACGCCAGCAGCGCCATGCGTCCCCCGATCGCAGCGTCGTCGTCGGGGGTCGGATAGCTGCTGACGCAGTGCAGCAGCACGTGCGGGTGGTGGCCGAGCCATCCCACCGCCCGCGCGATCTCGTCGGTCGACGCCGCTCCGGTGGAGACGAGCAGCGGCGCGCCCGTCGCCTGCAACGCCGCGATCAGCGGGCGGTTGATGATGTCCGGGCTCGCCACCTTGTAGGCGTCGAATCCCTCGCGTTCGGCGGGCGTGACGAGCTCGACGTTGAAGACGGTGACGATGGCGTGCATCCCCAGATCGTGCGCGTGGGCGACGAGCGGACGCATCGCGGCCACCGGCATCTCCAGATCACGCAGCATCTGGTGCGGGCTCGCGACGCCCGCCCGCGTCTGGTACCCAGCCAGCTCCGCGGTCGTGCCGAGCAGCCGCTCGGCCTCGAAGAGCTGAAGCTTGATCGCGTCGCACCCGGCCGCGGCCGCCGCGTCGACGAGCCGGCTGGCCCGCGCGGGCGCGCCGTCGTGGTTGACGCCCAGCTCCGCGATGATGTACGGGGGATGAGCAAGGTCGATGATCCGGCCGCCAATCTTCATCGCCCCGCTCCCGCGCGTGTCTCCAGATGCGTCTCCGCGAGGCGGAGGTCGAATGCGTCGTCGATGTCCACGACGCGGGCTGGGTCCGATCGGATCCCCCGCCGGTCGCTTCCGAGAAAGGCGTGTGGCGCTTCGGGATCGACGGTGAAGAGGCTCGCCCGCGTCACCGCGATCACGCCGCCGTCGGGCAGATAGAGCGCGGGCAGATCCTGACGCCGGTAGATCCGGTTCGTCTCGTAGGGCTCGACGCGATCGTCGTCGTCCAGCCGCACCATCCACGCCGGGTGGTGTTTGCCGACCCTCGCGTACGACTGCACGCTGTCGGCGCCGGTGACGCGAAGGTGGTCGACCGCCCGGTCGATCAGGCCGTCGGGCCGGACCGGCACGTTTGCGTAGAGGATGACGACAGCCCCCGCATCGCTCCCGCCTTCGGTGATCGCGTGACGCACCGCCGCATCGACGGTGGCCGTGTCGGTGGCGAGCGCGGCCGGCCGCGTGATGACCGAGACGCCGTATTCGCCGGCCACGCGGGTCATCTCGGGGCAGTCGGTCGAGACGAGGATGCGGTCCACGGTCGTCGCCCGTTGCGCATCCTCGATCGAGTAGGCCAGGATCGGTCGCCCGGCCACCGATCGCGCGTTCTTGCCGGGCAGACCCTTGCTGCCGGCCCGCCCGATGATCACCGCGATGATTTCGTTGAATTCCGTCACGGCCAACGCGGTCGCGGCGGCGTCCCGGCCCCGCGACGCTGCTCCCGCAATGCGGCCCACAGCTCGGCGATCGTGCCGTCTCCGACCCGCCCGGCGTGACCCTTGGTTGCGTCCGCCGGGTCGAACGGCACGGTGCCGTCGCTCAGCACCGTCAGCCGGCTCGCGGCGATCCGGTCGCACACGGCCACGGGCGTGCCCGGTTCGATCAGCGGGCTGGACGCGAGGGCGGCGGGCGGCGGCGATTCGATGACGGCCGTCCCGAGCAGGTGCAGCCAGCGATCGAAGAACGTCTCCAGCTCGGGGAAGTTCTCGGCTCGCCGCTGAAAGTGCGGGACGATCCACGGGAGGGCGAACCCGCCGGTTCCCACCGGACCGGCGAGGTGGCGACGTTCGCGGAGCAGGTGCTGTACGTTCGCGACAACCGCGAGGTACGCGTCGGTGCCGAAGGCCGCCTCGTAGGTCTCCGGCGCGTCGGCGTGCAGCTCGACGGAGACGACCTCGGGCTCCGATGCGAGCAGCCGGTTCATGAGCGTCTCGTCACCGCGCAGATCGGTCCGGACGTGCACCCCGACGATGCCCGCCGCGTGGGCGGCCCGGATGATGGTGTCGAACTCCGGATGCAGCAGCGGATCGCCCGCCCCGGCGAGCGTGAGACGCACGTCACCGGCGGCGCCCAGCTCTTCGAGCAGCGGTCGCAGGTTCTCGAGCGTGGCGTCGGGCCGCGTGTCGACGTCGGGTGTGCGCAGGAAGCCGGTGCAGTCGCGGCGTGTCGTCAGCTCCAGAACCAGCTCGACCGGGAGTGGATCGTCGTTCGCCGCAGTGAGCGCGGCAATCGCTTCCGCCGGAGTGAGCGTCGCGGGATCGGATGCGCCCGCGGCTCGTCGCCAGCGGGCGTGCTGCCGCGTGTCGTCGAACGTCGCGCGGACGAGCCCGTGCCGGACGGCCGGCGGAATCTGCACGTTCATGTCCTTCGCGATCGGGTCGCCCTGCGGCCGCTGCGGCTGGTAGCCGAGGATGCCGCCGATCGTCGAGAGCCGCGTGCGTTCCCGCAGCTCCGCCATGAGCGACGCCGTCACCACGCAGCCGCCGATGCCCGGCGGCGCCTGCGTGAACACCAGGCTCAGCAGATCGGGATGTTCGCGGTACCGGTCGATGAGCGCGCTCCCGCCGTGTTCCGACGACGGATCGAAGAGCGGCCAGTCCGGGGCGAGAAGCAACGCCGCGTCCAGACCCCGGGTCGACATGGCCGCGTGCATGACGGCGGGGCACAGCACCTCGTCGTAGACGCTCAGCCCGGCGACGCCGCCCCGCCAGCTCGTCGCGGCCCAACGCCGACCCGCCGCCACCGCGGCTCTCTCCGGCCCGAAGGGCGAGCCCTTCACCCGCTCGATCTCGACCGGACGCCCGATGCGGTGCCGGTGGATCGATGCGTCGAGGTCGCAGCCGTCGGGCATGATGAGGATGATCGACTCGAGGCTCGCCACGGCCCCGACCCGCTCGAGCGTGGCCTGCAGCACGCTGCGGGCGCCGAACGGCTCGAGCAGCGAACGAGCGACCCCAAGCCCGTTGCGGTCGGGATCGATCGGGATCAACGCGGCGACGCGTCGGGTGGCCGTCTCCCCGCGTGCGCTTCCGGAGTCCCCGGCGGTGAACCGGCGCCGGCGCGACGCGACGGGCTTGCCTTCCAGTCGCGTCTCGGCATCCTCGAGCATGCTCACCATCGCGGCCGCGGCATCGGCCAGCCACTCCACGTTGATGATGTCGCGGTCGATCTGGCCCCGCTGTCGTTCGACTTCGGTGAGCGAGGCCTGCTGCAACGCGAGTCGACGATCGGCCTTGCGGCGTTTGAAGACGCCGACCTGGTTGACCTGGTTGACGATCTCCAGGATCTCCGGCCGGGCGTCGACCTGACGTCGCAACGCGTCCACCTTGCGGAAGTGCTGCGCCATGCGGCGATCGTCCGCCTGATCCTCACGCATGCGGCGGAGGATCTGCTCGGTGCGGCGGGAGTGCTGACGCAGCTCCGCGGCCTGCTGCCGGATCGTGCGCAGACGGCCGGCGGCGGCCCGGCGCCGTTCGACGTCGGGGGCATCGTCGGCGATCGGCGGAAGCGTGAATGACGTCGTCGCGTGCGTCGTGAGCGTCGCCTCCAGCGTCGCCGGGCGGGTGTGCTGCTTGGGAACGCCCCCCTCCGTGGCGTCGATGACGTCGATGCCGGCCCCCACGTAGCCTGCGAAATCGCGTTCGAACTGCTGGCGGTAGGCGAGCATCTGCGCGTCGGTGTAGATCGGGCGCCCGTGGATGTCGTCCAGAAGCTTGAGGTGGACGCGGTGGCGGGCCACCCGCTGCCACTCCATCATGGCGAGCGTGTTGAACGCGTTCAGCTCGGACGCCCAGACGTCGTGAATCGCAGTGCCCGGCATGTAGTACAGGCCGTCGGTGAACCCCAGATCCTGCCCGACGAAGGCAATCGGGTTGCAGCCGAGGTGGCGGGCGAGGTACGCGGCGAGATGGGCGACGGTCGCGCCCGCGGGAAGCACGCCCATGGGACGGGCCAGCGGGCCGAGCAGCCGGTCCAGGTACGGCGAGGCGCAGCACCGCACCGGGCCGGGGTACGTTTCGAGGATCGACGGGTGCGCTTTGGGCTCGGCGACGAGCGTCACCCCCCGCAGATCATCCGCGGAAAGACCCTCGTAGAACCGCTGGGAGATCTCGTGGTAGTCGAGGGCGACGACGAAGTGCGGTCGCACCCCCGCCGCGAGGAGCGGCTTGAGCGTGGTCTGGGCCGTGATGATCACGCACCGATCCCGCACTCCCGGCGTCGCGAGCTGCGCGAGGTTGCGGTGAAGGCTCGGGCCGGCGGAAACGACGACGCCGAGCCGTCCCGCGGCGGCGGAGGCGAGCCCGTCGATGCCGGGGCGACCGACGTAGTGGTGGATGTTCGCGAGCAGGTTGCCCACCGTGTCCGTGGCGCGGACGAGCGTGGTCATGAGCGTCGTGCGGGCGACGGTGACGGTGTCGGCGATCGCCTGCGAACATCGACCGGCCCGCGTCCCGAGCCGGGCGCGGCTGGCCGGATGCGGCAGCAGGGCGACGCCCATGCCGAGGATCGACTCGGCGCCGCTGAGCGCGCGGGCGAGCGCGGCGCGATCTTCCTCGTCCACGACGAACAGGATCAGGGCGTCCTTCATCCACCCGGAGTGGTCGACTTGCTCGAAGACGGCCCGCAGCAACGCCAGATCCGGCTCGAAGACGATGATCAGCCCGTCGCCCGCCAATCGCTCGGCGAGGGCCTCGACGTGGTAGCCCAGACCGAAGCCGAACACCACGAACGCGCCGTGCTCCAGCACATCGACGGTCTCGGCGAGCCGCTGTCCCTCCTCCCGCGGGGCCCGGCGGCTCGCGAGGGGCGTGCCGGCGTAGGTTCCGGTCAGCGTGCCGTCGGAGGCGGGCGTGAGCTGAAGGTCGACGGCCGCGGTCACGTCCTGCAGGCGACGCGCGAGATCGGCGTTCCGTTCGCCGAGGCAGGCGAGGTTGTCGCCCAGCCGGGATTGCGTGAGAACCGGTGTCATGGGAGAGTCTTCTTCGGCGGTTTGAACCCACCACACGCACCCGAAGGTGTGCCGGAAGCGTTGGGGGGCTCTTTCGTTATCGGACTCCAGACACGGCGCCCTGTACACAATGCCCGATCCTCCCTCCGTCGGTTTGTTCACCCGGTTCGTGCTGGAGAACCCGTACCCGCTGGGCGTCGGGCTCGCCGCGTTCGCGCTGGTCCTCGTCGTCGCCGGCTTCCGCGAGGGGCGGATGGATCGCGTGCGGCTGGCCGGGGTGCCGCTGCTGCTGGCGGTGGCAGTGCTCGCGACGGGCACGCTCGTCGTGACCTCGGCGGAGCGTGGAAAGCAGGTCACGCGGGCGCTCGTCGATGCGCTCGTGGCCGATGACGCCGTGGGGGCGATGCGGCTCTTCGCCGACGATGCGTTGCTGCATCTCGGCGCGACGACGAACGTCGGGTACGACATCGACTTCATCCGCGACGGCGTCTCGCGGTTCGTCGACCGCTTCGACGTCGTCTCCAACCGGGTGACGATGCTCGACGGCTACCGCGAGACCGCGGATCGGGCGACGATCCACCTCGGCGCCTGGACGGATGCCGGCGGGTTCGGGCCCGCGCCGTCGCAGTGGGTCGTCGTCGTCGAGCGGCAGACGGACGACACATGGAAGGTGACGGATCTCACGCTGATCTCGGTGGCCGGACGCGCGCCGCCGACGAGTTGGTGAGCGGGCTACTCGTCCGCCACGCCCGCGACCGCGTCGAGCGAGGCCGGGATCTCGAGCAGCTGGTTGAGCCGCGCGCCGCCCCCACGCCCCGCGACGCCGACCCGGATCGTGCGTCCGGCCAGCGTGGCGGCGGTGCCGAGGTCGAAGGTGCGGGTGGCGGTCGTGCCGGGGGGCAGCCCCGCGACCACCTGCCGCTCGTGCGGGGCGCCGGGCGCGAGCACGAACGCGTCGAGGTTGATCGGCTCGGTGCTGCGGTTGGTGATGTACTGCGTGAGCCGAAGCCGCGTGCCGTCGAGCGACCACGCCGCGGTGAAATCGACGTCACGCCAACCGATCTCGATTTCGGTGGTCAGCCGCACCCGGTACGGCCGGTCGGTCGTGACGTCGACGTCGGCCACGATCGTCTTGACCCCCGTCACGGTGCTGCGTTCGACGATGATGCTGAGCGGAAGCCGGACTTCCGAGTTGGGCGGGATCGCGAACGTGTGACGGCGCGGCCGGATCCGACACTCCCCCGTCTCGACGAGCCGCAGTGCGCCGGTGATCGTGGTGCTCCAGGGATTGCCGAGGACCAGTTCGCAGTCGTGCACGCGGTGAAGCGCCGTGATGAAGGGGGGATCGATCGCGAACGCCGCCCGGAATTTCGCGAGATCGAGATCGATGCCCTCGACGAAGCGGGGCAGATCGTCCACCGCCAGCGTGTGTCCCGACGTCCCCGGGGTCACCACCTGCTCGTTCCCGGCGGGATCGATCACGCGCACGGGTCCGTCGGCCAGCACCAGCGTGATCGGCGTGGGTGACTCGCCCTGACGCTGCTCACGCCATACGACGAGCGCGTCGTCGCCCGGCTCGTCTCCTTCCAGCATCCATCCGCGGGTGCCGGCGCCCAGACGCAGCTCCCCCGCGTACCGGCGTCCACTCAGCGACGACGCGAGCGACCGCCATGCGACGAACGTCTCATCCAAACGTGCGGCCGCGCGGCCGGGCGCCCACCGCCACGGCGCGGGCACGCTCAGCCGCTTGATCCCGGCCCGCCAGCCGTACAGGCCACGGTGCATGAGGTCGACCACGCGGGTGCGCGGACCGTACTGCGTGGCCGGCAAAGGCTCGAGCGCGACGAGCGGATCCGGCCGCGATTGCAACCACGCGGCGGCGTAGTCGGGCAGAGCGGCGGGCGTCACCTGGTGGGGAACGAGAATGCTCACGTGTTCCGGCGGCGGCGCCGGCAGCTCCTGGTCGGCGGCGAACGGAATCACGACGTGCGGATCGGGTGTCGAATCGGCGAGCGCGCGCTCCGCCTGGCCCACGAGCGCGCGAAGGTTGGGCTTCCAGAATGCGTTGGGGGCCGTGAGCCGGCCGAACTGCCAGCGTTGCACCCGCAGGCCGAAGTTGCTGAGCAGCGGCGCCAGCTCGTCCAGCCAGACGTTGGGACGGGTCGTCAGCAGCTCGAGCACCTGATCGGGATCGACGCCTTCCCGCTGGGCGACGTTGCGCGGGATCGAGTCGATGGCGAACGCCACCTCGACGTCGTCGGCGAGCAAGGCTTCGAGCGTGCGTCGCATGGTCGCGATGCGTTCACCCTCGTCGTCGTCCACCCCGTCGGTGTTCCACACGTCGATCATCGCGGTGGAGACCGCCAGCTCGTGGACGAGCGGCGGAATCCCCTCCAGGTGATGGGTGGGCGTATGTGGCACCAGGACCCCGAGCCGGCCCGCGTCGGGGCGGCGACCGCGCGGCAGCTCGGCCAGGAACAGGAAGTCCAGTCGGGCGAAGCCGGCGGGGCCGGCGTCATCCTCGAGCGCCAGCTCGGCGTGGAACCAGCCGTGCGACGACAGCGGCAGCTCGATCTCCCGCGCGTGCCGGCCGCGCGGGGCCGGAAAGACGTCCTCGAAGACCAACGCGCCATCCATGCTGCGCACCCGCAACGCGGCCGTGAGCGGCACGCCGGCGAGATCACGCACGAGCGTGCGCAGACGCGGTTGATCGGGTGCGATCACGACGTTGCTCTCCGAGGTCGTGGTCAGCTCGATCCGCGGAACGTGCCAGATGGAGATGTCGTCGAACCAGGCTTCGCCGGAGACGTCCTCGGGGCGGGGGCGTCGCGTCGCGACGGGATTCGACGCGTATTGAGTGGGTTGCAGGAGCTCGAGCTCGACGACGAGGTCGGCGGCGTCGACCGACTCGCCGCGGACGTTTACCGTCACCTCCTGCCAGACGCCGCCCGTGTCGAGGGGCGGCGTCGCGACGCGGCTGCCCGGAATCGCAGTGCCGTCCGCGTCGAACAGCGTCGCGGTCAGCCGCGCTCGCGCCTCGGTCAGGCCGGCCGTGCGCACGGCGGCCGTCACGATGTAGTCGGCGAGCGGCAACACCGGCAGGACACCCGTGGGCGTTTCGGCAGCCAACGATCCGCCGTCGAGCGCGAAGTGCAACGACCACCGACCTTCGGATGCCGTTTCGGACGTCAACCCGATCGCGCCGAAGGGCGGGAAGCCGCGATCCTCCGCGACGATCCGGCGGAACCGGCTCGGGAATTCGACGAGCGCGGTCTCGGCCTCTTCGAAGTCGAAGTGCGCGACGAGTCGGCCGACCGTGAGCTGCGAGCCCGGCGGACCGGGGGCGGTCGTCGGCGGCGGGGTCGGGCCGGGGGTGTCCGGCACGATGCCCTCCGGCGAGATCGCGGCCGGTCGGGTCGTGGCAGGGGGGGCAGGCGTCGGCGGGGCCGTGGGGGCGGTGGTCTGGCCCGACGCGGGCAGCGTTGCCACGGCGGTGACGATCGTCAGTCCCCAGACGCATAGCATGCTCGGCTGCATGGCATCGTTATCGGTCAACTCACGCGGTGGCTGTACGTTTGCCGATGGAGGGAGGCCGCTCGCCCCCCCCCATGCGCTCGCCTCCGGACGGAGTCCCCCGTGGTCTCGATCTTTCGCACCCTCACCGTCGCGACGGTCCTGAGCAGCCTGCTGCTGCTGCTGTTCTGGCAATTGACCGCGCACCAGGATCGGCGGACGATCGCGGAGCTGCGCAGCCTCAACGAGGCGATGACGGCACGGCTCGAAGCGCAACGCTTGATGTTCGAACGCCTCGCCCGTTCCCACCGGCTCGGTCACCTGAAGGTCATCGATCAGAGTCACCGCGTCGACGGTTCGGTGAACGAGACGACGCTGCTGTTCATCGAGCTCGACGACGAAGGGTCCGAACTGGCCCGGCAGACGATTCACCTGCCGGGCGGCGTCGTGTACATCGACACGTGGACGGTCAAGTTCGCGCACGACTCCGTCGCCGAAGGGCACCCGTTGTGGGGACGCACGCTCGTCTTGTTGCGACGCATCTACTCGGAGCTCCTGTCGCCCGCCGACGGGATTCCGATCGACACGCCCGGTGCGGTGCCCGCCGGATATGCTTCGAGCGATGTGGGGCGATTCGAGCAGCAGCTCTGGGCGAATTTCTGGCAGATCGCGACGGACCGTGATCTCGCCGCCGAGATGGGGGTGCGGGTGGCGCAAGGCGAGGCCGTCTACATGGCCGTCGCCCGCGGGCAGTCGTTCGATCTTGCCGTGGACGCTTCGGGCGGGGTTACGCTCACCCCGGTGGCGTCGTCGGACGCACCGGCGGCCGCGCCCGCCCAGGGCTAGCCCCCAGCGGACCGTGTCCCGAGCGCCGGCGCCGCCGAGGGCACGCTCATGACGGGCGACCGGCGTCACCCCCTGGCCGTGCTTGCCTCCGAGGTCGTCGAGTGTGACGCCTGCCCCGAGCTGCGCTCCTACTGCGCGGAGGTGGCGCGCACGCGTCGCCGGGCGTTTGCGGATCAGACCTACTGGGGTCGGCCCGTGCCCGGGTTCGGCGACTTCGACGCGGCGATCCTCGTCGTCGGGCTCGCGCCGGCGGCGCACGGCGCGAACCGAACCGGACGCATGTTCACCGGCGATCGATCCGGTGACTTCCTCTACGCCGCGCTCCACCGGTGCGGGCTCGCCAACCAGCCGACGGCGACGAGTCGCGCCGACGGTCTCGAGCTGCGTGGGGTCTACATCACTGCACCGCTTCGCTGTGCGCCGCCGCAGAACCGGCCGACCACCCGGCAGCTCGCACGGTGCGCTCGGTTTCTCGACGCCGAGTTCGACCACCTGACGCCACCGGTGACGGTGTGTCTGGGCGGCATCGCGTGGAACGCGATGCTCGCGCTCCTCAAGCGACGCGGCGTCGCCTGGCCGCGGCCGAAGCCGAAGTTCGCGCACGGGTGCGAGCTGACGCTCGGCGGCACGACGCTCCTCGGCTGTTACCACGTCAGCCAGCAGAACACGTTCACGGGGCGTCTGACCCCGCCCATGCTGGACGCCGTGCTGACGCGGGCGGGCGAGATGGTTGCATCAAAACGGGGTTGATTTCTTTTTTGCGTGCCCTCGCGGCGGCCCCGTGCGGCTTCGTGCGGTCACGCCGGATCGTCGAATCGGCTAGAATGACCGCACCCCCAGCCGGAAGGAGCGAGACGATGACCACGGCGGCACACGGGGCAACGCGACCCGATGCAACGGGACCGCGGGCCCCCCGGGCAACCCGGAAGATCTGGATCGACGGTGCGTTCGTCGATCAGTCCGAAGCCAAGGTCTCGGTCTTCGACCACGGATTCCTGTACGGCGACGGGTGTTTCGAGGGCATTCGCGCGTACGGGGGCCGCATCTTCAAGCTCCGCTCGCACCTGCAGCGGTTGTTCGACTCCGCCGAGAAGATCCACCTGAAGTCGCGGTACTCGATCGATGAGGTCGAACGCGCAGTGCGGGAGACGGTCGCGATCAACGATCTCGACGACGCCTACATCCGGCTCGTCCTGAGCCGCGGCGTCGGCACGTTGGGGCTGCACCCGTTCAAGTGCCCCGTGCCGGGGACGATCGTCATCGCCGACTCGATCGAGCTGTACCCGCCGGAGCTCTACGAGACAGGGCTGAAGGTCATCGTCGCCGACCGTCCCCGGATCCCGATCAAGTGTCTCGATCCGGCCATCAAGAGCCTCAACTACCTCAACAACATCCTCGCCAAGGTCGAGGCGATCGAGGCGGGGGTGCTCGAGGCGATCATGCTCAACCTCGACGGGTTCGTGGCCGAGTGCACGGGCGACAACCTGTTCGTCGTCAAGGATGGAACGGTCATCACCCCGGCGGCCGAGGCCGGCATGCTGCACGGGATCACCCGCAAGTTCGTCATCGACACCGTGGCCCCCGCGTGCGGTCACGCGGTGAAAGAGCGGATGATGCGTCTGGAAGAAGTGCTCGACGCCGACGAAGTGTTCCTCACCGGCACGGCGGCCGAGATCATCGGTGTGACCCACGTGGGTGATGCCGTGATCGGCAACGGCACCGTCGGTCCGGTGACACGGGAGCTCACCGCGGAGTTCCGCTCGCGTATCGGTCGCAACGCGCCGGAGGATTGACCGGCCGACCCCCGACCGCGAGCGGCGTGCCGGATGCACGGCTTTTCGTGTACGCTGCTCCGGGAGGTTCGGCATGCGGTGCACGGGCTGCAACTACCCACTTTGGAACCTGAAGGCACGTGCCTGCCCCGAGTGCGGTCTGGCGTTCTGTCCGAGCGAGCACGAGTTCCTGCCCAACAGCGTGCGTTTCTGCTGCCCGCACTGCGACCAGTCTTACTACGGCACCGACGGACGCGGCCACCTCGTCCCGTCCGCGTTCGCGTGTGTCTCGTGCGGTCGCGACGTCGAGATGGATGCGATGGTGCTGCGGCCCGCCGAGGGTGTCGCGGAGGCGCAGACCCGCGTCGACGACCACCCGTGGCTGGAGCGTGCGAACCGCGGCGTGATGCGGGGCTGGTTCGCCACGATCGGACGCGCCATGGTCGCGCCCGGCCGCCTCATGCGCGCAACCCCCGCGGAAGGATCGCTCGGATCGGCGTGGTGGTTCATCATCGCCACGTCCATCATCGTTTTCGGGCTCGGCATCGGCATTCCCTTCTTCGTCATCGGACTCATCGCGGCCTTCGCATCGGGCGACTGGATGGAGCCGGTCCTCATCGGCGCGTCGTTCGTCGGCGGTGGGGTCGTCTTCACGCTCCTCATGGTCGCGGTGTGGGGCCTGGTGACGCACATGACGCTGGTTGCCACCGGCGGCGCCGCGCACCCCATCGGCCGCACGTACCAGGCGTTGTGCTACAGCGGCGGAGCGAACGTGACGACCGCGATGCCGTGCCTCGGCGTGTATCCCTTCCTCTTCGTGGGTCTTGTGTGGTGGATCGTCAGCGCGATCTTCATGGTCGGCGAGGGTCAACGCGTGAGCGGTGGGCGCGCGACGCTCGCGGTGCTGGCGTTGCCGGCGTTGTTCACCGTTCTGGCGCTCGTCGGATCGGTGGGCGCGATGTACTGGGGACTGGGCCAGGCGCAGATCGCCGTGCAGTCGGCGACGCTCCAGCAGCCGCACGGCGAGTGCAGCCTCATCGTGAGCAATCTGATCGATTTCGCCGAGACCGACGGCGTCTGGCCCGCTCACGCGAGCGAGCTGATTCGCGTCGGCCCGCTGACGGGCTTCGACATGGTGGCCGCGGCCTCCGACACGTTCGAATCGGACGTGCCGCTGGGCGACAGCAACCTCGAGACGCTCGCGACCGCGCCCGAGCCGCGTCGGGAAGAGGCGATTGCCGCCGCGTCGGCACGCATGCCTTCCAACGTGATCGCGCACCGTTTGGGTGACTTCGTCTTCACGTACCACGGCGTGCCCGTCGTTGATCCGCCCGCCGAGCTCTGGCTGGTCGTGTTGGCGTGCGATCCCGATCGCAACGTCGACAGCGGCATCGCGGGGTCGATCTTCGTCGGGACCGCGGACGGTCTCGTCGATTCCTTTCTCACCTCCGAGCTTGCCGCAAGGCTGGCCGAGCAGAACGGCGTTCGCCAGACCCACGGGCTTCCACCGCTGCCGGCCCTGGATTCGATCACCCACGCCACGCCGGCCACCGGCGGCTGAACGGAGCGACGGGTTTGCGCACGACATTTCTCTGGTCGATGATCGCCTCGTTCGCGCTCGCGGCGGCGCTCGGCATCATCGCGATCATCTTCGACGGCCTCGGCCGCACGGGTGAGCGTGTCATCATCACGGCGCTCATCGTCGGCGCGTTCAGCCTGACGTGCCTCGCCGCCGCGTTCGTGCTCGAACGCCACCGGGCGATCGCCATCACGTGGGTTGGCATCGTCGGCTCGGTGCTGGCCGCCGCCACGTGGTTGCTGATGGTCTGGATCGACCCCTCGCGGCGGTGGGAGGAGTGGTTGGTCAAGATCGCGGGAACGTTGACGGCCGCGAGCATCTGGGCGCCGCATCTGGGGCTGCTGCTGCTGCTGAAGATCGACCGCCACTCCTGGCGGCTCGTCCGGACGGTCACGCTGTGGCTTGCGACACTGTTGACCGCGTTCATCGTGCTCATCGTCTGGGGCGAGTGGTTCGAAGACTGGTCGGGCAAGACGGTCGGCGTCCTCAGCATCCTGACCGCCTGCGGCACCGTGGTCAGTCCGATTCTCGCCTTCATCGAACGCCTGGCCCAACGCGAGGCGCCCGCGGCGTTGGGTCGCGCGATCGCGGTGCAGCTCGCATGCCCGCGGTGTCACGCCGAGCAGACACTCGCGGTCGGGCGTCGCCAGTGCGTCTCGTGCGGCCTGCGGATCGAGCTTCGGGTCGAAGAGCCGAGGTGTGCGTGCGGGTATCTGCTCTACCAGCTCGATGGCGACCGGTGTCCGGAGTGCGGCCGCAACGTGGCGGATGTCGACCGCTGGCTCGACACCGGCGAGCCCGAGGCTGCCGACGCGACGTAGCCGGCGGGTGGGCGATCAGGCGTCGTTGGTCGAGCGGATCGAGAGGGCGACCGCTTTCTCGTCGGGTTGATCGGTCTGCACGTGAAGACGACGGGTGCGGACCGCCGACCAGTCGTCGATGCGGCGATCCGGAGCCTCCGCCCCGGTGTGGACGCGAAGCAGGCGGTAGGCGTTGTCACGCTGCGCCGGCAGGAAGCCGGCGTCGCGGATGAGCCGGCAGAGGATCGACTCGTTCAGACAGTGGGTCGTCCCCGCTGCGCTGACGACGTTCTCCTCCATCATCACCGATCCCATGTCGGTGGCCCCGTACCGCAACGCGACCTGTCCGATGTGCGGACCCATGGTGACCCAGCTCGCGCCGATCGAGTAAATGTTGTCGAGGTACAAACGGCTCACGGCCTGCGTCCGCAGGTAGTCGCTGCCCCCGGCCCGACGCACGCGTTGACCGAAACGCGGGTGGTCGTGCTTCTCGCCGCTACCGTCGAGACGGGCAACGGCGTCGCCGGGGAACGGCGTGTCCAGATCGTCCCCGCCCCCGGCGCCCCAATCGGGCACGCGGCCGAGCGGCGTGTTCTCCCGTTGGAACGGCCAGGCGATGAACGCCATGTACCGCCCGCCGCCATCCGGGGCGAGATCGGCGATCGCGCGATCCTGCCACTGGCGGACGAGCTCGAAGTGGTGGATGCGGTCCGCGACCCCCTCGATGTGACCGAACATCATCGTCGCGGACGTGTTCATGCCCAGCTCGTGCGCGACCCGCATGGTCGTCAGCCACGCTTCGGCGTCGCATTTGCCCAGGCCGATCTTGCGACGCACGGCGGGGGCGAAGATCTCGCCGCCGCCCCCGGGGATCGAGTCGAGCCCGGCCTCTCGCATCTGCTTCATCACGGTGCGCAGCTTCTCGGCCAGCGTCGCACCGGGGGGATCGAAGAATCGGATGAACTCGATGAACTCCGGTGGGCTGAAGGCGTGCACGTGGACGCTGGGGTATTCCGACTTGATGCGGCGGAGCAGATCGAGGTACCAGGACAGCGGCAACGCGGGGTTCATGCCACCTTGCATGAGGATCTGCGTGCCGCCGATGGCGGCGAGCTCACCGACCTTCTCGAGGAGCTCCTCGGGTTCGAGGGTGTACGCGTCGTGTTCGTCCCCGTCGCGGCGGAAGGCGCAGAACGTGCACCGGGCCGAGCAGACGTTCGTGTAGTTGATATTGCGGTCGATGACGTAGGTGCGGATGGCCGCGCCGTGCAGCTCCCGCGCGCGGGTGTCCGCCCACCGCCCGAGCTCCTGAATCGGCATCTCGTGGTACAGCCGCAACGCCTGCTCGGGCGTGATTCGCAACGCGCCGGCTGCCACGTCGGCGAGGACCGCGGGGTCCAGGATGTCGGCGTTGGGATCGAGGCGAGGCGGCATGTGGGGCGAGTCGTTTCCGGGGGGGACTGGCGGGATCAGGTCCGGGGGGGCAGCCCAGAGGCGGACGGCGAGATCCGCTCGCCCGCACGACCGGTCCAGCCGGCGCAAGCGGGGTGAGCATGATAGACCCACCTCCGGCCGGCTCCAACCCGGCATTGGGACGCCCGGGCGAGGCCCCGCGGCGTTGCCTCGCGACCCATCCCCCCGGTTTCACTGATCGGCCGTTCCGGTCTGACCGATTGGAACGTCGATGAGTCAGCCCGCACCCAAGACGCCAGTTTCGCTCACCGGCAGCGCCTGCGGCGTGCCCAGAGGTCACCGAGCGTCCGTGAGCATCTGCCTCGGGCGATTGCGTCTGAGCGTGGCGATCTGCTGCTGGGCGGTCGTGCTCGCGCTCTTCGTGCAGATCGTCGTGTGGGCGTTGACCAGCTACACCGACATGCGATGGCGCAACCTGAGCGGACCGACCCAGTCGCCCCTGATCGTCGTGGGCGGGACGGTCACCGAGGCGACGCCGAGCGTGCTCGACGACACCGGCGAAGTGCAGGCCCGCCGCACGGTGGATCCGAACCGCGTCCTGACCAAGTACGACCCGATCTTCGCCCACAGCGCGCGGCTCGCCCGGGCGGTGGCCACGGCCGCCGTGCTCGCGCTCATCGCGCTCATCACGCTGTCCGTCCTGCTCGGCGCCGCCGCCGCCACCGACGGGATCGACCGCACGGTCTCCGCGTTCGCGTGGGCGGTCGTGCTTGCGCTCATGATCACACCACTCGGCGTGGCGATCGGCGCGTGGGATGAAGGCGCGATGTGGTCCTACGCCGCGCTGGTCGCTCGGGTGGACGCCGCGGACTCCGACATCGCCCTCGGCTTTACCGGCGGGCTCCACGAGCTCGTGTTCATCGCCCGCTTCCTGTTCCTCCCGATCGCGTGCGTCGTCGCCGCCATCCTGTGCGGCCTGCGATTCGTCTCGGGGGTGAAGGCCGCGCTGCTTCAGCGTGAGGATCTCGGTCTCGACCGCGTCCTCGAACGCGAAGCGGCCAACATCAAGGCATCCAGCCTCCACGGCGGCCGCGGAGCCGCGGCCATGAGCCGCCTCGTCGACCCCCCCCCGGCCCGCCCCGATGAGAAACCCCGGGCGTCGGCGAAGACCCCACCGCAACCGGCCCCACCGCAGCGGTTGATCTGAGGAACGCGGACGCGGACGCGGACGCGGACGCGGTCACGGACCCGGTCACGGACGCGGACGCGGTCACGGACGCGGTCACGGACGCGGTCACGGACGCGGTCACGGACGCGGATGCGG
>JABDLI010000330.1 GCA_013003065.1 Phycisphaerales bacterium | reverse complement strand
TCCGCGTCCGTGTCCGCGTCCGCGTCCGTGTCCGGGTCCGCGTCCGTGTCCGGGTCCGCGTCCGTGTCCGTGTCCGCGCCCGTGCCCGCGACCGTGGCCGTGTCCGCGTCCGTGACCGTGTCCGCGTCCGCGTCCGCGTCCGTGCCCGCGTCCGTGCCCGCGTCCGTGCCCGCGTCCGCGCCCGCGTCCGCGCAACAAAGAGGGCCCCGCCGTCCGGCGGGGCCCTCGAAGCGTGCAGCTCTATTCGATCCGAATCACGGCAGCGACGCCCCCGGATCTTCGGACACGAAGAGGTTCAGGAAGTCCATCCGCATCCGGTAGTTCGAATCCGGCGTATCGCCGCCCAAGGCGCCTGTGCTCGGGAAGCCGAGCGTCCAGAAGCGGAGGAGGATCTTGCCGTCGGTCACGCGCACGAAGCGGTGGGAATCGGCTGCCGTGTGCTGGAAGAGCAAGTCGCCGTCGGGCAGCGTTGCCACCGCCTGGCCGGGATCCGAGATCAGATCGATGAACGACCAGCGTTGCGTTCGCCAGTCGTATCCCTCGACGAAGACCAACGTGAAGACCGTTGGCCACTGGTATTCGCTCTGGGCGATCATCGTGTTGACGATGCCGTCGGCGTCGGATTTGCCGATGGCGATGAGGTCGGTGATGTTGCCGGTCGCGAGATACCGCAGGTCCTGGATCTGCGGGACGAACGGCACGCCGCCGCCGCCGGTCGGCGCCGAGGGCTGGAAGTCGCGAGGCGTGAACTGAGCCGTCACGCCGAGTCGGGCACTGTCACTCGACTTCACCGAGAACTTGTTGCCGAACACCTGCGTGCCGCGGACCACGATGATGTCCTCGACGAGCGGGGAGCCGTCGAAGAAGCTCGAAGTGAGCATGTTGGCGGCCCAGTCCGGACCGGAGGGGATGATGCCGATGTAGTTCGGCTCACCCGGAGGCATCATGCCGCCGTCGTCGCCGGCGCACTCCAGACCATCGTCACTGCCGAGGAACGTCGGATCGGTGCGGAGCTGCAGGCACTGGAGGAAGCCCGCCGAGGTGTCACGAATCTGCTCCGGCGCGAGCGGGATGCCGTAGAGCTGCTTTGCGAGCCCCTGCAGCCGGGCCACGAGACCCGCGATCATCGGTGACGATGCGCTGGTGCCGTTGAAGCTGAGCGTGTACTGACGGGTCGGGTCTTCGGGTCCGAACAGTTCACCCGTGAACCCGGTGGTCGGCACCATCACGCCCCACTGGGAGACGTGCGGGATGATGCCCGCCACGTCCGCCGTGTGGTTGGAGAAGTTCCGCCGGCAGTAGGGGAAGCCGGGGTCGGACGCGGAGACGATGATGCCGCCGCTGTCGCCGCCCGCCTCGTCGACGTCGTCGAGGCTGCAGCCCTCGTTGCCGGCCGACATGACCGACGTGACGCCGAGGTCGGAGCCGAGCCGCACGAGGGTCCAGACGGCGAGGTCGAGCGTCAGGAAGCCCACGGTGCCCGGGCAGTCGCCGCCGATGCATCCGGTGCCGAAGCCGATCGAGTAGTTGACCACATCGCCCGGTCCGAACTCCTCGTACGCCGAGGTCATCGCGCCGAGCAGACGGCCGCCCTCGTTCAGCGAGAACGACGGGAAGAACCAGAGATCGGCCTCCGGCGCGATGCCGGTCATGCCGAACGAGTTCTCGTTGGCCCCGATGATGCCAAGGACGGCCGTGCCGTGGTCCGGACCCATGAGCGGGTTCATCCACAGACGCTGGCCGTCCTCGATCGTGAGGTTCGTGAGATCCTCGTGGGCCAGCGGCGCCTGGACGTACGCGCTGTCCTCGATCGTGGCAATGTTGATCGACTTGCCGCGGGCGAGGTTCTCCGTGCCGACGCCGAGGGCGACGAGCTCGTCACCGAGGTCGGTCACGCCCTGCAGGTCGAACCCCTCGCCGCCGAACGCTTCGCCGAGGAAGGCGTTGGTCAGCAACGAGAAGTTCTCGGTGGGGGTCGCGGTGTTGTACGCCTGGAAGCCCGTGAGATCCGGCGTGTCCTCGAATCCGTCGGTGAAGCAGCTGAACTGGAGCCAGGCAAGCACTGCACAGCCTTCGTCCCAGAGACCGTCCTCGCAGGCCGGGTCCGCGGCGATCACGTCGGCGTAGCAATCCGGGATGCCGTCGGCGGGATTGACATCGACCGCGGGGAATGCACACCCGAGGCCGTTGTGAGCCGCCAGGCAGTGTTCGTCGCTGACCTCGCACAGGTCGGCGGCCATCGTTGCACACATCGCATCCCACGTCACATCGCAGCAGAAGGCCTCGACGGCGCACACGGTGCCGCAGCACAGGGAGTCCTTGCAGTACGGGGTGCCGTTCGCGACGTTGCACGCGCCGGTGCCGGCGACGCCGCAACCCGCCGGGGGCGCGGGGTCGCAGTCGATGCAGCCGACGAACGCGCCGAGGTAATCACGGAACAGCTCGATCGATGCGATCGTGCCCATGCTGAACTGGTTCGCACAGGTGATGAACGGGTTCATCGTGAACCGGTTGGTCGGGTCGGTCTCGTCGAAGCAATCGCAGTGGAACGCGCCCCAGTTGTGCCCCAGCTCGTGAGCGCTGAGATCGGTCTGGCACGCGAAGGCGCTGAAACGCTGCGCGAGACCGTAGTTCGCGCCCGTGGCGAACGCGTTGCACACGCCGAACAGACGAGCGATGCCGATCGTGCTTTCGAAGAGCTCACGACCGGTGAAGAGGTGCGTGATGTCACGCTGCACGCCCGTGAAGTTCGCTTCCCACTCGTTGGCGAACTCGGTCAGCAGATCGCCGGCAAAGATCGTCGTGTACGGGTCGGAGGCCTCGGTGGGACGGGCGATGATCGCCGTCATCACGTGGGAAATCTCCAAGGACGCCTCGTACTGAAGATTGATCACGTTGATGACGGCTGCCGCGAGCTGGCCCGCCTTCGCGACCGAGCCGGCCTTCTCCACCCACAGGTGGTCGAGGTCGAGCGCGATCTCGGCGTAGTGCAGGTTCACGCCGCCACAGAAACCGCCGATGGGCAGCGGCATGTCCTCGAAGAACTCGGCCGGGACGACGTCCGGGCTGTGGTCGGCGGTGCCGCAGGTGCCTTCGATCGGCGCCACGTCGCTGCTCTGGTAGATCGCGTGATCGGTCGCCTCGGCGCCGGCTACGCGTCCGGCGAGCGGCTGGATCCAGTGGCGGGAGCCATCGGGCCACGCCACGGAGGCGTAGAGGCCGTCCTCGAGGAAAGCGCCGGCAACGGCGACGTCCGGGTGCGCCGGGAGCACGCCGCGGAAGGTCTGGATGATGCTGGCGTCACGCTTCACATGCGAGCCGTCCGGCTGCACTTCGATGAACTGGAAGTCCGGTCCGAGGATCGAATGTTCGACGAGCTTCATCTCGACGGCGTGGCCGTCGATCGGCACCTGCACGGTCACCTCGCCCTTCGGGAGGCGGGCGGGCACCTGGAGCTTTGCGACGACGCTCTGGTTGAGCTTCAGCTCGGCGTTGGTCGCGTCCACGAGCGGGCCGGTCGTGCGTTGATCGAACGGATCGACCTGCGGGAGCGACGAAGGGGTGACCGTCTGGTGCTGCTTCTCGAACTCGACGAACTCGACCGACGGCAGCTCGTTGAGGGCGCGGGCGAGCGCTTCGAGCTCTTCCTGGTTTCGCGCGCCTTCCACGATCATCATGCCCGCGAGATCGGGCTGGGCCTTCCCGCTGTGAGCCGCGGCCCGCGCCTGCAACGCCGCGAGACGTTCCTCCGACTTCCCGATGGCCGGGTACAGCTCGACGCCGAAGTGGGTTGCGATGCCCTGCACCGGGTCGAGGTCGGAGCTTGTCAACGAATAGAGCCCGCCGTCGGGTGTGACCCGAGCGCGAACCTGATCCATGAACTTGACGATCAGCCGCCCCGTGCCGCTGATCGGCAACACGAGCTGTTCCGCCGTGCGTTTCGGCAGCGGTGCACGCGGGGTCAACGCACCGGCGTCGGCCACGGCGGCACTTCCGATTCCGAGGATCGCGGTAACGGTCAACGCACGAGTGGCGTGGGACGAGAGCATGTTCGGCCTCCAAGGGGGCACCCGGCGCAAGCGCCGGCTCTGGGAATCCAGGGATATCCAGACAATCGAAGCGAGACGGCAGCCATTCCTTATAGACGCACCCCGCCCCTGGACCAGTCAGGTTTATCCTACCGCACCAATCAGGGAGATCAATTCCTTGCAGGCCAAGGCGTTGCGGCGATTGACGTTGCCCTCGGACCGAGGGCGGATACGACGCCGCTGTCGAGTCCCTGCGCGAAATCCGCACCGAATGAGAAACGGGGCCGCCATGCCGGCGGCCCCGTGGGTGCAACTACTGGAAGGTGGGCGATTTAGGATGCTCAGGCGTCGGAGATGCTGGTCTGCGGCTCCGACTGGGTGAGCACCTCGACCAGCGACGGAGCCGGCTCGGCGCCCATTGCCTCGGCCGCCTGCGCGGCATCGGCGAGCATGGCCTCCTCGTCGTCGTCGATCGACGGCGGCTCGACGAGCTTCGCCACCTTCATCTTGGCGAATGGCTCGAAGCCGGTGCCGGCCGGGATCAGGTGACCGAGCAGCACGTTCTCCTTGAGACCGGTGAGCTCGTCCACCGCTCCGCGCAGGGCGGCCTCGGTGAGGACCTTCGTCGTCTCCTGGAACGACGCACCGGACAGGAACGACTCCGCCTGCAGCGACGCCTTGGTGATGCCCAGGAGCAGCGTCTGCGCGGACGCGGGACGCGGCCGCTTGGTCTTCGCGCCCTGCTTGCCCTCCGCTTCGGCGAGGGCGTTCGCTTCCTTCACGTCGTCCTTCGGCACAAGCGCCTCCACCGGCAGATCGGTATCGCCGGAATCGGAGATGCGAAGGGCGTTCGCGACCTTCGCGTTGGCCGCGCGGAAGGCGAACTTGTCGACCACCTCGTTCGGAAGCAGCTCGGTGTCGCCGGGGGACTGGATCCGAACCTTGCCGAGCATCTGCCGCAGGATCACCTCGATGTGCTTGTCGGAAATCGGCACGCCCTGGGCGCGGTACACGTTCTGCACCTCGTCGAGCATGTAGGTGTAGAGCGATTCCTCGCCCTTGATCCGCAGGATGTCGGCGGGGATGAGCGGACCTTCCGTCAGCGGATCGCCGGCGGAGATGTAGTCGCCCGTGTGGACGAGCAGGTGCTTGCCCTGCGGCACGTGGTGATCGTGCTCGAGCCCGGCCTCGGAGATGACGCGAATCGTCATCTTTCCCTTCCGCTTGTCGGAGTGCAGCTCGACGCGGCCGGAGATCTCCGCGGTCACGGCCGGGTCCTTGGGCGTCCGGGCCTCGAAGATCTCGGTGACCCGCGGCAGACCACCGACGATGTCCGCCGAGCCGAGCACTTCCTTCGGCTGGCGGGCGAGCATCTGGCCGGCCTGGACGGTCTCGCCCTGGACCACCTCGATGCGGGCCTTGGCCGGCAGGTGGTGGAAGTCGAGGATGATGCCCTTGGCGTCCTCGATGATGATCTGCGGGTGCTTCTCGCCGGTGTGCTCGATGACGATGAGCTCCTGCCCGCGGCCACCCTTGACGGCTTCCTCGCGGACGGTCTCGCCGATGTCGATGTCCTTGAACTTCACCACGCCCGACTTCTCGGCGAGGATCGGCGTCCGGTGGGGGTCCCACTCGACCAGCACCTGACCCTTGCGCACCTTGTCGCCGGGCCGGATGCGAATGGTCGAGCCGTACGGCACGAGGTACTTCTCGAGCTCGCGGCCCTTGTCGTCGTTCACCGCGACCTCGCCGTTGCGTTTGAGGCTGGTGAGCACCTGGTTGCCGTCGATCTCGACTTCCACCGCGTTGCAGTCGCGCAGCTCCACGACGCCGGAGTGCATCGCCTTGTAGCTGGTCTCGACCAGGCCACGAGCGGCGATGCCACCCGTGTGGAACGTCCGCATCGTGAGCTGCGTGCCGGGCTCGCCGATCGACTGGGCGGCGATCGTGCCGACCGCCATGCCTTCTTCGACAAGCTGGCCGGTCGACATGTCCATCCCGTAGCACAACGCGCAGATGCCACCGGACGTGTCGCACGTGAGAGAGCTGCGGACCTGAACGGAGTCGATGCCGAGCGCCTCGATGCGGGACGCGATCTCGTTGGTGATGAGATCGTTCTCACGCACGATCACCTCGTCGGTGATCGGGTTGATGATGTTGTGGCGGCTGGTGCGGCCGATGATCGCCTCGCTCAACGGGACGTCGACCTCTTCGCCCTTGTAGATCGCCCGCTTCGGGATGCCGATCTTGGTGCCGCAGTCCTGCTCGACGACGACCTGTGACTGGGCGACGTCGTAGAGCTTGCGGGTGAGGTACCCCGAGTCCGCCGTCTTGAGAGCGGTGTCGGCCAGACCCTTCCGCGCGCCGTGCGTCGACGAGAAGTACTCGAGCACGTTCAGGCCCTCGCGGAAGTTCGCGCGAATGGGCGTCTCGATGATCTCGCCGCTCGGCTTGGCCATGAGACCACGCATGCCGGCGAGCTGCTGCATCTGGCTCACGTTGCCACGGGCGCCGGACACGCTCATGAGGTACACGGGGTTGAGGTACCGCTCGCCTTCGGTGGAGGCGACGGGCACTTCGTCGCCCGACACCGGATCACGCCGGTCGGTGCGCAGCGTCTCGACGAGCTGCTTGGTGATCTGCTCACGGCAATGGGCCCAGAGGTCGAGCAGCTGGTTGTGCCGCTCGCGTTCGGTGATCGCACCGGCGTCGTAGTTCTTCTCGACGCGATCGACCTTCTTCTGGGTCTCGTCGAGCAACGTCTGCTTGGCCGAGGGAATTCGCAGGTCTGTGATGCCGATCGAGAGGCCCGACGTGGTCGCGGCCTTGAAGCCGACTTCCTTCATGTCGTCGAGCAACGCGATCGTGGCCGGACGACCGCGGCGGGCGTACGTCTCGTCGATGACGCGGCTGCATCCCTTCTTGCCGAGCGTGCAGTTGTAGAACGGCATGCCCTGGGCCAGGATCTCCGCGAAGATGACGCGGCCGACCGCGGTGATGATGCGGCGGCTCGGCGGGAGCGTCTCGGGGCCGCTGGTCTCCTTGCGGACCACCTCGTCGAACCGCTCGAGCCGGACGACGATCGGCTCGTGCAGGTCGATCTGCTTGTGGTCGTAGGCAAGCAGCGCCTCCGTGGTGTTGCGGAAGTGACGAAGCTTCGTCTCCTCCGGAACGTCGAATTCGTCCATGTACGTGATGAAGTACATGCCCATGACGATGTCCTGACTCGGCGAGACGACGGGACGACCGTGCGCGGGGGAGAAGATGTTGTGCGTCGAGAGCATCAGCAGATGCGCCTCGGCCTGCGCTTCGACGGAAAGGGGAAGGTGGACGGCCATCTGGTCGCCGTCGAAGTCGGCGTTGTAGCCGCTGCAAACGAGCGGGTGGAGCTGAATCGCGTTGCCCTCGACGAGCACCGGCTCGAAGGCCTGGATGCCCATGCGGTGAAGGGTGGGGGCGCGGTTGAGCAGCACCGGATGCTGGTAGATCACCTGCTCGAGGATGTCCCACACCTCCGCGTCACGACGCTCGAGCATGCGTTTGGCGCTCTTGATCGTGTCCGCGAGGCCGTGCTCCTTGAGACGGCGGATGATGAACGGCTGGTAGAGCTCGAGCGCGATCTTCTTGGGCAGACCGCACTGGTGCAGCTTCAGCTCCGGGCCGACGACGATCACGGAACGGGCGGAGTAATCCACCCGCTTGCCGAGCAGGTTCTCGCGGAACCGGCCCTGCTTGCCCTTGATCATGTCGGTGAGCGACTTCAGCGGGCGGTTGCTCGAACCGAGAACGGGGCGGCGGCAGCGGCCGTTGTCGAAGAGCGCATCCACCGCCTGCTGAAGCATCCGCTTCTCGTTGCGAATGATGACCTCGGGGGCGTTGAGGTCCATCAACTTCTTGAGACGGTTGTTGCGGTTGATGATGCGTCGGTAGAGGTCGTTGAGATCGCTCGTGGCGAAATTGCCCGACTCGAGCAGAACGAGCGGACGCAGATCCGGGGGAATCACCGGGATGACGTCGAGGACCATCCACGCGGGGTCGTTCTCGGAGTTGCGGATCTGCTCGACGATCTTGAGCCGTTTGGAGAGATCCTTGATCCGCTGTTTGCTGCGGGTCTTGGTGAGCTCGTCCCGCAACTCGGCTGCGGTGTCGCTCAGGTTCATCTCCGACAGGAGCTCACGCACGGCCTCCGCGCCCATGAGGGCGGTGAAGGCGCTCACGCCGAACTTCTCGACCGCGGCGCGGTAGTCGTCCTCGGTGAGGACCTGCTTGTACTCGAGCTCGGTTGCGCCGGGCTCGGTGACGACGTAGTCCTGGAAGTAGATCACCTTCTCCAGGTCCGCCGTCTTCATGTTCATCAGGGTGCCGAGGCGGCTCGGCAGGGCCTTGAAGAACCAGATGTGGACGATCGGCGCGGCGAGGTTGATGTGGCCCATCCGCTTGCGACGCACCCGCGAGTGCGTCACCTTCACGCCGCAGCGATCGCAGATGATGCCCTTGTACTTCGTCCCCTTGTACTTGCCGCACGCGCACTCGTAGTCACGCTCGGGTCCGAAGATCCGCTCGCAAAAGAGCCCGTCCTTCTCCGGCCGGTAGGTGCGGTAGTTGATCGTCTCCGGCTTCTTCACCTCGCCAAAGCTCCACGACCTGATGTCGTTGGGGCTGGCGAGCGTGATCTTCACCGAACCGTAGTCGTTCACGCGGTCGTAGACGGTCTCAGCCATGTTGGGTCGCTTCCGAGTGTCGGCGTGAGTTCATCGCGATGATCCGCCGCGCGACCGGTGTCGCCGGCGGGGTGAATGCGTCGGGGGTCAAAGGAGGCTGCCGCCCTCGAGCTGCTGCTTTTCGAGGGTGATGTTCATGCCCAGGCCGCGAATCTCGTGGCACAGCACGTCGAACACCACCGGCATGCCGGCTTCGAGGGTGTTGGTTCCCTTGACCATGGAGTCGTAGATCTTGGTGCGACCTTCGACGTCGTCGCTCTTGACGGTCAACAGCTCTTGCAAGATGTAGGCGGCGCCGTACGCCTCCAAGGCCCACACTTCCATCTCGCCGAATCGTTGACCGCCGAATCGCGCCTTGCCGCCCAAAGGTTGCTGCGTGATCAGCGAGTAAGGGCCCGTGCTGCGAGCATGGACCTTGTCGTCCACCAAGTGGTGGAGCTTCAGCATGTAGATGTAGCCAACGGTGGTCTCCTGCTCCATGGCCTCACCTGTGCGTCCGTCCAACAGCTGGACCTTGCCGTGCGAGGGCAAGCCAGCATCTTCAAGACACTTGTTGATCTCTTCCTCACTGGCGCCTTCGAACACCGGCGTCACCGCCTGGAAGCCGGATGCGGCGCCGGCCCAACCCAGGTGGGTCTCGAGGATCTGACCGACGTTCATTCGACTCGGCACGCCGAGCGGGTTGAGCATGATCTGCAGGGGAGTCCCGTCCGGCAGATAGGGCATGTCCTCGACCGGCAGGATCTTGGCGATGACACCCTTGTTGCCGTGGCGGCCGGCCATTTTGTCGCCAACCGAGATCACTCGTTTGGTGGCGATGTAGACCTTGACCATTTGCAGCACGCCGCTGCGCAGTTCGTCGCCGCGTTTCATGCTGTTGAGCTTGCGGTCGCGATTGTCAATCGCCTTTTCGACAGCGGGCCAGAACTCCTTGTAGGCCTTCTCGATTTCGGCGATC
>JABDLI010000296.1 GCA_013003065.1 Phycisphaerales bacterium | reverse complement strand
GGGGTAGCTGACTCCCCTGCGCGACGGGCGACGCGCGGCACGGACGCTTCGCTGTCCGTGGCACCATTGGTTGCGGCTGCGTGGGGACCGGCGGCGTCCTGCCGCCTTGCTTGGGGCGATCTGGACGTCAACCCCTGCGCTGGCATCCTGCCAGGGGACGGTTGTTGTGCTTGCCGGGCGCCGGTGGCTGCGTTGTTCACGCCGCGTCCTGCGGCTCGACCCCAGTTGCAGTGGGTCTCAAACGACGCTCGCATCCTGCGAGCTGGTCAGTGAAGACTCGGACGTGGGTTCGGACTGTCTTTCGCACCGCCTCCGGCAGGTGCACGGTTGCGCGACAACCGGCGGCGTCCTGCCGCCTCGCACAGGTTGGGTCGTGCGTCTGCCCGATGCGCGTCGGGTGGTTGCCGGGGTGCCCCGTCAATCGTCGGCGATCCACCGTTCGGTCATCACCTCGTCCACCTCGACGCCGCCCACGTACGCGTGCCGGCGTGCGGTGCCGATCAGCGTGAATCCCTGACTGCGATAGAACGACACGGCCCCGGGATTGTCGGCGCGGATCATGGCCATCACCTTGCGGATTCCGCGGGCTCGGGCGGCGTCAACCGTCGCTTCGGTGAGCATCCGGCCGATCCCGCACCGTTGGACATCGAGCGCGACGAACGTGCTGATTTCGCCGACGTGCCACAGCGGACGGGGCGCCGACGGTGCCCGCTCGATGCTCTGGATTCCGACGACGCGCCCGCCCGTGTCGTCCGTTGCGAGGTGACAGACGCCGTACGTGGGGAACCTCTCGAGGTACTCGACCTGTCCCTCGACGGTGATCGGTGCGTCCATGATCGTGAAGCGACCGGCGGCGATGATCGGGTTGATGAGCGCGACGATGGCTTCGGCGTCGTCGTGGTGGGCGGGTCGGATGGAGTGGTTCATGGGCGGGTGGATGGTAGGAAACCGGTGGGGGGCGGTGCGGTATAGTCGCGCAGGGGATGGGGCCGGGGCCGGGGCCGCGTCCGTGCCCGCGTCCGCGTCCGTGTCCGGGTCCGGGTCCGTGCCCGCGTCCGCGTCCGCGTCCGGGTCCGCGTCCGCGTCCGCGTCCGCGTCCGTGTCCGTGTCCGTGTCCGTGCCCGCGTCCGCGTCCGCGTCCGTGCCCGCGTCCGTGTCCGTGTCCGTGTCCGCGTCCGTGCCCGCGTCCGTGTCCGTGTCCGCGTCCGCGTCCGTGCCCGTGTCCGCGTCCGTGCCCGTGTCCGCGTCCGTGTCCGCGTGTGTGCCCGTGCCCGCGTCCGTGCCCGCCTCCTCTCCCCGGAGCCTCCGCATGTCGCCACTCCTCACCCGACGTCAAACCCTCACCGCCATGACCGGCGCTCTCGCCGCAACGGGTTTCGCGGCGGCGCGCACTCGCTCGGAGGCGGAGCCTCCGACGTGGCGACGCGGCGCGGATCTGCCGCACGCCGCGCAGGAGATCTACCCCACCGCGTTTCGAGGCGGCATCCTCCTCGCCGGTGGTCTCGTCCTCGTCGACGGTCGTTCGGGAGCGGGCGTGCAGACCGTCTGGTGGAACCCTCGGACGGATACCTGGACGCACGGTCCTGATCTGCCCGCGGCCCGTCATCACCCGGGTCTCGTCGGGCTCGACGAACGCGTGTTTGCGATCGGCGGGTTCTCGCGTTCCGCCGGCGCGGGGTGGCGGATGGAGCGAACCGTCTTCGTGCTCGACGCCGCGATGACGGGATGGAGCGATGGGCCGCCGCTGCCCGAACCCCGCGCCGAGTTCGTGAGCGGCGTGATCGGTGGACGAATCGTCGTGACCGGCGGCCGGCGCCCCCGCGGTGACGCCAACGCTCAGTACGGTGATCACGGCGACGTTGCCGGCACCCTTATCCTCGATCCGGCCTTCGGCACCTGGCGTGCCGCCGCACCCGCGCCGAGCGCGCGCAACAGCGCGGCCGCGGCGGTCATCGACGGCCGGCTGCACGTCGTCGGGGGACGGCGTCTGACCGAACGCGGCCTGGTCAACGTGCCGACGCACGAGGTCTACGAGCCGGTCTCGGATCGCTGGGACGTCAGGGCGCCAATGCCGCAAGGGCAAGGCGGCCTCGCGGCGGCGACGTTTGGCGGCCAGCTCTACGCATTCGGCGGCGAGTACTTCGGCGCGACCAGCGGTGTCTACAAGGACACCTGGGTCTACGATCCCGCCGCCGATGCGTGGGCGCCCTTGCCACCGATGCCGCTGCCGCGGCACGGACTCGGTGCGGTGACGCTCTCCGACGGGATCCATGTCATTGGCGGCGCGACGGAGGCAGGTGGACGCGGTCGTTCGCGGCACCATTCGGTCTTGGCACCGTCGACCGCGATGCCCCCGGCCGGCTGAGGTCAGGGACGCGGACACGGACGCGGACCCGGACACGGACACGGACACGGACACGGACGCGGACACGGACGCGGACGCGGACGCGGACCCGGACCCGGAAACGGACGCGGACACGGACCCGGACCCGGACGATCCGCATCCCCCCTTATCGCGACAGATCGCCCCCCCGCCGGTATCAAGGACAAACACCCCCCCCGAGTGCCCGCCCGTGCGTCCGACCCGTCTCCTTCCACTCGCCTGCCTGCTCGTCGCCACCCTGAACGCGGCCGCGTTCGGCACCACGGGTCTTCGCTACGCGGACGCGGAGGACGCCGAGCGACAGATGATCGACCGCATGCTCGGCTCCGATCACTGGCCTTTTCGCGTCTTCGCGTTGCTGCGTCTGGAGCGGTACCGGGGCGAGGACGTCGGCGGGTTGGTCGCGGGGAAGCTCGGGGATGAGGCGTGGGCGGTGCGGACGTTCGCGGTGCGGACCGCCGCGCGGCTCGGTCACGCTCCGGCCCCCGAGGCGTTTGCGAGCGAGACGGACGGCCGCGTCGTTCGCGCGGCGTTGCGTCACGGCATCCGGCTTCCGCCGGATCGGATCACGCCGGGGATTCGCGCGCTCCTGGCGACCCCGGCGCTCGACGAGTTGCTGCTCGGGGTCGAGCTTGCGGCGCTGACCGACATCGAGGCGTTACGCACCAACGCGCGCGGCCGCGTGACGCGGTTGATTCGCAACATGGACGACGCGGTCGCGATCCGCGTGTCGCGCCCGCTCGCGCGGGGCCTTGGCGTGACGGGGCCCCACCCCGCGACCCGCGACGAGTGGCACGCGTGGATGCGGGGCCGGACGCCCGACACCCTCCTGGCCCCGCCGCCCGCCCCCGGCGTCGCCCCACCGGCCGGCAACGCGGTGGCGGAGCTCGAGCCGGAGGCGTTCTCCCGCCTGATCGGATACCTCGACGCCCTGCGGCAACGCGATCTCGACCTGGCCATCGCGATGGACTCGACCGCCTCCATGGTGCCCATGATCAACGCGACGCGGGCCGGCGTGGAGTCGCTGATCCTCTTCCTCGATCACATCTCACGCACGTTGCGGCTCGGTTTCGTCGCCTACCGCGACCACGACAACCCGCCGGTGTGGGAGGGTCACCCCTTCACGTCGGACGTCGACTCGATCCGCGAGTTCCTCTTCGGCATCCGCATCACCGGCGGCGCCGATCTGCCGGAGGCCGTGCTCGACGGGCTCACCGCCTGCGGCCAGCTCGACTGGAACCGCGATGCGACGCGGGAGATCATCCTGGTCGGTGACGCCCGCCCCCACGAGGACGACGAGTACAAGCTGACCGGTCTGCTGGAGAGCTACGCGAGCGCCGGCGTGACCGTGCACGCCGTGCACGTTCCCCAGCAGCCGAACCCGGACTACCTCGCGCGGCTCGACCGGCCCCGCGCGGTGCGGTACCGGCAGGAAATCGCCGAGCACAACCTCCGGACGGAGGAGGCGTTCGCGGCGATCGCGCGTCTCGGCGGCGGTGAACGCGTTCAGCTCACCGACGCCACCGAGCTGGTGCCCGCCATCATGCACCTGACGATTGAGGAGACCTGGTGGTCGGTCTTCGACGCCTTCTACGCGATGTACCTCGACCTCTGCCGCTGAACCATCACCGACAACGACAGCGGCGGCGGGCGTGCCCGCCGCCGCGAGGTCTTCTCGGCCTTCGTCTCTTACGAATCGGTGTCGACACCAGCCACGACGCTCGGCATCGCGGCATCGGGATCGAACCGCGTGGGGATCGGACGGCGGGATGGGTGCTTCGCCCGCACGCTCTCGTGGTGGAGGAACGGCAGCTCCTGCTCCAGGTCGATCGTCGTCGACAAGCGGGGCTCGATGAGCGCATCCAGCTCGGTCGGAATCGTCGTGCCGGAGCGCCACGCACCATCCTGGAACCAGTAGTAGCGTTGGTTGAACGGCTCGTAGTACACCTTCGCGTTGGGGTGGTAACGGTACCGGTGGAAGGTGCGTTCACCGCGGGCCGATTCGAAGACCGGGTCACCGTCCTGCCAGCTCACGCTCGGTTGGGCGCTTTCGCAACCGGCGAGCGTGATCAGGATGCCGGCAAGCGAGAGGGTGATGCAGCGGGTGCTCATGGGGTGCTCCTTGTTCAGCGGGCCGCTCCCGCGACCACCGGGAGGTATCGAGCGGGTCCCCGACGTCCCGTGAGCACGCTCGCCGGCCCGATCAGACGACGGCCACGTCACGCCCGCGGGAACCCGCCAGATGCGCCAGATCCACCCCGCGTCACCATCAGGCGGACGGGTAGGATCTGGACGATGCGCCACTCCTTCCTTCCGGTCCTGAGCCTCCTGTTTGCCGCGGCGGTCATGGCATCGTCCGACGCGACGCCCTCCGACCAACCGACGCTGCTCGACTCCCCGGCCGTCGAGCTGAAGACGCTCGACGCGCTCACGGTCGCGCGGGACTGGCCACGCCGCGCCGTCGCGGCCACGCGACTGGCGCGGTACCGGTGCCCGGAGAGCCGCACGCGGCTCGAGCGGCTGCTCGCCGATTCCTCGTGGCGGGTGAGGATCTTCGCGCTGATGACGTTCGCGACACGCGGCGAAACGCCGCCGGCAGCCTGGCGTGAGGCGGAGCAGCATCCGCGTGTCGTCCGCGCGGCGTTGCGGCTCGGTCACGAGTTCGATCCCGAGCGTTTGCGTCGCGGGGTCGAGACGCTCGCCCGAACTCCGACGCGTGACGAGCAGCTGCTCGCGATCGAGATCGCCGCGGCCAGCGGCGACCCCACGCTGCTCCCGGTCGCGCGGGACGGGCTGAAGAAGATCATCCTGCGGCTCGACCGCGCGGAGGCTGGCCTTCTCTCGCCGCGGCTCGCGGTGCTCACCGGCGTCTCGGGACTCCACCGGCCGCACGACTGGAAGCAGTGGCTCATGAAGACCGGACGCCGGCTGGAGCTGCGGTCCGGCGTCATCGTCGCTCCGCCCGTGGGCCGCATCGCCACGCTCGACCCCGAGCGATTCGCCGCCCTCGAGGTGTACATGGAAGAGCTGGGACGCCGAATCGTCGACCTCGCCCTGGTGATCGACTGCACGGCCAGCATGGGAGGCGAGCTCATTGCGGCGCAGAGCGGGATGGACGATCTCGTGCTGTTCGTGGGAGACGTGGTCGGCGCGTTGCGGATCGGCGTCGTGGCCTACCGGGATCGCCGCAACGAGTTCGAGACGAAGGGCTGGGACTTCACCCCCGATCGCAGCCTGCTGCGCGAGCGTCTGTGGTCGCTGACCGCCGAGGGCGGCGGCGACACCCCCGAAGCGGTGCACCCGGCGCTCGAGCTCGCGTTCAGCAAGCTCTCCTGGGATCCCGCGCACACGATGGTCATGATCCTGATCGGCGACGCCCCCCCGCACGTCGGCACGGGCACCCGCTGCATCGCCCTCACCCGCACCGGCGCCGAAGCGGGGCTCACGACGCATGCGATCCAGGCCGAGGGAGAGCCCGTCGATCACTTCGCCGAAATCGCGGCGGCCGGCGGCGGACGATGCGTGAATCTCGAGAACGACGACCGGCTGATCCCGGAGATCGCGGGGCTGGCGCTCGGGGAGGTGTTCGAGGAGGAGTTTCGCGAGTTCTTTCGCTGGTACCTGGGAACGTGCCGGTAACGGACGCGGACACGGACACCTCCCCCATGGTGCCACGGACAGCGAAGCGTCCGTGCCGTCAGCGTCCATCGCGCAAGGGCGTTTGACTCCCCCGCACGAAGTGCGACGCACGGCACGGACGCTTCGCTGTCCGTGGCACCATCGGAGGGTCACCCCCCCGACCCAACCTGCACGAGCAACGTGATGCTCGCCTCCCCGACCCTCCTCGTCGCGCTGCTGCGGGCAGTGGCCTACGGCTGGCAGCAGGAGGACGTGGCCGCCAACGCGCGGCAGATTTCGGCCGTGGGTCGCGAGCTCTACGACCGTCTCGGCCGATTCACCAACGCGTTCGAGAAGGTCGGCGTGAGCCTCGACGGCGCAACGCGGGCCTACAACAAGGCGGTCGGCTCACTCGAGGCGCGGTTGCTGCCGAGCGCTCGCGAGCTGAAGC
>JABDLI010000292.1 GCA_013003065.1 Phycisphaerales bacterium | reverse complement strand
CCCACGTGATGGGCACCCGACTCTCCCCCGCGATGGGCGACGCACGGCACGGACGCTTCGCTGTCCGTGGCACCAAATGAGAACCGGGACGGACGGCGCCGACAGACACGCGCGCTACGGCTACTCGCACGGCCCCCACGACGACAACACCCCGAGCAAATCCGTGAAGCCGACGTCTCCGCTCTGATCCAGATCCTGCGGGCAATCGGGGCACGGACCCCAGCTCGACAGAATCGCCAGCAGATCGGTGAAGCCGGTCGCGCCGTCGTCATCGAGATCGGTCGGGCACGGGCTGCCGTGCGACCATCCCGACCCGGGGATCGGCTGCTTGCTCACCCCCGGTCCTTCGTAGCTCACGATCAGACCCGCCTGTCCGGTGCGTTCGAAGAACTCGACGCGCAGCTCGTGACGCCCGGCCTCGAGCGGCATCGAGCCGGCACGCTCCCGCATGCCGTGCGTGCCGCCGTTGCTGACGACGCCCTGGTCGCCGATCCACAGTTTCGAACCGTCGTTGGAGTTCGTGTAGAACGTCCAGACGCCGTCCTCGGGGATGTCGACGTAGCCGGCGAAGACCGCGCCGAGCCGGTTCGACTGTCCGCTCGTCGCGAATTGGCCGCTTGTCGGCGAATAGTTGATCGCGGTGACCACGTCGCTCGCATACGGTTCGAGCTGGCTGAAATCGGGCAGCTCCATGGGATCGTCGAGATCGTAGTACGCCACCGTCACGCCCGGATCGACCGGGCCGGTCACGTCGGCCGGACGGAGCGGATCGAGCAGCACGGTCACGGTGGCCGTGTCGCCCGAGTCAAGCGTGTACGTGAAGGTGTCGCTGCCGAGGTGCCCGTCCGGGGCCGAGTAGACGAGGTGCGCGCGAGGAAGCAGCTCGTTCGCCGGCGCCAACGCAACTCCCCCGCCGGCCGTCGTCGCTGCGTCGAAGTCCATCAGCTCCAGCGAAGCCGGATCGCAGGTCTCCGCGGCATCGTTCAGCAGCACGTCGAGCGCCACCGTCAGCCCCTCGTAGCTGTTGAACTCGTCGTCGGCGGCGACCGGCGTGTCGGCGGCCTCGAGGCCGCAGCCGGGAATGCCGTCGAGGTAGCCGAGGATCGTCTCACGCACCAACGGGTGAAAGGCGAGGGCGATGTTGCTGATCCCGCCGGAGCAGGTGTGGCAGTAGCTCATGATCGTGCCGTCGGATGCGCTCGAGCAGTCGCCGAGCCCGCAGCCGTCGATCGGCGGCGAGAACCCGTCGTGGGTGTGCAGCGTGCCGAAGTTGTGACCGAGCTCGTGGGAGACGACCACCAGATCCCAGTTGCCCGGGTGGTTGTCCTGCAGGGGATAGGGGAACGATCCGTTGAGGTAGGCCGAGACGCCGTATCCGGACACGCCGCACAACGCGCTCACGAACGCCACGCCGCCGTAGGGCAGGTCGCTGCGTCCGCTCAGGAGGTGCGCCGTGGTCCGCTCGACGAGCGTCTGGCTCTCGTTCCACTCGACGCGAAACTGCGCGAGCAGGTCGCCACCACCGGGCGAGTAGGGGTCGACATTGGCGCTCCAGACGCGGAGGAACGACACGAGCAGCCGCGTGTTGACCTGATCCTCGTAGATCTCGCTGACGCCAGCCATCAGCGTCAGCGCGTACACCGCGGCGCTCGTGGGGTCGCCCCCGAACATGTCCGTGAACTCCCAATCCGTCTCGACGGCCACGGTCGCCACGCGGCACACCGGTCCCCCGTCGGAGGGATCGGCAACGCCGGCCGGAACCGGCCGTCCGTGGGGAAAGAAGCCGTCGTCGGTCGCGTCGGTTCCGCAGGCCGACGGCGGCACGGCGGCGTGCGCGGCGGCGACGAGCGCGGGCACCGGAGCGCCGGTCTCGAGGAACTCGACGCCGCCGGCGCCATGCAGGAAACCCTGGGCGCCGTCGGGGGACACGGCGAGAAACACCCGCCGTGTCGGGGCATCGGCGACGTGTCCGCGGAGCAGCACGACGGGCGGCCGGAGATCCTCCTGGCCCTCGGGTCCCGCGACCACGACGCGGGCGTCAGGTGCGAGCGGTGAGAACCGCTCCAGCTCCAGATCGAGACCGCTGGCATCCAGACGCACCGCAATCGCCTCGCCGACGGCGAGGGGAGCCATCGTCTCGTACGCGATGTCCGTCGCTGCGATCACGGGGGCGGTGAGGCCGACGATCGTCACGAGCACCGTCGCCAATCGCGTCTTCATGGTCTGCTCCTTCGAGTCCCCGCACCCGGGGTTCTTCCGTCTCGCCCGCGAATGCCAGTCGGCACTCGTCTATTCCTTCAAGATCATCACGTCGTCGAGGCCGATCCGCCCGAGGGCGGAGCCGAAACCGGCGCCGAACTCGAACCGCACCGCCACGACATCGGAAAGATCGAGCCCCGAACCGTTGTGGGTGAAATCGGTCAGCCGGATCCGCACGGTGTTGAACTCGTTCGCCCACCCGGCTCCGCCGCCGAAACCGGTGCGTTCGTAGGTTCGGGTGATCCGCCCGAAGACACCGAACTCGATCGAGCTGGTGGTGCCCGAGCCGTCCCGCAGCGTCACCGTGAAGGACAGGGGCGCGTCGAGCGAGTTGGTGTTGGGGTGTCGCGTGCCCTGACAGGCGCGGAACGAGAGAAACGACTGTCCGGTCAGGTCCTGCGCACCGGCTGTGATCGCGTGCTCGTAGAAGAAGGTGCCGGGCGGCGCCCAGTCGAACACCACGCACCGGGCCGAGTCGAGCCCGTTCTTCCCGCGGGTCATCCCGTTGAACGGGACACCGGCGGAGAACACGAACGAGCCGTCCGTATCGATCATGATCCCTTCGGTCACGTTGAACACATCGAAGCTCACGAGACCGCCCGAGCTGCTCGTGGTCACGCCGGTCTGGGTCTGGTAGTCGTCGATGACGAGGTCATCGACGCCCGGCTGCGGTCGGTACTCCTTCACGACGATGACGTCACCGGGGATCCCCGCGGGACGCAGGTCGTCCTCCATCCGCTGGAGGTAGTCGAGCGCCCCCGCGTTGCCCCGCGCGTACACCTCGGCGATGGCGAGGAAGTACCCCTTGGCCACCTGCTGCGCGTCGATCCGGCCGATCAGATCGGGACCGGTCGCGTCGGCGAACCCGCAGCAGTTGAACTCGTTGTGCCCGCACCCTTGCAGGTACGTCACGTGCTTGGTGCCCTCGCCCCGCTCGTAGATCGCGAACGGTTTGGAGCCGCCTCCGCTGGGATTGCCCTGCACATCGCCGTCGGACGAACCGTAGATGAGGTGGTAGTTGGACTCGTGCGGGTTGGAGCTGTTGAAGCCGAGGAAGTCGGTGGGCGAGATGCTCACGACGCTGATGATGTCGTCGAGGGTGTACTGATCGGGCGTGAACGAGCCGTCGAAGATGCGGTCGTAGGCGCGAACCACCCCTTCCCCGCCCCGGCTGTGACCGACCCAGATGATGCGGCTCGCGTCGATGTGCCCGTCGAGCACGCCCCCGGCGATGGTCGCCTGGTTCGCCAGCAGGTAGTCGGTGTTCGTGAGCGTCGTGGTCGAGGCCGTCTCGATGCCCGGCGCCGTGTTGTTCTGGTGGCTCATCACGATGTAGCCGTACGACGACAAGTGCTTTTGCGCATAGTCGTACCACGTGTACTGGTGGCCGTTCCCGTGGCTGATCACGATCAGCGGCAGTTGCCCCAGGTCGTCGATGTTGTCCGGATACCACGTGCGTTGACCGAGGAAGGTGCCGCCGGAGTAGTTGACGCTGGTCGGAGTCAGGTCGCCCAGGCCGGTCAGATCCGGCATCAGGAACAACGCCGGCTCGTCGCCGAGGCCGTCGATGAGATCGCTCGCGTCGAGCGTGCCGTTCTGGTTCCGATCGACGACGATGTCGTACCCCGCGCCAACGACCATGTCGCTGCCGGTCGACAACGCGCCGGTGCCGGTGAGCGTTCGCGTGTTCTCCTGGATCGTCGCACCGCTGAAGGTCTCGGTCTGCGGGCCTCCGCGGGCATCGACGAGGCTCGGGTCGGATCCCCACTGCGCCGCGGTGCGGGCCTCGACGATGTAGACGTCGGCGGTGATGCCACCCAGCGGCAACGCGCCGGGATCGATCGCGATCTCGGGAGCATCGGCCGGGTTGAAGGAACGCACGAAGTGGAAGTGGGGGTAGCCCGCCAGCGACTCACCGGCGAGCAGCATGGGCGTCGGATCCGCCCCCGGGCAGGGACCCCAGGCCGACAGCAAGGACAGGAGATCGACGAATCCGACATCCCCGCTGCCGTCGAGATCCTGCGGGCATCCGCCGCACGGTCCCCAGGCCGCCAGCAGCGACAGGAGATCGTTGAAGCCAACGTCGCTGCTGCCGTCGAAATCGGCCGGACACCCCGCGTTCGCAGCGGCGGAGGTCATCCCGACCGCCGCGATCGCGGCGAACAGATGGCGTACGAACGTCGTCCTCGGTCGCCCCATTTCACGTCCTCCTGGTGCCCTGGAATCCCGACTATAGCGGACAAGCACGTCGCCACGCGAGGGTTCTCGTATCGTTCGCCGCCGCGGCCGCTCCAGTTCCCACTTCCGCGGCGGCCCGATTCTCCGGGTCCCGCATTCGGGATGCCGGGGGCGACCTCGGCGGTCGGCTCCGGGGGAGGTCGATCTGGAGGTGCAGGTGGACCGGGGGAGTCGGAAGGGTGACCCGGAGAGTCGGGTCGCCGTGCAGATCGGAACGGGAGCGGACACGTCGCTTGTGTGCGTGTGGTTGGCGTCGATGCGGGTCGGTGTCGGTCCAGACCGTTACGGACACAACCCCCACGCCGAGAGCAGCACCAGCAAGTCACCAAAGCCGACATCGAGCGATCCATCGATGTCCGCCGGGCAGGGCTCGCCCTCCTTGCACGGCCCCCACGCCGAGAGCACCGTGAGCAGGTCCACGATGCCGACGTCGCCGCTGTCGTCGAGATCTCCGAGGCACGGCTCGTCACACGTCCCGCCACCGCACGTCGTGTCGTCGCCCTGATAGACCCCGGCCGCACCGGTGCAGGTGTCCGGATCCAGCACGCCGCACGAGCCATCGTCGAAGCAGCACGCGCCCACCGGCGTCGGGCACGTCACGCGATCGCACGTGACGCCGTCACCCTGGTACGCACCGCCGGCCGCCGCGCAGCCGTCCGGATCGTCGTCGACGCACGATCCGTCATCGAAGCAGCAACCGCCGCTCACCGGGCAGGTGACGTCGAAACAGTCGACCAGGTCGCCCTGGTAGTTGCCACCGGCGCCGTTGCACCCGTCCAGCGTGTCCGGAGTACACGTCCCGTCGTCGAAGCAACACGCGCCGAGTGGCGGCGGGCACGGCGAGGGACTGCAGCTCGTGCCGTCGCCCTCGTAGGAGCCACCGCCGGCAGCGCACTCGTCCGCGGTGCCGACGCTGCACGAGCCGTCGGCGAAACAACACGCGCCCGTCAGCGGGCGGCAGGGATCGGTCACGCACTCGATGCCGTCGCCCTGATACACACCGCCGTGATCGAGGCAGTCGTCACCCGTCCCGTCGACGCAGGATCCGTCGGCAAGACAGCACGCGCCAGTGGGCTGCGGGCACATCGTCGCCGCACACGTCGTGCCGTCGCCGGTGTACGCACCGGCCCCCGCCGCACAGTTGTCCGCGGTCAGGTCGCTGCACGAGCCGTCGGCGAAACAACAGGCGCCGGTGGGCTGCGGGCAGCTCACGCCGCCACACGTGGTGTCGTCGCCCTGGTACGTGCCCGCGCAGTCCGCGCCACCGACCTCGGTCGACAGGACGCACGAGCCGTCCGCCAGGCAGCACGCGCCGGGTTGCGGGCACGCACCGGCGCAGTCGATGCCGTCCCCCTGGAACGCACCACCCGCGGCCACGCAGTCCTCTTCCGTCACCGACGTACACGAGCCGTCGTCGAAGCAGCACGCGCCCGGCGGCTGATCGCACGCGGTCGTCCCGCAATCCGTGTCGTCACCCTGGTACGTCCCGGCGCAGTCCCCGCCGCCGACCTCGGCCGACTGGACGCACGAACCGTCCGCCAGACAGCACGCGCCGGGTTGCGGGCACGCACCGGCGCACGCGATGCCGTCCCCCTGGAACGCACCGCCCGCGGCCACGCAGTCTTCTTCCGTCACCGACGTACACGACCCGTCGTCGAAGCAGCACGCGCCCGGCGGCTGATCGCACGCGGTCGTCCCGCAATCCGTGTCGTCACCCTGGTACGTCCCGGCGCAGTCCCCGCCGCCGACCTCGGTCGACTGGACGCACGAACCGTCCGCCAGACAGCACGCACCCGGTTGCGGGCACGCACCGGCGCACGCGATACCGTCGCCCTGGAACGCACCACCCGCGGCCACGCAGTCCTCTTCCGTCACCGACGTACACGAGCCGTCGTCGAAGCAGCACGCGCCCGGCGGTTGCG
>JABDLI010000270.1 GCA_013003065.1 Phycisphaerales bacterium | reverse complement strand
ACCGTGCCATCAGCGTCCATCGCGAACGGGAGTGTGACTCCCCTACACGATGGACGACGCACGGCACGGACGCTTCGCTGTCCGTGGCACCGGCCCTCGCGCCGATCGCGCGAACGTCCGGCTTAACCTGCGTGAGGCGGCCGCCATCACACCGCCGCGCACCGCGCCGCGTGTGTCACCGCATTCCGGAACATCTGCAGCCCCGGAGGATCGCCGGCGCGGTCGGCCGCGTTCAGCCGGGTCCACCACGGGTGTTGGGTCCAACGCGTGTAGCGTTCGGGGTGCGGCATGAGACCCAGCACGAGGCCCGTGGGATCGCAGATGCCGGCGACGGCGCCGACGGAGCCGTTGGGGTTGTCGTCGGCCGCGTACCGAACGGCGACCTGGCCCCGCGACTCCAGCTCGGCGAGCAACGCCGACGACTGCGGGATGAAACGACCCTCTCCGTGCGCGACGGGCAGGAGCGACGTCTCGTCCCCGAGCGTGACACCCCGGGTCCAGACGCACCGCGTCTCCGCGGGGATCTCGATCCGCGTCCAGCGATCGACGAACCGCGCTGACTCGTTCACCGCGAGCGTCACGGTGGCGGCCGGCGGCTCGGAGGGCAGCACGCCGTCGTTGCCGCCGCCGGGAAGCAAGCCCATCTGGACGGCGATCTGGAATCCGTTGCACGGTGCGATGATCGGCACGCCGCGTTCGATCGCGCGGACGAAGGCCGGATAGAGGGCGTGCCGCATGAGCTGGGCGGCCACGCGTCCCGCGGCGACCGCGTCGCCGTAGCTGAAGCCGCCGGGGATGCCGATGAGGTCGTACGCGTCGATGATCGCGGGATCGGCCATCAGCTCGTTGAGATGACGCGACTCCGGTGTCGCGCCGGCGAGCGCGAATGCCTCCGCGAGCTCACGGTCGCAGTTGATGCCGGCGGTCGTGATGATCAGCGTCTTGCCCATGGCCTACCAGTCCAGCGTCCCGAGCCACGCTTGGGTGAGTGTCGCGATCGACTCGTCGACGTCGGCGCCGGACACGGTCATGGACGGTTCGGTCCGGAACTCGCCGACGATGGCGTGCGGCACGCCGGCGAGCGTCGCGCTGAGGTCGTTGAGATGATCGCGACCGACCTCCAGCAGATAGCGTCCGGACGTCTCGGCGAAACATGCGGCCACCGCCGGGCACGTCTCGGTGACGGGCAACGCGAGCGTGTCGACGTGCACGCCGAGACCGCCGCCGATGGCCATCTCGGCCGCCGCGACGAGGAGACCACCCTCGCTGGGATCGTGCGCGCTGCGAACGAGGCCGGCCCGAATCGCCTCATGCACCGCCACCGCCGCCGCGCGTCCGGCGGCCGGATCGGGCGAAGGGAGATCGCTGCCGGTGACGCCGGTGATCATCTCGTAGTGAGAGCCGCCGAGCGCGGGCGTCGTGAGCCCGACCATGATCAGGAGCGAGCCCGCGGTCTTGGCGTCCATGGTCACGCAACGCTCGACGTCGGGGACGATCCCGAACCCCGAGATCAGCAGCGTCGGCGGAATGCGGATCGTCCGGCCGTCCTCGGTCGTGAACTGGTTGTTCAGCGAGTCCTTGCCGGAGATGAACGGCGTGCGGTAGGCCATGGCGCCGTCGTAGCAGCCGGCGGCCGCCCGCACGAGCGATCCGAGCGATTCCGGATCGCTGCAGCTTGGCCAGCTGAAGTTGTCGAGGATCGCGATGCGGTCGGGATCGGCTCCGACGCACACGAGGTTGCGCACGCACTCGTCGATCGCCGCCAGTGCCATGCGGTGGGGATCCGCCCGAAGACCCGTCGCCAGCCCCTGCGCGATTGCAAGCCCGCGTCGTGACCCCGTGACGGGCAGCACGACCGCGGCGTCGCCGGGCCCTTCGCCGGCGGGTCCGACGAGCGGCTTGATCACGCTGCGTCCCTGCACCTCGTGGTCGTACTGCCGGATGATCCAACGCTTGGAGGCGATGTTGGGATGCGCCAGCAGCTCGAGGAGCGCATCGCCGGTCGAGAGGCGAAGACGACCGCCGCCGGGCCGACGCTCGGGCGGGGCCGGCGGCGTCGAGCGGGCCGAGCGGGTCGCACGGGGACAGCCCTCGTGCAGGAAGGTCATGGGGAGCCGCCCGACCTCGAGCTCCCGGTACCGCAGGATCAGCTCGCGCTCGTCGGTGCCGAAGACGCCGAGATCGCACAGCTCCACGTCGTGGCGGTCGCATATTTCCCGGAGCCGCGTGGTGTTTTCGGGCGGCACGGCCAAGACCATGCGTTCCTGCGCCTCGGAGATCCAGATCTCCGTCGGCGACAGCCCGGCGTACTTGAGCGGCGCGTTCTCGAGCTGCACCGTCGCGCCGAGCGTCTCGCCCATCTCGCCGACCGCGCTCGAGAAACCACCCGCCCCGCAGTCCGTGATGGCAGCGAACAGGCAGCCCGCCGGCTCGTCGCGAGCTTCGAGGATCGCATCCAGCGTCTTCTTCTCGGTGACCGGGTTGCCGATCTGCACGGCGTGGCTGAACTCGTCCGCGTGCGTGTCGGTGAGCTCGGCCGAGCTGAACGTCGCGCCGTGGATCCCGTCTCGTCCCGTGCGTCCGCCCAGCACGATGATCCGGTCGCCGGGGCGGGCGTCACCGGTCACGAATCGCCGGGGCATGACGCCGACGCAGCCACAGTAGACGAGCGGGTTGCCGACGTAGTCGTCGTCGAACCACACCGCCCCGCCCAGCGTCGGGATGCCCATCCGGTTGCCATAGTCACGCACGCCGGCGACGACCTGACGAAGGATGCGTTTCGGATGCAAGCAGCCGGCCGGCAACGGGCGCCCGCTGCCGTCGCGGGAAAACGCGTCGGGCCGCGCGACGCAGAACACGTCCGTGGCCGCGATCGGGCGGGCGCCGAGCCCGGTGCCCATGATGTCGCGAATGCAGCCGCCGATGCCGGTGGCCGCGCCGCCGTAGGGCTCGATCGCCGACGGGTGGTTGTGCGTCTCGACCTTGAAGCACACCGCGTGGGCGTCGTCGAACGCGATCACGCCGGCGTTGTCGACGAACACCGAAAGGCACCAGTCGATGCCGTCGGCCATCAGCTCGTGCGTCGCCGCGGCAACGGTCGAGGCGAGCAGGTTGTCGATCGTGATCGAGCCGTCGTCGTTGACCGTGTGACCGGGCCGGGACGCCGCGTTCGGAAGGTCGCCCTCGTAGCGGATGCGCGCTTTCAGCGTCTTGTGCACACAGTGTTCCGACCACGTCTGCGCGAGTGTCTCGAGCTCGATCTCGCGGGGCGGGCGACCGAGCCGGCGATACTCCGCCTGGATCGCACGCATCTCCTCCAGGCTCAGAAAGAGATGCCCTTCGCGGCTGAGCCGCTCGAGATCGGTGTCGTCGAGATCGTCGAGCGGCACCTCGACGACCGACGCCGGATGCGTCGCGGCGGCGGGAAAGTCGTCGGGGTGATACGGCGTGTCGTGGATCGCATTGATGACGGGGTTCGCGAAGCTCCGCTCGGCGATCGTGCGGGCGCCCGCCGCGTCGGTGTCGGTGAAGTCGAAGCGGCGTCCCGTACGGACGACGGCCTCGACGCCCAGCACGGTCTGGATCGCAAGCTCCACGGCCTCCGCATCGGGATCGGTGACACCCGGCAGCGGGTGCACCTCGATGAGCGCGTCGCCCCGCGGCGGCGCGGCGCCGATCACGAATTCATCCGTCACCGGATCGGCCAGCAGCGTGCGGGCGAGCTCTTCGATGTCGGCCGGGCTCAGCGCGGCCTGGATGAGATAGACGCTCGCGTGTTCGACCCGCGTCGGCGCCGGCGCGACACCGACCGCCGCGGCCTCCCGGGCGGCCTCGTCACTCTTCGGATCCGGCGCACCGGCCCGCGGTCGAATCTCGACGCGGTGGACGGTGTCCTGGCTCATAATCGGGGTGAATCCGGCGGGGACGGAAGGGCGACGAACGGGACCCGATCGTACTACGCTCACCCGGCAGCGACCACCGCTCGGGGCGGTCCTGGTCACCCGCCGCTCGACGTGGCCGGCGGGAAGGGATAGAACGAGCGGTCTCACACGAAAGGAGCCGCGTGCGGCGTCCCCCCGGTCGGAGAAGCTCACGCAAGGGACGAGGGGCCGCGCCCAAGATCCGTATCCCGGATCACCCCCTCGTCTGCCCCGATCCGCCGGAGATCATCGAAGAGGCCGACGCCCTGGCGAGCTTCCTCGATCACGTGCGGACCGCCGGTGTCTTCGCCTACGACACGGAATTCATCGGGGAGGAGAGCTACCACCGGAAGCTGTGCCTGATCCAGATGGCGACGAGCGCCCGGGTTGCGGTCATCGATCCGATGAACGGGCTCGATGTCACCGGCGTCTGGGAGCTGATCGCCGACCCCGCGCTCGAGACGATCGTGCACGCCGGCGACCAGGATCTGGAGCCGGTCGTGCGTCACCTCGATCGCACGCCGGCGAACATCTTCGACACCCAGGTCGCCGCCGCCTTCACGAACCGCCCGTATCCGCTCAGCCTGCTGCGGATGGTCGAGGACATTCTGGGGGTGGAGCTGCCGCGTTCGATGGCGTACACCCGATGGGATCACCGGCCGCTCTCGCCGCTGCACACCCAGTACGCCGCCGAGGACGTCCGCACGCTCATCGCCGTGCGGGCGCAGCTCGGCGAGGAGCTGGAGCAGCGTGGTCACGACGCCTGGGTGCGGGCGGAGTGCGAGCGGCTGTCGGCGAAGGATCTGCTCGTCTTCAACGGCGAAACCCAACGCGTTCGGGCCCAGGGCAACCGCGACCTCAGGCCCCGCGGCACCGCGATCCTCGGCGGGCTCGTGTACCTGCGGGATGAGATCGCCCGCGCCGTCGACCTGCCGCCCCGGACCGTCCTGCGGGACGACGTCCTGGTGCGGCTCGCGAAGAACCCGGTCCGCACCACCGAGGCGCTCGCGGCGACCAAGGGATTCCCCCGGCCGATCGCGTCGGACTACGGCGAGAAGATCCTGCGGGTGATCAAAGAGGCGGTGGAGCTGCCCGCGAAGGACTTGCCCGTGTCCACGGCGGTCGAAGAGACGCCGGACGATCAGACCGCGATCGACGGGTTGTGGGCGATCGTCTCCTGCTACTGCCGCGGTCTGGGCATCGCCCCCGGCATCGTCACCAGCCGCCGCGTGATCGCGCAGTTCTATCTCGCCGAACGCAGCGGCATCCCGCGGGAGGAGCTTCCCGTGATGCAAAGCTGGCGTCGAGAGCTGGCCGGCGCGTTCATGGAATCGCTGCTCGCCGGCCGGACCTCGGTCGGATTCGCGTGGCGGGACGGCACGCTGGTGGCGGAGCGGCACCCGGAGGGGTGACGAGCGAACCCCCGGCCGCGGGACAGCCCGCCGCGCCGCGTCGTGGCGTGACTCGTACAATCCCCGGCGATGAGCGACAACGGCGCGACGACGAAACCCCGCTTCGAGCTTTACACCGACGGCGCCTGCTCCGGCAACCCCGGTCCCGGCGGTTGGGCCTACATCCTCCGCGACGTCGCGTGCGACGAGGAGGTCGAGATGGCCGACGGCGCCGCCCGCACCACGAACAACCAGATGGAGCTGACCGCCGTCATCCGCGGGCTCGAGGCCCTGCCGGACGCGAGCCGGGTCGACGTCTACTCCGACAGCCAATACGTCGTCTACGGGCTCCAGACCTGGATGGACGGCTGGAAGAAGAAGGGGTGGAAACGCGGCAAGAACAGCCCGGTGAAGAACCTGGAGTTGTGGAAGCGTCTGGACGAATTGCGGCAGGTGCACGAGATCAACGCGATCTGGATCCGCGGGCACAACGAGCATCCCGAGAACGAGCGGTGCGACGTGCTCGCCGTGGCGGCGGCGGAGCAATACCAATGAATGTGGGGAAGAGACGCGGAGCGGAGTGGGTCCATCGTCCGATGGACCACATGCGACGAAGGCGGACGCGGGCACGAGTGATCGCGATCACGACGCTGCTCGCGTGCCTTCTCACGCTTCCGGCCGCGGCGGACGACGCCGTCTTCCAGATCTTCGACGAGGCGGTCATCCAGTGGGACAAGCTGCGTCCGGAGCGGATCGCCCCCGACGGCTTCGTCCTCCGCCATGCGGGTCACCGCGTCTCGCGCACGCTCGATCTGCCGCCCGCGCCGGTGACCACCGCCAACGCGCGTCGCATCATCGCGACGGTCCGGGCCGATCCGGTGTACACGATCCGCGACGGCCGCCGCTTTCCCAACGATCCGTGGACCCGGCTCGGAACCGTGACCGTCGAGGTGCGTGACGACGAAGGGCTCGTCCGCGAGGCCGAGATCATGCGGTTCATCACCCCCTACGGTGCGTCGGCCGTCTTCGAGCAGGACGTCACCGCGCTCGCGCCGCTGCTGGCGGGCACGGTGACCATCAACGGCGCGATCGCCAGCTACAGCGACGAGCCGGGCTGGCGGCTCTCCGTCGAGCTGCGGTACTGCGAGGAGGGCGCGGGCCACCGCCGGCCGACGTTCGCCTTCCCCGTGTTCACCGAACCGCGTCTCCACGCCGAGATGCCCCGGCTTCTCGCGGAGGTCACGGTCCCGAGCGGCCTCGATCCGCCCCGGCTGCGTGTCATCTCGACGGGTCACGCCACCGACGGCGAAGCCAGGCACGAGTTCGTGAGCTGCCCGCACGTTCTGCGGATCGACGGCGTGGAGGTCGCCCGGTGGCGTCCCTGGTCGGAGTTCGGCGGCGTGCTGCGGGCGGCCAACCCCACGGGCGGCCGCCTGGTCATCGGAGGCCGGGAGATCCGCGCCAGCGACCTCGACCGCAGCGGCTGGCACCCGGGGCTGGTCGTCGAACCGCTGCTGATCCCGGTGCCCGAGCTGACCCCGGGCCGCCACGAGATCGAGATCGAGGTGCTGGGTATCCGGCCGAAGGATCCGCCGGACGAAAAGGGCAAGGAGCACCACGGGTACTGGTCCATCAGCGTCATCGCCGTGGCGGATCGGGCGTGGGGCGTGGAGGCCGACGGCCGCTGACCACCGGCCGCCGGGCGACTCGGCCGGGCCCCCGGACCGGGTTGCGGGCCCCCTGGGCCGCTGATACAGTGCCCGGCTCGTTTCACCCCGAGGCCCTCGAGTCCCATGCCGACGATCAACCAGCTCGTGCGCAAGCCCCGTCGGGCACCTCAGACCAAGTCGAAGGTGCGTGACCTTGATGCATGCCCGCAGAAGCGTGGCGTGTGCCTGCAGGTCAGGACGGTCACGCCCAAGAAGCCCAACTCGGCCCTCCGCAAGGTGGCCCGGGTACGGCTGTCCAACGGCAAGGAGATCACCGCCTACATCGGCGGCGAAGGCCACAACCTCCAGGAGCACTCGATCGTGCTCGTGCGGGGCGGCCGGGTGCGTGACCTTCCGGGCGTGCGATACCACGTGGTCCGCGGTTCGCTCGACACGCTCGGCGTGGACGCGCGAAAGAAGGGCCGCTCCAAGTACGGAACCAAACGCGGCAAGTAACGCCGCTCTCAACCCAGAACACCGGGCAAGTAAGCACGACCCCCGCTTCCCGAACTGACGCGGTCGTGTTGAACAAGGCTCGCCCTCCGGCGAGCAGATGAGCCCAAGGAGGCCGCCATGGCAGGTCGCATCACCAAGTCCGATCAGCAGCTCCGTCCCGATCCCCGCCACGGGGACAAGACGCTGGCGAAGTTCATCAACTGCGTCATGCACGACGGCAAGAAGTCCGTCGCGCAGAACGTCGTCTACGACGCGTTGGATCTCATCCAGAAGCGGATCGACAAGGACAAGGCCGAGGACTTCCCGAAGGAGTCCATCGAGGTCTTCCACAAGGCGATCAACAACGTCCGGCCCGACGTCGAGGTCCGCTCCAAGCGGGTCGGCGGGGCGAACTACCAGGTGCCGATGCAGGTCAACCAGCGTCGGCGTCAGAGCCTCTGCTTCCGGTGGATCATCAACGCCGCCCGGGGTGAGTCGGGCAAGCCGATGTGCCACCGGTTGGCGAAGGAGCTGTACGAGGCGGCTCGGGGTGAGGGCAAGGCGATGGCGACGCGGGAGCAGACGCATCGGATGGCCGAGGCGAACAAGGCGTTTGCTCACTTCGCTTGGTAGGGCGTTGAAGCATCCGACAATCGGTGAAGCGACGAAGCGGTGACCGCGGGGCGGTGGTTGCGCACCGCTCCAATTCGCTGGCCTCCGAGCCCCCTTCCACTTCCATTCGAGCTCCAGTTGCGGTTCCAACCTCTGAGCGAACCGCGCGCACCCTCCCCCATCCCAACGCCACCCTCCGCCTACCATCCCCCGTGTCCGCCGACCACGCCCGCTACCACCGCCAAACCCTCCTCCCCGCCATCGGTGCCGAAGGCCAACGCCAACTCGGCGAAGCCCACGTGCTCATCGTCGGCAGCGGCGCGCTCGGTTGTGTCATCGCCGACGCGTTGACCCGCGCCGGGGTCGGACGCATCACCATCGTCGATCGCGACGTCGTGGAGATCACCAACCTCCAGCGGCAGATCCTCTTCGACGAATCGGATGTCGACGCCGGCACCCCCAAGGCGATCGCGGCGGCAACGCGGCTGCGGGCCATCAACGGCGCGATCGAGATCATCGCGCACGTCGATGACTTCAACCACCGCAACGCCGAGCGGCTGCTGGGTGATGCGGATGTCATCGTCGACGGGCTCGACAACTTCCAGACGAGGTACATCCTCAACGATCTCGCGGTCGAACGCGGCGTCGCGTACATCTACGGCGGCGCGGTGGCGACGGGCGGCGTGTCGCTGCCGGTGCTGCCGCATGCCGACGTCCGCATGGCGGCTCCGCCGCGTCGGCTCACGTGGACGGATGCGCAGTCGACGCCGTGTCTGCGGTGCGTCTTTCCCGAAGCGCCGCCGCCGGGCACCACGCCGACGTGTGACACCGCGGGCGTCCTGGGCCCCCTCGTCATGACGATCGGCGCCCACCAGGCCACGCAGACCCTCAAGCTGCTCACGGGCAACATCGACGCCCTCGATCGCCGGCTGCTCTCGATCGACGTCTGGTCGAACGAGTGGCGTCGCTTCGACGTCTCGGGGGCCCGCCGCGATGCGCGGGCGGCGTGCCCGTGCTGCGTCGAAGGACGATTCGAGCACCTGGACGGCTCCGCCGCCGGCGCGGCGATCACGCTGTGCGGACGCAATGCCGTCCAGATGACGGGCGCGGCGGAGACGTCGGCCCTCGACCTCGACGCCGCCGCCGCCCGCCTCGCGTCGCACGGGAGCTTTCACGCCAACGATTTTCTGCTCCGCGGCGTCTTTCGCGACGAACGCGGCCCCGACGGCGATGCGATCGAGCTGACGCTCTTCTCCAACGGCCGCGCCATCATCAAGGGCACCACCGAACCGGAACTCGCCCGCAGCATCTATGCCCGCTACGTCGGGATCTGACCGTCTTCCCCCGTCCTGCATCGAGGAGACCCGCATGACCACGACCGCCACCCCCGCCGTCGACGCCATCGCCGCTTGCCTGCGTCTCGCCATCGGCTACGGAGAGATGCTCGTCAAGGACATCCCGGCCGAGCAGTTTGCGCACCAGCCAATCCCGAACCTGAATCATCCGGCGTTCTGTCTCGGCCACCTGTGCCTCTATCCGGATCGCATGCTCACGCTGATGGATCGCGCCGATCTCACGCAGGAGCGGGCGGGGTACAAGGAGCTCTTCGCCGCGGGCGTCGAGTGCAGCGCGGACGCCGATCGTTACCCGCCGAAGGACGAGCTGGTCGCCTGCTACCTGGAGCGGTACGGGGCGGTCGCAGACGTCCTGCCCACGATTGCGCCGGAGGTCCTGGCCCGGCCGAACCCCGCCGAGGGGCGTTTTCGCGAGATGTGCCCCACGGTCGGGGCCGCAGTCAACTTCTTGAGCAATGGACATCACATGGTCCACCTGGGTCAGATCAGCGCCTGGCGTCGCGTGGTCGGTCTGGGCGGCGTCATGTAGCTTCGGCATACAATCCCGGGTTCTGCTGGAGGAACTCCCCATGTCATGGCGACCTGTCCGCCGCGCGTGCGCGAGCATCGCGGTTCCGATCGTTCTCGCGCTGACGGCTCTGCTGACGCCCCGCGTCTCCGCCCAGGGCACCGACGGCGCGCTCGCCGATCCGATCACGACGAGCGAGCTGCGTCAATACGCCGATCGCCTCGGGCTGAGCCCGCAGCAGCGGCAGGCGTTCGAGTCGCTCCACGACGAGTACAAGCTCACGTTCCGCGTTCTGCGTGACGGCGAGATCGCCGACTTTCTCTCGCGCACCCGCGGGTTACAGGGCGGCATGATGCCCGAACGCAAGGTCGTCGCGGAGATCTTCGAGGACATCGAGCGTCTGCAGGGCAAGATCCGGCGGATCGACGACTCGCTGTTCGATCGGCTCCCGCCGCTCCTCACCGACACCCAGGCCGCGCTGGTGCCGCGGGTGCGTATGCAACGGGAGCGCACGCGGTACGAAGCGCAGCAGATGCTGTGGGCCACCGGCCGCAAGCCGGCCGACCTGAGTGCCCTGTTCAGGAAGCTGGAACTGACCCCGGAGACGCTTGCCGTCACCGACCCCATGATCGCCGCGTACGAGCACCGGCTGACGACCCAGATGCGCAAGCTCAGCGAGAGCACCGGCCGCATGTACCTGGACATGTTCGACATGATCGAGCAGCTCGGTCTGGGTGACCTCGACATGGAGGAAGCGCAGCGGGATCCCGAGCAGCTCCGGCAGCTCATGGAGGCGATGCAGCAGGTCTGGCGTGAGATCACGATCCGGATGCAGAAGGTCGTCGGGGAGATCGAGAAGCTCAACCAACGCACCTACCGCAGCGTTCGATCGATGCTGCCCCCCGACGACGCCGCCGCGTACCGGCTGTCGTACCTCGGCGCGGCGTATCCGGAGATCGCTCCCCTGGCGGAGATCCCGGTTCTGACGCGGCTCGACGAGGCGCTCCAGCGGCTCAAGCTCGCGCCGGAGGATGAGGAGGCAGTGCGCACGTCGGTGACCGATTTCGGCCGGCAGCTCGACGGCATCATCGACGAGTCGACGGCGTTGATCGACGAGCACCGCTCGACGTTCTCCCCGTTCGACTTCAACAGCGAGGCGATGCAGGAGTACCAACGCAAGCTCCAGACGCTGCGGGGCAAGGCCTCGGAGCTGCAGCAGAGGGTCGTGAAGACCGTCGGCGAGCTTGTTGGTGAAGAGACGCTGGCCAAGCTGCTCGCCGCTCCGGCGGAGACCGAGGCCGCCGATGTTGCCGCCACCCCCGCGGCCGGTGCGGCCGCGTCGGTCGAAGCGGTGGCGGAGGAGCCGGCGATCAAGAGCATCTCCGGCGACCCCCTCCTGCCCCCGCAGGCCACGCGGGCCGATCTCCGGTATTGGTCCGACGATCTCGGACTCAGCGCCGACGAGCGGATCGTGGTCGAGGAGCTGTTCAACGGGTACATCGAGCGGTTCAAGGCGTTGCCCGAGCTGGCGTCGTTACGCACGGCGCGTCAGTCAATGTGGTCCTACGACGCGGAGAGCGGGCTCACGTCGCCGCCGACGGAGGCCGTTCTCGATCAGGTGCGGCTGGAACGCGAGCGTGCCTTCGCCGCGATCATGCAGCTGGAGAATGCGTTCTTCGACGACGTGGCCGCGGTGCTCGGCGAGGACCGCATCGCGATGGTCGAGCAAGTCCGCCGGCAACGCGAACGCGCCCGCTACCAGCGGACGACCGCACCAACGATGTTCGGGGGGCGGGCGCGGAACGCCCGGGCCGGGGTCGACCTGGTCGATCTTGTCACGGCATCCGATCTCGACGCCGACGTCCGCGAGACGCTCACGCCGATCGTCGATCGGTACGTCACGGCCACGCTGCCGGTGCTCCGAGAGCAACGCGAGGCACAGCTCGCGTTGCAACACGCGCAAGACACGTTGACGGCCATGCAGACGCGAGCGCAGATGGACGACGAGACGGGGTTGCTCGTCGCCGCCCGCTACCAGGAGATCGTCGGTCCTCCCGGACGCCGCCTGAAGGACGCGGCGCGTCGGCTGGCCGAGGTCAACAAGGAGTTCCTGGCGGAGTTCAGCGACGCGTTGCCGCCAGCGGAGAGAGACGCTTTCACGCGGGCGTACCGCGTCGACGCGTATCCGAAGGTGTACAAGGATCCGGTGTGCGTCGACACGCATCTCACCGGTGCGCTGAAGCTCGCCGATCTGACGACCGACCAACGGGAGTCGTTGGCGGAGATCGCCGCCACGTATCGTCCGGAGTACGAGCGTCTCAGCAACGCCATGGTCGAGCTCGTGAGCAAGGGCGGCATGGATCCGACCTCGTTCGAACCCGACGACTGGCGTGAGTACCAGAAACGCACGGGCGAGCTGCAACGGCTCGCGTACGACCGCAACGAGCTCAGCGCCCGCGCGGCGAGCCGCCTGGAGATGGTCCTGCGTCCGCAGCAGCTCGCGGAGCTGGGACCGCTGCCGAAGCCGGAGGAGGCGGACCGGTTCTCCGTTGGGTGGTGAGGGGGGCGGTCACGATCACGGTGACGGACGCGGGACGTCGACATCGACCCGTTCCCTCGGTACGTTCCTGATCGGCCGTCATTCACCCGGAGCCCCCACGTGACCCTCTCCCGCCGCCTTGCTGTCGCCCTGTTCGCTCTTTGCATCGCAAGCCTCGTGATTCCGGCGACCGCCCTGGGGCAGGCGACGCGATCCGTGCTCGAGGAGGGGTTCGTCGACGAGCTGCTGCTCGAGGATGTCGAGACGCTGAGAATTCGCCTCGCGCCCATCCCGCTCGAGCGACTGGAGCAGATCCAGACGCAAACGCTCACCCGGTTGGAGGAGCACGCCGAGACCCTGGCGACCGCCATCGTGCAGCAGATACGGCTGCGCGACGCGGCCGCTGACGACGCGGAGAGGCTCGCCGCCGCGAACGCCGAGGTCGCGACGCTTCTGACCCGCAAGAGCGAACTGGTCGTTCGGGCGAACGCCATCATCGCGGCGGTCGAGCGGAAAGGGGGCGTCGTGGCGGCGGCCCGCGCCTACGTTTCGGCGATCGAAGGGCTGGTTCCGGAGGAACCCGCGGCGACAACCGCCGCCACGCCCGCGGTCGACCCGGCGACCGACGGCGAGGCGAGGCTGACGAAACGGGTCAGCGATCTGGTCGCGGTCGTCCGGGCCGAGGCCGCCGCGCATGAACGGCCCGTGCCGTGGGAAGTCCCGCTCTCGGAATTCGAGCTCGAGATGCAGCCGCTCCCCATGGATGCGATCCTCGCGCGTCTGGACAAGTGGCGCGAGATCCTCGAGCGCGAGATTCGCAAGCGCGTGCGTATCGACATCCTGCTGAACGACGGCGCCAAGCTCGAACAGACACTGGCCCAGCTTCAGGCGACGACGGCCGAGGCCGGCGGCGCGTTCGACAACGTCGACGCGGCCACGATCAAGTCGCGTTTGGCCGAGCGTTCCCAGGAGCAGCAGCAGATCATCAATGCGATCGTCGCGCGAATGCAGGTCGCGATCCTCCTCGTCGAGCGTCGCGGGGGGGACGCCGAGCCGTACGCCAGGTACATCGCCGCGGCCACCGGACAGAAGCTCAACCTCACGGATCTCTCCGTCCTCCGCGCACAGCTGGTCGCGTGGTTTCGCAGCCCCGACGGCGGCGTTCGCATTGGCCTCAACGTCGCGAAGTTCTTCGGCATCGTTTTCGTCTTCTGGATCGTGAGCCGCCTGCTCGGTCGTCTCACCCACGCCGCGGTCCGGCGGGTGCCCAAGGCGTCGAGCCTGCTCGCCCCCGTGCTCGTCGTCGCGGTGCGACGCGTCACGATGCTCGTCGGTCTGGTCATCGGTGTCAGCATGCTCGGCGTCAACATCGGACCGCTGCTGGCCATGATCGGCGCCGCCGGGCTCGTGATCGGCCTTGCGCTCCAGGGCACGCTGAGCAATTTCGCCAGCGGCATCCTGATCCTGCTCAACCGACCCTATGACGTCGGCAGCGTGATCAATGCCGGCGGGGTGGCCGGGAAGGTCGAGGCGATGAACCTCGTCTCGACGAGCATCCTCACGTTCGACAACCAGCTCATGCTCGTGCCGAACAACCAGATCTGGAACGGTGTCATCACGAACGTCACCGGCAAGCCGACGCGACGCGTGGATCTTGTATTCGGCATCGGCTACACGGACGACATGGACCGGGCGGTCGAGATCATTCGCGAGGTCATCACGGCTCATCCGAAGGTTCACGACGATCCCGCCCCGACGATCCGCGTCAACGAGCTCGGCGACAACTCGGTCAACGTCATCGCGCGTCCGTGGGCGAACACGGCCGACTACTGGGAGGTCTACTGGGACGTCATGCATCGCGTCAAGATGCGGTTCGACGAGGAAGACATCAACATCCCGTTCCCGCAGCGTGACGTGCATCTGCCCGGTCCCATCGAGGTGACGCTCACGCGTGGGTCGCAGTCGGTCGAGGGGGTCGGGGCGGGGGCGTAGGCGGGCGGCGGAAGGCCCGATGCGGGCACGGTCGCGGACCCGAACGCCGAAAATGGCCGTCTTCGCGACCGTGCGCTACACTACCGCGATGAGCACAACCTCCGCCGGTCCGCCGCACGCTCCCCTCGCGGCGAAGCCGAGCTCCTCCTCTTCCGAATCCTCTCGAGCCGACCACGCGCCGGTCACGCTGCGCACGATCCGCCGCATGGTCCGTCAGGGCGAGCGGTTCGCCGCTCTGACGTGTTACGACGCGACGACCGCGCGATGGCTGGAGCGGGCGGGGGTGCCGATGCTGCTCGTCGGCGACACGGCGGCGGAGATGATCCTGGGTCTTCCCGGGACGATCCACGCGCCGCTCGACTTTCTGATCACGCTGACCGCCGCGGTGAAACGCGGCGCGCCACGCACGTTCGTGATGGGCGACATGCCGTTCATGAGCTACCAGGCCGATGAGGCCGAGGGCATCCGCAACGCCGGCCGATTCCTCACCGAGGGAACCGCCGATGCGGTCAAGCTGGAGGTCGATGCCAAAGATGCGCCACTGATCGAGCGGATGGCGCGGGCGGGCATTCCGGTCGTTGCCCACATCGGCTGTCGCCCCCAGCAGGTCAAACGCGCCGGCGGCTACGCGTCGGCGGGACGCACGGCGGAGGAAGCGCGGGCGATGATCGAGGCGTCCGCGGTCATGGAGTCCGCCGGCGCCGCCATGCTGCTCATCGAGGCCGCGCCGAACGAAGTCTCCGCACGCATCGTCGACCGGCTCTCCATCCCGGTGATCGGCTGCGGTGCGGGCCCCGCGTGTCACGGTCAGATCGTGGTCCTGCATGATCTGCTCGGGCTCACGGACTGGCAGCCCTCCTTCGCCCGCCCGATCGCGGCCGCCGGGACTGAGCTGGTGCATGCGGCGGAGCGTTGGGTCGAAAAGGTCAGGAAGAACGACCTCGGGACCCATCCCTATAAGATGATCGACGGCGAGGAAGACGGGCTCTAGCCGTGGCCGGCTGACCGTCCGACCATTTCGCCCAATCGCGGGTGGCCCCACCCGGGACCGCCGCACGAGGAGTTCGCGTCATGCGCAGGTTGAACGGGTACGGCCCCAGCCTCATCGTTCTGGTCACCGCGATGGCGGTGCTCTTCCTCGGGCCCGGGGTGGTCCAGAAGCTGACCTACAAGCAGACCGAAGCCCGCATGATCCAGGCGAGCCTGCGGCTGGGAGAGGGCAACGTCCTCGCTCAGTTCAACCAGGCCTTCGACGACATCGCCGCACTCGTCGAACCCTCCGTCGTGCACATCAACGCGCAGCAGCCGGTCGCGGACCGCCGGTCGATGACATCGCTCTCCACCGGCTCCGGTTGGATCTACGACGACGAGGGATACGTGGTGACCAACCACCACGTCGTGCGTGACGCCGGACGCATCGAGGTGCAGCTCTTCACGGGCGAGCTGCGTGACGCCGAGATCGTCGGTTTCGATCAAACCACCGATATCGCCGTCCTGAAGATCCCGCCCGGCCGACTGCATTCCGCCGAACGCGGATCGCTCGCCGATCCCATTCGCCAGGGGCACCTCGTCTTCGCGTTCGGCTCGCCGTTCGACTTCCGATTCTCGATGTCGGCCGGCATCGTCTCGGGTAAGGGCCGGCACGTCGACGTCCTCGGCCGCAGCGGGTACGAGAACTTCATCCAGGTGGACGCCGCGATCAACCCCGGCAACTCCGGAGGTCCGCTCACCGACTACCGGGGCCGGGTGATCGGCATGAACACGGCGATCGCCACCGGTCGCCGCAACTCGCTCGAGGAAGGCCAGTTCGCCGGCATCGGTCTGGCCATCCCGCTCGACATGATCGAGCCGGTGGTGCGACAGATCATCGAGAAGGGATACGTCGAGAAGGGGCTGCTCGGTGTCGTGCCGGAGGAGCTCAACGTCAGCGGCGCGCAACGCTTCGGCTTCATCGGCACCGGCGTGCTCATCGGAGGTGTGCGTGGCGACGGTCCGGCCGCGGCCGCCGGTGTCCAGACGTACGACATCATCACGCACGTCAACGAGCGGAAGGTGTCGACGACGGCACAGCTTCGCTCGATCATCTCTTCGATGGAGCCGGGTGAAGTCGCGCGGCTCGCGCTCTACCGCCCCGACCTCGACAACCAGACCGGCGAACGCATCACGATCGACGTCACGCTCGATCGCCTCGACTATCTGCGGGACACGGGCCAGCTCCCGCCGCAGCAGTCCCGCAATCACATCCGGCAGCTCGGCATCGCCCGCATGCGGACCGCCACCGAAGAGGACGCGGCGCGTCTGGACATCCCCTTCCGGAAGGGCGTGACCGTCGAGGCGCTCGTCGACGGCTCGGAGCTGGCCGAAGAGATCCCGGTCGGCACCACCATCGTCACGATCATGGACTATCCGGTCACGGATGTGGATGAGCTGCTCGCGTTGTTGCGGAGCTACAACCTGCGGGCGGGTGTCTCCGCCGGCGTGGTCCTCCCCGACGGCGAGTACGCCAAGGTGCTCATGCGTGTCCAGCCGTGATGACGAGAAGCACCCTCTCCCGGCCGGCTCCGGCCGGGTCCGGCGCGACACCGGTTCCGCTTCTGGAGGTCCGTGACCTCAAGGTGCACTTTCCGTTGCGAGGCGGGCGGCGGGGTCACGTCGTGCGCGCGGTCGACGGCGTGAGCTTCGACCTCGCGGTGGGTGAGACACTCGGCCTCGTCGGCGAGTCGGGGTGCGGCAAGACCACGGTCGGCCGGGCGCTCCTCGGTCTGGTCTCTCCAACTGCCGGCCGGGTGCGTTACCGCGGCGAGACGCTGCCCCCACGGCGACGCGCACCGGCGTTGCGACGCGCGATGCAGATCGTCTTCCAGGATCCCACGGCGTCGCTCAACCCGCGGATGCGGGTCGGTCAGATCCTCGCCGAGCCCATGCTGGTTCACCGCATCGCGCGGGGCGCGGAGCTCACCACGCTCGTGAACGACCTGCTCGTGCGCTGCGGGCTGTGGACCGGCGCGGCCGATCGATATCCGCACGCATTCTCCGGTGGGCAACGGCAACGCATCGCGATCGCCCGCGCATTGGCCTTGCGACCCGACCTCATCGTCTGCGACGAGCCAACCTCCGCGCTCGACGTGTCGATCCAGTCCCAGATCCTGAACCTGCTCAGCGATCTGCAGGACGAGTTCGGGCTCTCGTATCTCTTCATCAGCCATGACATGGCGGTGGTCAACCACTTGTGCGATCGCGTCGCTGTCATGAACGCCGGGAAGATCGTGGAGATCGGCCCGCGGGATCGCGTCATTCGCACACCGACGCACGAGTACACCCGGACGCTCTTGGCGGCGTGTCCGGAGTTGCGCCCGCGGGGGGGGTGAGGGCGGCGGGGGTCTGTGACCGCGGCCGTGCGCGCACGCAGTTGCCGTTCGGGGGGCTGCGGGGGGACCGGCTCAACGAATTCCAGTTCCCCATTCGCCGCTCCCCGATCTCCGGGTCCCCTTCCACTTCCCATTCCCATTCCAGTTCCCATTCCCATTCCCATTCCCATTCGAGTTCCAATTTTCCCCACCGCGCGGGGACCGGCGGCGTCCATGCCGCCTCGCTTGGGAAGATCTGGACGTGGACCCTTGCGCTGGCATCCTGCCAGTGGACGGTGGCTGTGCTTGCCGGACGCCGGTTGCCGCGTTGTTCACGCCGCGTCGTGCGGCTCGACCCCAGTTGTCGTGGGTCGCATATGACGCTCGCATCCTGCGAGCTGGTCAGTGAAGATTTGGACGTGGGTTCGGACTATTTTTCGCACCGCCTCCGGCGGGTGCAGGGCTGCGCGATTACCGGCGGCGTCCATGCCGCCTCGGGCAGGTTGGGTTGGGCGGTTGCGCAATGGGCGTCCGTGCCCGTGTCCGTGCCCGTGCCAGAC
>JABDLI010000242.1 GCA_013003065.1 Phycisphaerales bacterium | reverse complement strand
GCGTCGATCTCGTTGCCGTCTTCGTCGACGTAGACGTACTCCTCCTCGCCGTCATCGCTGTCGGCGTCCGGATCATCCTCGTCGTCTTCGTCTTCGTCGTGAACGTCGCCATCTTCGTCGACGTACCGAGTGCCTTCGCGTGGGTCGAGGTCATCCTCGTCCGCGTCTCCTGCCTCCGATTCGACCGCGATCACGTCGTCATCGGGCGGCACGATCACGTCATCATCATCGGGCGGCCCCATCACGTCATCGTCGGACGGCCCGATCGCGGCCGACGAGAAGTCGCTCATCTCGATTGTCTCGAGACCGGAGAACTCGTCGACCCCATGCATGCTCTCGCCGTGCGGCATGCCGGTTGATTGCGCCGTCATGTTCATGACCCCGCTTTGATTCGCGTCGGCGTCGGTTCCCCCGGGTTCCGCGGCCGGACCGGCGCCGGCGGCAGCATACTCTCTCTCGCTCGCCTCGCCAGCGTCAAATGCGGGGGGCAATGACACCGAATTGACCGCCACCCGCCGCCGGCGGTGACGCGACGCCAAAGCCGGTCCCGCGGAGCGTCGGGACGACTGCCCTGGACGCGACGACGCACGCTCGGGCAACGCCGGTCCCAGCAGGAGTCCGGCAAAGACACACACGGCGGACGCCGCGATCACCCAGAGCCGAGGGGGGCCGTCGGTGAGGCGGCTGAGCGCGGTCGCGCGAAACGCCGGATGCGTCGGCGCTCCCGGCTGCGTTCGCGCGGCGACGCTCGCGTCGATCCACTCGGTCACCGACGCCGACGGGTGCTCGACGAGGATGAGCGCTTCCTCGCCCTCCGGCAGCAGGTTCAGCTGACTCGCCGCAAGACGCGGCAAGAGCGTCGGATCGCGTCGTTCCAGGTCGTCGAGAAACCGAGCGTGGGCTTCGAGCCGCTCGCTCAAACGCAGCTCCTGTGTTTCCAGGTCGGCGAGCATGTGCCGGAGATCGGCGAGATCATTGGCCGTCGGCACCAGCACGGTGGCCGCGCCCATCGCGAGTCCGGCGATGACGAAGAGCCACCCCGGATCGACGCGGTCCAGCATTGCAGAGACGCCCCGCATGACCGTCGGTTATCGGCAAATCGACCACGCCGGCCGTTGAAACCACGGCGACGGACCTGTCGGCGCGATCGCGGGCAGTGGGCATCGCCTCCCGTCGGGGCGTCCCAACCGCTGCCCGCAGGTGTTGCCCGCGGCTGGCCGCGCCGGAGTTACCGGACGGGGCGGTATCCTTATATACAAAGATCCGGCAACCGGCCCGGTTTGCGCGACGCGGCTGGCGACCACGCCGCCCTCGGGGTCGGGCCCCGCGGTGCGAGTGGACCCGACCGGCACGACCGCACCCGACCTGTTGCGTCCCATCGTGAATTGCTGATTCGACCTCGGCGGACGACCGATACCTGCCTTATGCGATACGACCCGCGTGCCGGCGTGACCAACCTTGCCGAGCCGACCACCGGCCGACGGCGGCGTGGCCGGCTGAGCCAGGAGGCGGTGATCTGCGATCGCGGCCAGGTCGTCGATCTCTCGAGCACCGGCATGCGTCTGCGTTGCAGCCGCGTACCCAAGGGTATCTTCGAGACGACGCTCCGCGGTCTCGGCAGCGAGGTCAGCCTCAAGTGCAAGGTCGTCTGGACCCGCCGCGCCGGGCTGTTCAAGAAGCTCTGCGGCATCGAGTTCATCGACCTCGACGACGGCGACGCGCAGCGGATCACCCGCATGGGCATGATCAACCGCGACCGCCGCTCGGTCTGACGCCCCCGCCCGCTCACCGCCCGCAAGAGTCCCTCCCCCGACACCGTATGATGACGGCGTGCGTTTGCTCGTCCTGCTGATGGCCACGCTCGCGTTTGCTCCCGCGCGAGCGAACGCGTCGCCCACCGTCCACTCCGTCTGCGACATCTCGCAGACGTTCACGTTCTACATGGATGGTCGGTTCCACCGGCAGTACCTCGCCGAGTCCGGTCGGGACGCGCGCAACTGGGGCAGCCTGTCGCGGCTGGATCTGGAGAACGTGAACCTGCTCGTCCTCAGCGAAGGCGATCGGCGTTTGCCGTACACGCCCGCCGCCATCGATCATGTTGCGGCGTACGTTGCCGATGGAGGCGCCCTGCTCCTGATGGCGGATGGCGCCGATCCCATGCCCCCCGGGCAGGCGGTCGCGGAACGCTTTGGCGTGGCGTTGACCACGACCGCCGCGCAGAAGCCGCTGCGGGGTGTCGGCGACCTGGCGGGTGCGGACATCGTCTTCCGCCGCGGCCGCACGCTCGAGATCGACGAGCGTTGGTCGCCGCTCGTTGTGGACGCGGATGACCGCCCCGTCCTCGCGGCGGCCCGCGTCGGCGACGGCCACGTTCTTGTCGGCAGCCGCGGGCTCTTTGGCCGCAAGCCCGATGCGAGCGATCCGATCAACGCCGCGTGGGTTACACCGATGCTCGTGACGCGGGCCGAAACCAAGGCCATCGACCCGGCGCGGCCGCACCGGCACACGCGGGCGGAGGGGAAGCGGGAGATCGGGCCGCTGACGCTCGAGTTTCACGCGGGCACCGAGCAATTCGCCGACGCCGTGCACGCGGTGTACGAAGAGGTGCGGCCGCACCTGGTGGCGATCACCGGCGTCGAGCCGTCGCCCGGCATGATCAAGTCGCTGCTCATCCTCCCCACCGGCGGCGGCGGGTTCTCCAGCGGACGCCGAATCGCGATCGGCGCCTGGTGGGGCAACTTCCCGGAGCGGCGGTACCCGATGGTCGAGCTCATCGCGCACGAGGCGGGGCACTCCTGGGTGCTGCCCTACGCGGAGCCGCTGTGGAACGAGCCGATCGCGACGTACCTGGGCATCCAGGTCGGCCGACGCCTGGGCCACCCCGAAGCCGACGAGACGCTCGCCCGACAGATCGCACGAGCGCGGCGTCACGACCCCGACCTCACCACGATCGACCCGCTCGCGAAGGACGCCCCCCGCGACCTCGTCTGGGGCAAGTCCTACTTCGTCTTCGAGGAGCTCGAACGCCGATTCGGCCCGGATGCGCTCGCAAAGTACTTCCGCACGAAGCGGGTCACGCTCGGGCCGGGACGGAACGGATACTCGATGGACGATTGCGTCGCCGTCTGGAGCCGGGCGGTGGGTGAAGATCTGTATCCGTGGTTTCAGGCGTTGGGGTTTGGCGTGGATCGAGCGCGGACGGACTTGGCGAAGCGGTGACGAGCGCCGAGACGGGGACTGCGACCGTGCCCGCGACCGGACCCGCGACCGCGTCCGTGTCCGCGACCGGACCCGCATCCGCGACCGGACCCGCGACCGTGTCCGCGACCGCGTCCGTGCCCGCGTCCGTTGGCCGTGCCCGTGGCCGCGGCCGCGGCCAAACCCACGACCGCATCCACCCTCCCACCCCACGCCTTCCGCCACACCCCCACCAAACTTGACCACCCCGCCCGACCCGATAGAATCCACGCCTCACAAACCGATTGCGGGGTAGAGCAGTCTGGTAGCTCGTCGGGCTCATAACCCGGAGGTCGTAGGTTCGAATCCTACCCCCGCTATTTCACTCAACTCAAGCAGAGCCGTGCACTTACGAGGCTCTGCTTGTGTTCGTTTTTGAACGCACCACATCCCGCTTCACTCATTCTTCACTTGCTTCACTTGCCGGTGAACGAACGGGTGCCGGTGAACGCACGAGTGCCGGCGAACGCGCGGGCGGAGTCCTCACGCCTCTGTCCAAGCTGGGCCCCGGGCCCGGGAGCGTTCGACGATGGCAAGCCTCACCAGACGGGGCGCGCGCTACTACGTGCGCGTGTACGTGAACGGCCGGCAGCGTGAGATCGCAACGAAGACGTCGTGCCGCAAGGTCGCCGAGAAGATCAAGCAGAAGCTCGAGTACGAGCAGGCCACGGGCATCCTCCAGGAAGCCACGCAGACACCTCTCGACGAGCTGCTGACGAACTTCGTCGCCCACCTGAGGACCCGCCTGCCCCCGAAGTCGGTCAACAACGACATCTCCCGGCTGCGGTCGATCTTCGGCGCGATCGTCCCCGCGCTCGAGCCGGCCCGGAAACGCCCGAACGACCGGCGGGTGCTCGCCAACCTCCCCCCCACGATCCTCGCCGTGAGCCGGGCCGAGGACATCACCACCCCGCTCATCAACCGTCGCCTCGAAGAGCGGGCGCAGGTGGTCGGGCCGAAGACGCTGAACGAGGAACGCGCGATGATCCACCGCCTCCTCGCCTACGCAATCGACTTCCACGGCATGATCCACCCCGACCGCCGCACCCCGAACCCCGCCGCGAAGGCCAGACGCTGGCGCGTCCCCGCCCCGACGATCCGCTTCCTCACCCTCGAGCAGGTGCAGGAGCAACTAAAGGCCCTCGAAGACGCCCCGACGATCCGCACCGCCGTCGCGATCATGATCTACGCCGGCCTGCGACGAAGCGAGACCCTCTGGCTCCAGCCCCAGGACATCGATCGCAAGAGCCGCCTCATCCGCGTCCAGGCCAAGCACGTCGGCGACGAATCCTGGCAACCCAAGACGCGAAGAAACCGTGCCGTCCCCATCAGCCACGACCTCGGTGCGATCCTCGACGAGTACCGCGTCGAACAGAACCGCACTCGGAGGAAGACCCGCAACCGAGGGCACGACCAAGATCAAGAGCAAGTCGAAGAAACGTGCAGCGAGCAAGACTACAAGCCAAGCCACACCTGGCTCATCCTCTCACCCCGCGGCCAACGCTACGATCCGGACAATTTCAGCCAGGACCTCGCCACCGCCAACCTCCGCCACGGCCTGCGCTGGACCAGCCTCCATTACCGCCACACCTTCGGCTCCCTCTTGGCCCAGCGCGGCGTGAGCCTCTTCAAGATCAGCACGATGATGGGGAACAGCCCGGAGATCTGCCGGCGGCACTACGCGGCACTCGTGCCAGGGGAACTCTTGGAAGACGTGGAGTTCACCTGAGCCACTAGAGTGTCTCTGTCGGCAACACAGGACCTGACCACCGGACGCGAGTGGGCACTCGCGTGGTTGGTGGAGCGACCAGATGTCGATGTTGCCGGATAGCAGCGAGAGCAACCGGCGACGTCGATGAATGATCTCGTTGCCCGATGCCGCCCGCGCTCACGGTGCATGCTCGTCGCAAGCGATCTCAGACACATTACTCGCATGCACTCCGGTGGACGGATGATGGCGGGCGGGGAAAGCGTCGCGCCGGCAGGATCGGCCGAACGCCGTGCTATCATCCTGCAATTGACGACCCGTCGTGCGGCTACGGTCTCGTTTCCCGAAAGAGCATCCAGCATCGGCAGATCTCGAGGCCTCTCGATGAAGGACAGACTTGTTCGTACTTGGCGCGCGATCATCCTCGGCGGTCACAAGTCCTGGGTCCTATTCGAAAACGGCACTTGCGTGATCATTGAGGCGCTCGAGGGAGATCTCGAAGACCAAGCGGTTCACTTGATGAAGCAATGGGGTCCCGTCCACGGCGGGTCGGCTGCGGGTGATTTCTCAACGGTCACATTGAAGACGGGCGATGGTTGGGTTGTCACATCCCACCATCGCGACATCCTGACGCTTGTGCTTCCCGACGAGCTCGATGACGATCCTGGCGAGTTGGCGATCGGGCTACACGGACGTTCAAAGCGTAACCAAGATGCCGCGACTCTCACGGTTATCCACGTCGAGGACAGACGCGACGCCGAAACAGAATGATCATGCCGCTAACCGTGAAGCCGCTGCGGCTGTGAAGATGCGGAGGAGCCTCGAATCACGAAGGCGACTGCGCTGTTTCGTCATGGCAGGTCTCCTAGTAGGCGGGCCATGAGTCCAGGCGACCGTCGTTCGGCGAGGGCGCAGAGAATCTGCGGAACCGAGATTTGCGCATACTGGCCCAGGGCCGTCACACCACCAGCGCGGCTGGTGCACGATGATGACTCCGCCGAAGACTCGCGCCCAGTACCCCGC
>JABDLI010000226.1 GCA_013003065.1 Phycisphaerales bacterium | reverse complement strand
GGTTCCCGCCGTCCCGTTCCGGGAGCTGACGACGCGGCGGCGGGGGACCGACAGCGCGACCGTTCGCGCGCGGGTCGTTGCGGCTCGAAGTGCCCAACGTCGTCGTCAGGGCGACACCACCAACGCGGAACTCAGCGGCGCCGACCTCGATCGTTTCGCAGCGATGCCCGACGAGGCACGGGTTCTGCTCGGGCAGGCGCTGACCGAACTCGGCCTCAGCGCGCGGGCGTACGACAAGATCCGTCGCGTGGCGCGCACGATCGCTGATCTGGAGGCGGCGGAGCGCGTCGCTTCGCATCACGTGGCGGAGGCGGTGCAGTACCGGCAGCTGGACCGGGCGTGAGAGTTGTCGAGTCGGCCCGGGTCCGGGCCGAGGGGCGGCGGGCGTGACCGCGTGCGTGTCCGCGTCCGTGTCCGTGTCCGCGTCCGTGTCCGCGTGCTACGCGCTTCGCCGGTGGTCGGCGACCCGCGGCAGCCCGCCGAACAAACGCTCGTACTGCATCATCGCCGACAACGCGTGCTGCACGTAGTCGATCCGCACCTCCGTCGCCCGCCGGTTGAATGACCGCACGTTGCGGGGATCATCGTCGGCGAACCGCATGACGGCGCGGGGGACTCCGCCGGCGTGGGGGCCGTCGGTGAGGATGGCCGGCAGCAGAAACCCCATGGCCGAGTCGATCGAGGAACGAAGACGCAGCGCAAGCTCCGGGTCCGCGTCGGGCAGGAACGTGAGCGCCGCGAGCATGCCTTCCAGACGCGTCGCGGTCGGCGTGGTGCGACCGTCGGATGCGAAGCCCCCGACGAACGCCGGCTGATCGGTCTCCCACACCTGTTCGCGCAGGATGCTCTCGCACACCTGAACCGCGTGCGCGATGAGAACGCCTCTTTCCACCGAACGATCGGTACCGTTCGTCTGTTCGAGCAACCGGGCGGTGGCGAGCAACGCCCAGTGATCGGCGGGCACCGATTCGTCTCCGGCCCGGCTTCGCGCGAGATACGCGAGCGCGCGGGCGGCGGCATCGCGCCATTGGGAGTTGCCGTCTCGCTCGAAGAGTCGCACCAGGCCCAGGGCGGCCTCGCCCGGATAGTAGAGGCTGGTCCAACGATCGCGTCGCCCACCCTGTTCCGGCACGTACTTCGAGTAGAAGCTGCCGTCCTCCTTCTGCATGAAGCAGATGAACCGCGCGAGGGGGGCGAACACGTTCTCCGGCACCGAGCCCGGAACGGCTGACTCGAGCGTGGTCAAGGCGAGCAGACCGAGACCGCTGCCCCCGAGCTTGGCCTGAAGCGGGCGTTTCGATCGCGTGAGCCCGGGCGGTGACCACACGGCCAGCAAGTCACCCGATTCCGGCACCTCGGCCACGGCAACATCGACCAGGAAGCGGGCCGCGCGACGCACGGCGTCGCACCGAGCCGGGTCGGGATCGCGGGGCACGGCTTCCGCGAGCGCGTAGAGCGCGCCGGCATGCCGAAGCATGTTGTACTTGGGCTTGACCGTGGACTCGGGGTCGAGGTTGATCCGATAAACGAACTGACCGTCGGAGCCACAGTTTCGCAGCAGGAATCCGGTCGCGAGGTCGATCAGTCCGAGGTCGGGAGGTCGCAGCGACATGGAAGGGGCTCCGCGGTTCGTCCTGGTATCGGCAGTTCGCGGGGCCGACTCGCCGCGGGTCTTCGCTCGCCCCGGATTCCCTGAGAGGCGGGCCGGTATAATGAAGATTCGACGGTCTCGTGACTCCCCGGAGCCCGTTTCTCCCCCGATGGCGGGGGATTCTGGATTGGACTACGATCGATGACCCAGGGCGTGCAACGCAGATCCCGTCGATCCTCGCCGCGAGCCGGCCACCCCGGTGGACGTCGCGCGGCCCCCGACGCCCGTTCCGAGAGCCACCGATGACACGGCCGATGCGCACGATGCCGACCGCCCCTCCCAAGCCCCGCCCCGCCGACGAGAACCTCGCCGCCGCCCTCGGGCCGGAGGTGCTGCGAAGCTGGCTCCGTGACATGCTGCTGATCCGCGAGTTCGAGGTCCGCACCATGCAGGCCTACCAGAACCGTCAGATCGGTGGTTTCTGCCACGTCTACATCGGGCAGGAGGCGGTCGCCGTCGGATGCACCGCGGCGGTCAATCGGAACGATCCGATCGTGACGGCCTACCGCGATCACGGCCACGCCCTCGCGCGGGGACTCGAGCCCCGGTTCGCGATGGCCGAGATGTTCGGCCGGATCGGCGGCTGCGCGAAGGGCAAGGGTGGCTCGATGCACTTCTTCGACGTGCCGAACCACATGTACGGCGGTCACGGCATCGTCGGCGCGCAGACGCCGCTCGGCACCGGGCTCGCCTTCGCGACCAAGTACGAGGACGAGGTGATCAACGGCGGCAGCTCCAGCCGCGTGACGCTCTGCTTCCTCGGTGATGGCGCGCTCAACCAGGGCGCGTTCCACGAGGCGCTCAACCTCGCCAGCGTCCTCGACATCCCCGTCATCTTCGTCGTCGAGAACAACGGGTACTCGATGGGCACGTCGATTACCCGCGGGACATCGATGGGGCACGACATCACGACCAAGGCCATCGGCTACGGCATGGAGAGCGCCGTGATCGAGGGCATGGACGTCATGGACGTCTACAACGGCATGAAGCCCATGGTCGATGCGTGCCGCGCTGCCTCGCGACCCGCGTTCGTCGAGATCCGCACGTATCGGTTCAAGGGCCACTCGATGTCCGACCCGCGGAAGTACCGCACCAAGGACGAAGAGGCCAAGTTCGAAGCCGAGGATCCGATCGACAAGCTCGCCGACTACATGATGAGCGAGCACGGCCTGTCCGAGGACGAATACAAGTCGCTCACGAAATCCGTCCGCACCGAGGTGCGTGAGGCGGTGAAGTGGGCCGAGCAGTCGCCGCCGCCGGACCTCGACGAGCTCTACACGGACGTCTACGTCGAGCGGTGGGGGCCCTATCTGGGGACGAGCCCGCCACCCATGATGCAGGAACGCTCCGAGCGTCGTCCGTAAACCCGTCAACCCCGCCTTCAACCACCACCCCGCCCGAGCCGGACGACCATGACCAGAACCATCGAGTTCCGCGACGCCCTCCGCGAGGCGATGAGCGAAGAGATGCGTCGCGACCAGCGGGTCTTCCTCATGGGCGAGGAAGTGGCGGAGTACAACGGCGCCTACAAGGTCAGCCGCGGGATGCTCGACGAGTTCGGCCCGCGTCGTGTCATCGACACGCCGATCTCGGAGTCCGGGTTCGCCGGGCTCGGCATCGGGGCCGCGATGATGGGGCTGCGTCCCATCATCGAGTTCATGAGCTGGTCGTTCAGCCTGGTCGCGGCCGACCCGATTCTCAACAACGCGCCGAAGATGCTGTACATGTCGGGCGGTCAGGTCGGCTGCCCGATCGTCTACCGCGGCAACGACGGCGCCGGCGGGCAGCTCGGCTCGACGCACTCCTGGTGCGTGGAGGCGTTGTACTCGAACGTGCCCGGTGTCAAGATCGCGATTCCCCACACGCCGTACGACGCGAAGGGCCTGCTCAAGACGGCCATCCGCGACGAGGATCCCGTGTTCTTCCTCGAGTCCGAGCGGCTGCTCTCGGTCACCGGAGAGGTGCCCGAGGAGGAGTACACGGTTCCCTTCGGTCAGGCGAAGATCGTGCGCCCCGGGAAGGACTGCACCGTCGTGAGCTTCGGCCGGCCCGTCTACTTCTGCCTGGATGCGGCGGAGGAGCTGGCGAAGGAAGGCATCGATTGCGAGGTGATCGACGGCCGGACGATCCGTCCGCTCGACATCGACACGATCGTCGCCTCCGTGAAGAATACGAACTACTGCGTCGTGGTGGACCAGTCCTGGTCCTTTGCCTCGCCGGGGTCGGAGATCGCCGCGCAGGTCCACCAGCACTGTTTCGACGACCTCGACAACTACGTCGGTCGCGTGCACAGCGACGACGTGCCCGCTCCGTACGCGCAGAACCTCGAGCAGGAGATGCTGCCGAACGCACGCAAGATCACCGAGGCCGTGCGAGCGGTCACCTACAATGCCTGACGGGCGGACCGAGCTGATCCATGCCGATTGAAATCACCATGCCGCGGCTCTCCGACACGATGGAGAGCGGCACCGTCATCAAGTGGAACGTCTCCGTGGGCGACGAGGTTTCCTCCGGCGACGTCGTCGCCGACATCGAAACCGACAAGGCGACGATGGAGTTGACCGTCTACGACGACGGCACGATCGCCAGCATCGTCGTCGACGAGGGCGCCTCGGTGGACGTCGGGACCGTCATCGCGGTCATGGCGGAAGAAGGCGAGGACGTCGCGGCCGCGACGACCGCCGTCTCGAAGTCCGGGGACGCAAGCCGCGCCGCCGGGGAGGACGAGGGGGCCGGAGGCGGCACCGCGGTCGCCGCGCCGCCTACGGCGTCTCCCGGCAGACCGGGCGCGAGCTCACCGCCGAACGGCGGCCCCGTCGAGACGTCCAGCGGGCGCATCCGCATCAGCCCGGTGGCGCGTCGTCTCGCCGAGGAGCATGGGATCGACGAACGTCAGCTCAACGGCAGCGGACCCGCCGGCCGGATCATCAAACGCGATGTCCTCCAGGCGATCGATGCGGCGGTCGAGACGGCGGCGTCTCGGGCGCCCTCGGCCGCGCCGGCGGAATCGGCACGAGGCACCGAGCTCGCCCCGGTTGCCGCCTCGGCTTCCCGCGGCGTGCCCGCGACACCCGTCGGCGCGATGGCCCCGGGTGCGATGCTCGCCGCGGGACGCGTGCCCGTCTCGAACATGCGTCAGACGATCGCCCGCCGCCTCGTCGAGTCGGCCAGCTCGATCCCGCACTATCAGGTTTCGATGACCTTCGACATGGACGCGCTCATGGAGCTGCGGGGGACGCTCAACGAGCAGCTCGCCCCCATGGGCGTCAAGCTGTCGGTGAACGACTTTCTCGTTCGCGCGTGCGCGCTCGCCATGTACGAGCATCCTGACTTCAACGCGTCGTGGGACGGCGACAGCATCATCGTCCACGGCGAGGTGAACATCGGCATGGCCATCTCGCTCCCCGCCGATCGGGGCGGTGGTCTCGTCGTCGGCGTCGTTCGCAACGCCGACCAGAAGAGCCTCCGCGCGATCTCGCACGAATCCAAGGCCCTCGCCGAGAAGGCCCGGACCCGCGGGCTCTCCGTCGAGGACATGTCGGACTCGACCTTCACGCTCTCGAACCTCGGCATGTTCGGCGTCGAGCACTTCACGGCGATCATCAACCCGCCGAACAGCGCGATCCTCGCCGTCGGCGCGGCCCACCAGAAGCCGGTCGTTCGCAATGGCGAGCTGACGATCGGACACGAGATGAGCGCGACGCTCTCCAATGACCACCGGGTGATCGACGGCGCGATGGCGGCGCGGTACTTGCAGACGCTGAAGGGGTTGATCGAGACGCCGGCGGCGTTGATGGTCTGAGGTCCGCGTCCGCGATCGTGCGAGCAACGGTCCTTCCGGGACCGATTCCAACACCTCCGGGTGCCACGGACAGCGAAGCGTCCGTGCCGTCAGCGTCCATCGCGAAGGTGCGTTTGACTCCCCCGCGCAAGGTGCGACGC